>JADFGN010000042.1 GCA_022567695.1 Candidatus Poribacteria bacterium | reverse complement strand
ATCATCTGAAGAGACATCGTCCGGAGCATTTACTGATTCGTCGATTCGCCCTTTAAGTCCATCGTCAAAACAATCTCGATCATCAAGCTGGGGTCGAGTTGTCAGTGGTAATACATCAGAAGCATATCCTTCCATTCCAGCTTCAAAAGAAAAAAGGATATTAGATTTGTATGCAGGCCTGACAGGTAAATATCGCTTAGATGGCCCTCATCCCAAAGAGATCGAGATCCTCACGGAAGGTATGGACACACTGGATGCAGCCAAATATCTGAGAGAACTGCACATGTTTGACGACGCGCTTGAATATGCAGAAAGGGCTTTGATTGAAAATCCGGAGTCTTTTGAAGCACTTCTGTTAAGAACCCAACTCCTTCCATCCGATCGGCAAGATGAGAGGGAAGCTGGTTTGCGCCGATTACTTCAAATGAATCCGAATTCTGTTGAAGCGTTAGTTGGACTGGGGGCAACAATCAATTCCAGTCAACCATCAGAGGCTATCCAACACCTCCAAAAAGCAATTAAGATTGCCCCTTCATATAAAAGGGGGCTAGCGTATGTCGCACTCGGAGACAGTTATGAAAGACTGGGGCGATACGACGAAGCACTGGCTGCCTTTCGGAAAGCGTATCAAATTCATCCTGGGCAGGTGGCTGGTGCTCACATTCGAGCAATCGAAGAAGGAAATCCCATTATCAAGCCGATGCAACGTGAGTCCCAAGGACAATTGCCCGAAGAACCCCCTCCCTGACGAACATGCCTGGTACGAACAGAACCGCCAGGGGACTCACCATCCTGTCGGACAGAAAAAGCCCAACCCATGGGGACTTTATGATGTGCATGGGAATGTCTGGGAATGGTGTAGCGATTGGTATGACATGCAGGTTAAAAAACCATATCCTCAAAGTTAATTCAGAAAATCATGACAAACCAATCTACTCAAGAGCGGGTAGAAGCACTCAGCCAAAAACTCCGCTATCACCAGCACAAATACTACATCGAAGATCAGCCGGAGATCTCCGACCGGGAGTTCGATGAGTTGATGAAAGAACTGGAGCGTTTGGAAGCCGAGCAACCGGAACTCATCCGCCCGGATTCACCGACACAACGGGTGGGCGGTGAGGTGGCTTTCGGTACACGTGTGCGTCATCGCCAAGGTATGTTGAGCCTTGATAACACTTACAAGCCAGAGGAACTATACGGCTTCGATCAGCGGATACGGCGGGCGTTGCCCGATCAAGAAGTCGAATATGTCGCCGAGTTAAAGATCGACGGCTTAGGCGTTGCGCTGCTTTACGAAGACGGGCTATTGGTTCGTGGGGCAACACGCGGCGATGGTGAGTATGGCGAAGACATGACCGCAAACTTACGCACGATTCGGTCGATTCCGTTGAGACTGACTTCCATCCAGCCGATGCCAACGGTGCTAGAGGTACGCGGCGAAGTTTTTATACCAAAAGATCGGCTTGATGAAATCAACCGTCAGCGGACGGAGAATGGCGATGCACCTTTCGCAAATGCCCGGAATGCTGCCGCCGGATCGGTTCGCCTACATGATTCCTCGATCACGGCGTCGCGTCCTCTGGATATTTTTATCTACGCGCTCGGCGACGTGGAAGGAATCGAATTTACAACGCACACGGAGGTCTTCTCGTCTCTTGCAGCAATGGGACTTAAACTCAATCCGCATACCGAAGTGTTTCCATCAATCGAAGGCGTTATCGAGTATTGTCATCGCTGGACGGCGCAACGTGAAAGTCTGCCCTATGATGCCGACGGCGTTGTTGTTAAAGTCAACTCTATTGCCCAGCAGATTGAACTTGGCGCGACGGCAAAAAGCCCGCGATGGGCGATCTCCTGTAAATTCCCGGCACGTCGAGGGATAACGAAGATTCGCTCAATTGAGGTACAGGTTGGACGAACCGGTGTACTCACACCTGTCGCAATTCTCGAACCTGTGCAAGTGGCGGGGGCAACCATCACCCATGCGACACTACACAATGAACAGGAACTCATCCGCAAGGATATTCGTGTGGGCGACACCATTGTTCTAGAGCGCTCGGGAGACGTCATTCCCAAAATCGTTTCGGTGCTGACGGAGAAGCGGGACGGAACCGAAACGATCTTCCGTTTACCAGATCGCTGTCCGACGTGCAATGAACCTGTTGAGCGTTCAACGCGGGAAGTCGCGGTTCGGTGCGTGAATTCCGCTTGCCCAATGCAATTGAAACGTCGCATCGCGCATTTTGCATCCCGTGGTGCTCTGAATATCGACGGGCTGGGTCCTGCGCTTATTGAACAACTCGTTGACGCAGAGCTTGTTCGAGATGTCGCAGATCTCTACACCTTGAAAAGCGAAGATTTGGTTGAACTTGAGAGAATGGGCGAAAAATCAGCGGACAACCTCATTCGTTCAATCGAAGCAAACAAAGGAGCACCAGCAGCGAAAGTGTTGTTTGGATTTGGCATTTTTCACGTTGGCGAAAATGTCGCCGAATTGTTAATTGATCACTTCAGATCAATTGATGCCGTCGCTTCGGCGCACGTTGAAGAGATTGAAGGCATCCACGGCATCGGCCCGCAGATTGCGGAGAGTGTTTCTAAGTTCTTTGGACAACCGACGAATCAAAATCTTTTGAAGCGGTTAAAAGCAGCGGGATTGCAATTTGGGCGTGCTCCAGAACAGAAAAGTTCCGGTACTTCAGAATCAGCGCGCTTCTTTACCGGAAAGACCTTCGTCCTAACAGGCACGCTATCGACAATGACCCGTTCAGAAGCCGCAGCAAAAATCAAAGCACTTGGTGGCAAGGTGGTGTCCAGCGTCAGCAAAAGTACCGATGCCCTGATTGTCGGTGACTCGCCCGGACGGAAATACAATCGTGCGCAACAACTTGACGTTTCTATCTTGACGGAGGAGGCGTTTATTTCTCAGTTGCAGGAGGGAAACAAGGAAACTTAAGTCAGTCATTTCGCTCAACCCCCTCTATTTATCTATCGTCTCCGGGCTCGACGATCCCCACCCCCTATGGTCCCCCTTCGTAAGGGGGACGGGGGGAGAATCGAACAGCGTAAATTCCCATCCTTGCGAAGGAGGGGCGAGGGGAGGTCGCAAATGCACCAGTTATTTAAATTGCTGTTCCTTAACTGCGTGCAGAAAAAGATTGAACTTAAATAGGATTGAGGATTTAAACACTAAGAGATATTGCACAATAAATTCAGAATTGAGAAGGAAAAATGCAAGAAACAACCTCAACCCGGACAATGAACTGGGACCTTACCAGCTACTTTGAAGAATTTAACGGACCTCAGATGGTTCAGTTCAAAGAAGCCCTACAGAATGATATAGCCCAACTCCAGAAAACCATAGTGGCTCTCGCACCGTTGGGTGAAGACAATCAGGCGGAATGGGAATCCGTCTTTACGACAAGCGAAGACGTATTTGCTCGGCTGTGGCATCTCAATTCGTACATTGGATGTCTTGTTTCCGTTGATTCTCAAAACGGAGTCTACCAGAAGGAAGCAGGAGCCGCGGCACAGATTACAGCGGAATTCGAGAAGGTTTTTGCTGAACTCCGACGAACGCTCAAAGAAGTGGAGGACAGCCTTTTCGACACTTTTGTGGGTCGAAAGGCATTTGCAGATGCTCACTACTACCTTTCCCGGATGCGGAGAGCCGGACAAAATCTGATGACGAGCGACAAAGAGGCGTTAGCTGCCGACCTTGCGGTCGATGGAATCAAGGCTTGGGGACGCCTCTATGACACCGTCACGGAAAATCTCGAATTCGAGGTGGTCTATCCAGATTGTTCGACTTAAAGCGCGTATGTTTGGCAAAGACCAAATCCCTTGGTATGAAATGAGCTCGCCACCTCCGTTTCCAGACGCTGAACCCATTTCTTGGGAACGTGGCAAGTCTATAGTTCAAAACGCTTTTGCCCGAGCCTATCCGGCTCTGGGAGACTTCTTTGAGCAGATGGTTGACCGAAACTGGATTGAGTGGGAGCACGGGGGCGGACTTTGCACGAACTCGTTAGTTACCAACGAGTCGCGCATCATGCTCAGTTTTCACAACGAAATAGATGATGTTCGCAGGTTGGCTCACGAAGCCGGTCATGCCTTCCACAATTACGTGATGAGAAACCTGCGTCCCTTCGCGCAGGACTACCCAATGACCTTGGCGGAATGCGCCTCCACGTTTGCCCAGATGATTCTCGTGGAGGGTGCTCTTGATGCACCTGATATGAGCGACGTAATGAAAGCTCGACTTCTGGATATGGAACTGAGCAACAGTATTATCTACCTGATCGAAGATCCGATCTGTTTCGAGTTTGAAAAAGCTGTTTACGAAGAACGACAAAAAGGAGAATTGAGTAGTAACCAGTTGACGGGCATGATTGTTGAAATTCAGCGGCGGATTTTAGGCGATGTGCTTGCCGAAGATGGCGAATTTCCCTACTTGTGGGTTCGCAGAGGTCATTTTTATCTGACCGACAGGACTTTTGCGAACTATCCGTATACTTTTGGCTATCTTATTAGCCGGGGGCTTTTTGCCATGTTCCTTGCAGAAGGGCAGGCTTTTCTCCCAAGATACGAAGAATTCCTGCGCCTGACGGGACGTGATACCTGCGAAAACGTCGCCCGTTTAAGCATTGGTCGTGATCTTGAATCTCCAGATTTCTGGGTTGAAGCCATTCAAAGCATGGGAGAACCGTTGAACCGTTTGGAAGCACTTTTACCCAAGGTGTTACCAACTGCTGGTACCACGGATAGCTAATACAATTCGTTCGCTCATCCACCACGCAGGTCAATATCTGCTTGTCGCCATCCCAAATCTACACAAACGAAAGGTCTATCTATGGAAGATTTCAGGAAACCGTTCCCCGCTTTAACTTCGGCGCAACGCCTACATCTTGAGGTTTACGGTTACGTTGTCATTGAAAGGACACTCTCTGATGATCGAGTTACAACACTGCTTGAGAAAATCTATGAAATCGAGTGCGTCTATCGAGAAACCGGGGAATATCCGTATGGAATCGTTCCGAATGCCCACAGCAGAACCGCCCCCGATTATTTTCGCATCGATAATTTGCCGCATGTCCATCCATGCTTCTTTGATTACTTAACCGATCCGTATTTGGTCGGCATGGCGCAAGAAATTGTCGGTACGCATGTTCGACTGCTACAGTCAGATGCCCATATTATTCGCTATCCCAAAGAAAAAATGCAACGCCAAGGATATGGATTTCATGCCGGATGGCATCCAGAATCTGGCAGTACGACGAATGGTTTATACCATTGCCCATTCATTAAAACGCTGACGAATCTCACCGATTTGGGACCGGACGATGGTGGCACCACAGTCATCGCGGGAAGTCACAAACTGGCTGGCATCGATAGGCGTGACATCATTGAGGCCGCAGTGAAAGACGCTGATAAACTGATTCATCAGGTGGTTGCTCCGGCGGGTTCAACACTTCTATTTTTTGAAGCACTTTTGCATTCAGGCGGAATTTGTAAATCCGGTAAGACGCGCGTTTTTATTCTCGGAGGATATTGGCCGTCAATGTTCCAACCGCATCAAGGGTATGAGCCGAATGAAGAGTCCTTGAAAACGGTGCCCGAAGAATACCTGCCTGTACTAACGGGTAGCCGCTGCTTTCAACTGGAGAAGTTGACGCGAGAACTCAAAACCCCCGCGGAAAAATACCCATTTGATGATGAATAATGAAACAGGCTCTGGGCAGACTATGAATCGTCATAGTGCAATTGCAATCCCGTGTCACCTCGTGTATAGTATCGCCAAATTCATATCTAATTACTGACGTATGAGAAAGGATGGCGCATGAAACACTTCACAGAATCCAACGATTTACTTGAAAATCCGTCAGCACTTCGCAAGCGGCTACGCGATGACGGATATCTGTTTCTCCGGGATATTCTTCCGAAAGACAAAGTGCTACATCTCAGGCGGCGAATCCTCGAATTCTGTCAGGAGGCTGGCTGGTTAAAAGAGGGTTCTAACCTAGAGGATGCCCTGACCGATCGCGAGCCGATTCTTGAGGGTGCCGAAGAATGGCGTCCGGTATACGCGAAAGTACAGGCTTTGGAAGAATTCCACCGGCTGAAACTTCATGACAACGTGCGAAAAATCATGGACGATATCTTCCTTGAACCTGTCTTTGCACTTCCCATGACGATTGCCCGAATCGCTTTCCCCCGTGATAATGAGCGTGGTACGCAACCGCATCAAGACTGGCTTTACGTCGGCGGCTCAACGGAGATTATTTCTTGCTGGGCACCACTCGGTGATATTCCCGTACAGGTCGGCGGTCTTAAGGTATTGAAAGGTAGCCACAAAGCAGGGTTCCTTATGCCGAAGTCGGCACCGGGTCCCGGTGGCAACACGGTAGATACCGATTCAAGCCTTGAGTGGCTACAGGCTGACTACCGCACGGGCGATCTGCTGATGTTCAAATCTCTCACGGTTCACGCAGCGGCTGACAATCATACCCCGGATGTGGTTCGGCTATCGATGGATTTCCGGTATGCGGGTGAAAGCCATACAATAACGGACAGCTGGTTACACCCTCATTTTAGTTGGCTGGGCGATCCATTTTCGTGGGATGTTTTGGATAAGGACTGGCGTGATTCTCCGACTGCCCGTTACTGGGAACGCATACCAAACTTAAAAACCAAGCCGCACGAGAGATTCGGCAGAAGGTAGGGTATCGATATGGCGAGGCGGGTAAAGTGCATGGTCCCATTCTCAATGGTCTACGTTATACGAATGAGACAATCTAAGACAAGCAAAGAATTGTAGCCAATACCAATTTATTCAGTGAAACACCTGCCTCTCCGCCGCCTAACGGAGGGGTTTTTTGTTGCTCGAATACAGTGTTCATGCGAAAATAAAGGCATTGCAATCATCTTCTTGAAAAAAACTCCGAAAAAATTTCATCTCGTATAAGTTTTTGGGCTTTTCATTTGTATTATATAATGAATGGGAGATTCAGCGTCCGATAAAATCGAGGGAAACCGTGTACACGGAAGATGGACATTTCATCGCAAAATGCCTCGCCGGAGAACCGGAAGCCTTTGGCATACTCGTCGATAAATATAAAGCGAGTATCTACGCGCTGGCTTATGCCAAGCTCAAAAACTTCCACGATGCCCAAGACATGACTCAAGAGGCATTTCTCCGTGCGTATCAGAAACTTTCAACCTTTCGCCGAACCGAGCGATTCCTCCCTTGGCTTTACGCGATTACTTCAAACCTGTGTACCAATTTTCTGAGAAGGCAGTCACGTTCGCCAGAGCGTGACTTTATCGAGGACATCGATGAGGAAGTGCTCGATAAGCCCTCGATTTCAGCACACCAAGATGAATTGAGGCTTCAGGCGATTCATGACGCTCTGTCTGAACTCCCGGAAATCTATCGCCAAGTGTTGAGCCTTCATTATCTGGGTGGTATGAAAAGTCGGGAAATCGCTGTATTTCTGAGAACATCGAAAAACACAATAGACCAGCGGCTTTTTGTCGCTCGAAAGAAACTCAAAGAGGAGATGATTGACATGATGAGCATAACATTTGAAGAAATGCGGTTGCAACCTTCCTTTACGTTCCGTCTTGTTGAAGCGATTAAACAGACAAAGATTCAAGCCCCACCGAGCAAGATGACACTGCCATTGAGTGTATCTGCAACAGCGGGACTGATTGTTCTTCTGTTGAGTTTGAGTATTCCCTACAGTCCGCTGTATCCAATTGGACAGTTGATTGGTTCGGCATTGCCCAGCCAAACGCAGGTGCCAGAGGCCGGCGTGATTCCAGTGGATACGATAGAAATTACGGAGATTACGATTCTCACAAGCGAGAAGGGGGACGGGCACTTTGGACAGAAGCCGAAGCCGGAGCCGGTAGATTTCTTTGGCGGCGGTGGGAAATGGGAAAGAAAAACGGATATGCCGACGGGACGAGCTGCACCCGCCATCACAGTAAACGGTAAGATTTATGTTATCGGTGGAACGGCATGGGGGCAATTGGGGCCGGGTCGAACTGTGGAAATGTACGACCCAGTGACCGACACCTGGACAAAGAAAGCAGATATGCCAACGGGCCGAGGAATTTTCTCTGCCAGCGTCGTAGGCGAGAATATATATGCTATTGGAGGAATGATATTTGGTGGGAGCACGCTTCCGACCGTCGAGGAATACAACCCGGTGACGGATACCTGGACGAAGAAAACCAATATGCCCACTCCAAGAACGGGTTTCACGGCTGTTGTCAACGGAAGGATTTACGCCATTGGAGGGGTAGAGCGCTTTGCGGGGCGTGTTCTCTCAACTGTCGAAGAATTTGACCCTGAACTCCCCCAAAGCGTGAATCCACAAGGCAAACTCACAACGACGTGGGGCGAAATCAAAGCGAAAAACTGACAACACCGACAAATCGTTCCCGAATCATTGCCTCGTGTCACATTGTGACGCGGGGCTTTTTTGTTGCCCAAACTCAGTCTCCATGCGAGAATAAAGGCATCTCAATCGGGGCAAAATCAAGGCACAGTAACCGTTTGATACATCGCGGCTTGTGCGATGCCCATCAGACGAACATCGCTGCCGTATCTGCCGCAGACTTTCATCACCTTTCGCAGACAGTGTCAAACTGTGGTATAATATCCATCAATCAAAGTGAAGGGCGTTTGCAGCATGTCAATCGAAACCCGCAGAAACCAACTGAAACAGAATCTAGACCAAATCGTTGAATCGCTTGTCGAGCACTACGCACCGGAGTCGATTCTGCTCTTTGGCTCGATGAATGATGGCAATATTCATGAATGGAGCGATCTGGATCTGGTGATTATCAAAGACACGGACAAATCCTTCTATGAACGCCTCAGAGAGGTCGCCACCCTCTGTGATTCCGACGTGAGCGTCCACTATTTCGTCTACACGCCTGCCGAATTTCGCCGCTTACGGCGGAGTGGTCATTTTTTCGTGAATCACGAAATCCTTCAGAAGGGACGGGTTTTATATGAAAGAGTATGAGGAATGGTTTAAGCGTGCAAAAGACGATCATGCCTTTGCGCAGATCGCCATCCAAAATCAATTCTACGCTCACGCCTGTTTTCTATTCCAGCAGACGGTCGAAAAGTCACTCAAATCGTACCTGCTTTGGAAGGGCGGCAGTTACCCAAGGATTCATGGGCTAGTCGATCTGCTGAATCTGTGCAGTGGTCATGAACCGGCATTACAGTCACTTTTGACAGATTGCCAAATACTCGACCAGTATTACACGGCAACGAGATACCCTGGCAGCGGTGCACCCGACCCCAGCGATGCCGACGCACAGGATGCCGCTAATCGCGCTTCAAACATCCTGCAACAGATTGCCAATCTGCTTCCTTAACCATAAGACCACAGTCCATAGGCAGAAAGCCCGTAACACCCATTGCACGGGGCTTTTCTGTTACTCCCCAACGCCAGTCGTGGCAGAACTGCGCCTGACGGGAAATTTTCGGTCAGCCCTGAACGGCTAAGGTTTCGTTCCAACCGGGCCTTGGCGCGAAGCCGAGCATCCGCTGTGCCTTTTCTGTGCTAATCACGCTCGCATTGCCTTTCATTTCGCCGCGAATCTCCACGCGGCCAAAGAAATTTTGCTCAATCAGTTCAAGCGTCGGTTCGCGAAATCGCGTGGTCGGCTGAGCCAGCAGGAACGCTTCGTGTCCACTACAATCCGCTTCAAGCGCAAGGACGTGGGCATCAGCAACGTCCCGTGGATCGGCGTACCCCCACATCACTAGCGTCCTGGGGTTTTCCGGCGTCGGCGCGGAGATGGGAAATTCGAGTTGCCGTTCCGGGGAAACTACATTCGTAAACCGAAGGCTCACCACCGACGTTGCCGAACTCCGAGCAACCATCTCCCCAATGCATTCGCCAATCTGCTTGGACAGCCCGTAAGGCTCGAATGGCGTCAGCGGGTGTGCTTCGTCGAGAGGCAGGTATTCCGGCACAAAAGCCGCCGCATCCGGCGCCCAGCCGACCGCAAACGCGCTGGAGGAGAACACCACTCGTCGGTGTTTTGCCTCGGCCGCCGCCCACAGCACGTTGAATGTGCTCATGGCATTGTTTTCAAACGTCCGGTACCCATCCCCTCCCGGACCGGGAATGGCCCCCATGTGGATGACTGCTTCAGCTTTCGCCACTAATGCCTTAATTGACTCCGCATCGCACAGGTCTGTTTGAACGAATGGCGATGGGGAGTCGTCATATAGCACTCGGTCGGTGCCCAGAACTTCGTATCCTCGCGCAATGAGTCGTTGAACGACAAGCCTTCCTAGCCTGCCCGCAGCCCCTGTTACCAGTATCATGAATCTCTCCTTCCTTGGAAAATGTGAACTTTGGACGCCTGAAGTGGGATGGATGCGTGATTCGATCCTAAAATCAAAGACGAAATAGTGGGGAGAAGGTTGCCCCATTTCTAACCCCATAGATACTCGGAAAAAAGAGGATAATCTAACAGACTTTTGGCATCAATCCCGGAACTCGGTAGACCATTACACCTGCCCGAAGTTTTACACCAGGGATCAGCGGCCGCCCTCACCCGCTTTGCCCAGTCCCAGCCGCCAGGCTACGAACGAATGCGATTTCACTTCAGTCCCGGGATTCTGCAGGTCAGACGCGACATACACCTCGTTCGAAGTCATGACTGAACCCTGGAGGGGATGAGCAATGCACAAACTCGCCCTGCGAACGTATCCCAAATCCTCGGCAGCCGCCCCTTGCAGCGCTGAACCTGAGATCTCGCCCTCGCCGAGAAGATTCCCCTCCCACGAGTATATGTCATGCTTCCCCGTGCCCCAGACCCCGTTAAGAAGCGCCGAAGCGTTCTCCGATATGGGAATCCATTTCCCGTATCCCATTAGCCCCCGATTCGCATTTATGGTCCGACGAAGCGTTAACTTCCGAGCAGGTACATCGTATAGCCAGAATTCATGCCCGGTCGCCTCATCGCTCGTGTGAGAATATTTGTTGTGGTAGAGAACCAGCTGACTCCAGTCCGACAGATGAAGCGGATGCAAGTCAAGGCACCAGTAGTTGCCATCACTCTTGTCCGCGGTCAGATCCGCATGATATAACTGCTTTCCGTTCCAATCCAAATGATACAGGCGCGTTGTGTGCCGCTTCTTTGAGCCATCATTGTAATGCTGCCCTACGACGACGATACCGTCAGGCGTTGCCGCTACCTGCGGGTAGAAAAAGGACATCGGCTCTGCGTACTTGATCGGCTTCTGAAAAATAAAATCATCTCCCAGCCGCCCATCATCTTTCTCCCGCTTACCAAAGAAGATTATTGGAGTGTTAAACCGAACACTGCCATCCTCGGAGATCGCTAATATTACCAGCGCCATGCGTTTGCCATCCCGCGTGACGCCCACATTCATCCGCGTGTGGAAGTTGTTGTAGGGCTTGGTTATCGGAATACATTCCGTGCGATTCACGAGCGTGGATATATCGCCCGGCGTCGCAGTGCGATAATAGCGTATTGTTCCAAGATGCATACTTCGCCCCGGCAACTTGTAGTTCACACATAGGAAAATGTGAATATGACCGTCAGGGGTACGAATCATCTGCGGGATAGTGACAGTATCCACAGTCGGTTCGACCAATCGGATAGTCGAAACCGCGGAAACAACACCCGAAGTCTCCTGTTGCAATGGGTATTTCCCCACAAGAAGCTCGTGAGTCTTGTCAGTCTTATTGTAAGCAGATGCACTCCAGTAAAGAAACTTCTCCCCCTTAAGGATATACGCAAACGTATGCATTCCCCACTGCTCACGTATATTCTTGTGCAATACCATTGGCTCGCCAATCACACGAACAAGCTTCTCTTCTTCACCAAAAGCCGCAGCGTGAAGCATCACGGCGCCAACGACACATGCAATCGTCAGCACAACTCTCATTCTCATCTGTCCCCTCCCGTTTGTTATGTAGCTTCTGTCAAGAATTCCCCAAATTCTCTATCTTGCAACATTAGTATCCATTAAGCCATCCGCAGCCCTGCGGTCTGAAAGCAAAATCTGGGATGACTTATGTTTGCACCTGCCTCATCTTAGACAGCTTTGCTTTCCAGCCAGTCCTTTGTGACCTCGATGCCGAAGCCAGGAGCGTCGCTGGGCGTCAGATAACCGGATTTAATCACCGGCGTTCCAGGCAGGACAACCCTTTCTTCAAGCGGAACACCCGGAGGCGATACGCCCTCTGAACGTTCCCCCCACTGGATGACAGGCATCGCGTAAGAAAGGTGCTGGCCGTATGGGTAGTTCATTCCAGCATGGCTGATTACAGTCAGGCCGTGAGCCTCGGCGATGTGGCAGATTCGCACTAACGCTGTTATGCCGCCTGCCCACTGGACGTCTGGTTGTAGTATATCCACAAGACCCTGACCTGCCGCCAACGCAAAGGGGTGGATGGTGTACCAGTGTTCGCCTGTTGCGAGAATTTGGCCCGGTACCCGCTGGCGCACCTTGAAATAGCCGTCCATATCCTCTGGCATCAGGTAATCCTCAAGCCACTTTAGGCGGTAAGGTTTCAAGGCTTCCACCAACCGCACGACATACTCCACATTGAGTGACATCCAAGCATCTAACATGAGTTCGACATCGTCACCAACCTGCTCGCGAGTGCGGGCGACGAGTTCCTCTGTCTTGCGGATTCCCTCGATACCCGACTCAGGACCGTAACGGGCGAAGAGCTTGATGGCCTTGAACCCCAATTCTAGGAACCAAGCGATGCTATTCTCTGTGCCGTAGGATATGTCCGTGTTGCTTGCATAGCAGAATATCTTGTCCTTCTGCGGCCCACCAAGAAGCTTATAAACGGGGCAGTCCAGAAGTTTCCCTTTCAAGTCCCACATCGCATTATCCACGGCACTGATTGCATAACTGGGCAGGCCCGCCGTGTGGTATGGAGCGGAAGCACGGCGCATAACATCCCATACCTTTTCAGTCGCCATGCAGTCTTGACCAATAAGCAAAGGGGCGAAGTGGTCGTTGATCAGGCTTAGCACCGGCCCGCTATGGTTGGTCAGGCCAAGCCCCCAAGTGCCGTCTTCTGCAGTGACGACACAGGCGACGCGCGTCCAATTATTACCCCCACCACCGCTCTTGAACTCGGGATAGCGTGCCATAGGTCTGATGAATCCATCGGTGTCGAGTTTAGGCAGGCGCGGTTGTGTTTTAGATTCGGGGGTGAGGTTAACGGCTACAGCACGGATTTCTTTTATTTTCAAAGCGATCTCTCCTTACGAATTAAAGTGTTGCCGGAGGCACTTGACAAAGTGAACCTTTTTTCATACGCTGGGTCTGTCATTTGTTCAAATTCTTCCCACTTCTGGTGGCTATAGCAATTTAAGACCTTGCGATGCACTCAACTATAATGATAACATGTTAGGTATTCACGTGCAACACTCGGTCAGATATGCTCTATACAACGAGCAATTCACAGTAGCTAAGTGAAAAACTCGTATAAGTGTGATTCGGGTTTGGGATTTTACATAATCCCGAAATTGCAAAAGCACGTCTTACAGTAAGCGTCAAGAATGCTGTGCCTGGGTGAGTTGGAAACAAATCGGTTCCTAATATCCTCCAATGGATAAACTACCAAAAGACAAGGAGAAGAAAAATGAGCAAATCCCAACAGACAACAGACGTGGAAAAACGAATGGCAGCACCCAACCTCAGACAACGGCCGCCCCGCAGCCCGCGCGTGCGCCTGGGCGGTTACGTCATCCTGCCTCGCATGTTGGACAAGGGGCGCGCTACCATCGCCAAACAGAACGGCGAATATAATTACGCCTGCCCGATAGACGAGCACTTTCTCAACTACACTGGCATTAACCCAGATCAGTTGAAGGAGGAACTCGCCGCGGGCAAGGGCGATTCCAAAATCCTTGAGTGGGTCCAAGCCAATGCCCGGCACAACCAAACGCCGTGGGAGATCACTCAGTGGTCCGCCTATCAGGAAGCCCGCGTTCCCTCCGACTACGAGACGCGCGAATATTTCAACGAACTGCATAAAGCGGCGAGTGAGCAGAGCGAAGACATCGCCACCTGGTTCGATCTACTCGACTTGGACGACCACGTCACATTTGGCGGAAAGGCGTGAGTATCGCGGGCTGAGCATACATTCAAACCCCTTGCTCATGCGGTTTTGACCACGCCCATTATGACGCTTATCCGTCTTACATGTATGTAAACTTATCGGGATATACCACTGCGACGACACTTTTCAGCCTCGTCGCAGCGGTATATTTACTATGCAACTTAGACGTCTCAGTCAATCAGAACTCGCAAGGAAGCTATCCATTTGGACGGTATCAATCCTACTTCTGTTTTTTGCATTTTTCTCTAACTCCTGGCATGTTGCAGAACAACAATGGTTTGATAGTCATCAGCGGGACACTGAAAGCCTTGTTGTGGGAAGAATGGTCAAATCTCGTCAAGATGGTATCTTCTCAGCGGGAGGACTAACGGGGGCAGGGATTCCTAATAATATTCAACAGCAATGGGTATCGTCAAAACAGATTCAAGATCAGTATTCAGCCTATTTGAATGAGCTGACCTTCGATGGATATTCGCCATACATGTCACAGATTGGGGGACAGGGGATACTTTTCAGCTTGCTTGATAGACTCATCCCCCTATCCCCTCACGTCAAGTTACAGTTGTTCTATGTGTTGACATCCCTACTCTCGGCAATCGCATTGACCGCGATTGTATACTGGTTCTATCGGGAGTTCGGATGGTGGGTTGCAATATCCGTCGCAGGTTCTATGGTTCTCTCGCAATGGTTGACAGTTTTTGGTCGAAACCTTTGGTGGAGTTTATGGGCTTTCTACCTGCCAATGATTGCAGTCATGTACTTCCTTAGACATGACAAAATCCCAGCCAACCGTCAGTTCATCACATTTGGCATTGCCATCCTCATTTCCGTTTTCGTCAAGTGTTTTATCAATGGCTACGAATACATGACGACCACTCTGGTAATGATGATGGTGCCATTTATCTATTATGCCATTGTAGACAGATGGCGTGCCCACCAATTCCTGAAGTTGAGTCTTGCAGCCGTATCCGGCTCATGCGTGGCGATCTTCTTAAGCCTCACGCTCTTATGTTTCCAAATCGGTTCTGTAAAAGGGAACTTCCAAGACGGCGTTGCGCATGTGGTCTATTCCTTTGGAAAGCGAACGCACGGGGATGCGCAAAGCTTTCCGCCTCAGTATGCTGCCAGTCTAGAAGCGGGTACAATCGAGGTCGTCACGACGTACATAGAAGGCACTTTCTTTGAGCCCAGTAGCCAACTATCTCGCTCTAATCCCCTCATCTCTCGCTTCTTATTCAAAGTCCGTTATTCCCACCTGATAGTTGCCTTTATCGTGATGTCTGTTCTTCTGTTTTTCCGTGGCAACGAAAAGACAGCCACAGAGCGACGACAGCACCGTATCGCATTAATCTGTGCGACATGGTTTTCAATCCTAGCCCCGTTATCGTGGTATGTTATCTTCAAAGCGCATTCATTTATACATACGCACATGAGCTATCTCCTGTGGCAGATGCCGTTTACTTTTTTTGGTTTTGCTATCTGTGGATGGGTCTTGAAGAACGCGTTTTCAGATTTAATTCGGTTAACTGCGCGCTTAGTCGCTCGGGATTGACTAAACGGCATACGATGTTCTCAAGGAAATAATAATAATACACAGGAGGCATACATGAAGTTAGCAGACATTGAAAAAGTGGGTGTTGTTGGCGGTGGGACAATGGGATTCGGTATTGCCATAAACTTTGCGCTAAACGGATACCCCACCGTTATCAGTGACCTCAGTAATGAAATTCTACAGCAATCTATGAAAAAGTTAAAGTCTGCCATGGCTCTCTTTGTGGAGGAAGACCTGATAACCCAGAAGCAGGCCGATGACACCGTGAGCCGGATAACCACGACCACCGATGTGGCAGAAGTGGCAGCGAATAGCGATTTCATTACCGAGGCCGTTGTCGAGCGGTTAAAAGATAAGCAAGAACTCTTCAACAAACTGGATAAATTGTGCCCACCGCATACCATCATCGTCAGCAATACCTCGGGACTGGTGCTCAGCGACATTGGTGCAGATGTGTCGAGGCAGGACAAGATCGGGTTAACTCACTATTTTGCGCCACCGCACATCGTGCCCGGAGTTGAGGTGGCCAAAGGTCCCCACACAAGTGACGAAACATACAATATCATCTACGACTTGATGAAAAAGGTAAAGAAAGTGCCCATCCGAGTGCTCAAGGAGTTGCCGGGATATCTACTGAACCGGATACAGGGCGCGATGAGTCGGGAGGCAAATCGATTGTGGGCGGAGGGCGTAGCGACCGCCGAAGAGATCGAGCTTGGGGTAAAGTCCACCTTTGGCTTTCGTATGCCACATGAAGGTCCGATGGGACATTATGACCTGTGTGGTGTGTGGAAATGGCCAGCGGATGTGCGGAGCCCTCGGCGAGCCAGACCCGCATCCGAACCCCTCGACGAAGTCACTGAGAAAATCAGGGCGCGTATGGCGGAAGGGAAGCCATGGTTTGTTGACCCGCAACAGTTTGATGCGGCGATCGAGAAAAGGGATAGAGAATACATACGTCGTCTAAAAATTTTATACAGCTCGAAAGAAAAGTGACACGGGTTTCTTGGAGCAGATTAACCGATTTGAGGGATGCTCTTAGGCGTTTCCAAGATTCAAAATCAATCGAAGCAAGTCATACATGAGAAAGGAAGTTCAAATGCCAGAAAAAAGTTTGAAACAACGTATACACGACAAAGAGGTCATTGTGGGCCGGGGCGCATCGGTTGCGACAGCGCCGGATGAACTCAGAGCCATTTTGGATAAAGGTGGTTTCGATTACATCTCGACTGACAGCCAGCACTCCGCATTTAACGAGGAGCGGCTGGTCACCTTCTGCCAGGTCGCCGACGAATTCGACATGCCCGTCCAGTTTCGGATTAAGCACACCCGTAACGCCTATCTTATTGGCAACTACCTTGACCTGGGGCCAACGGGCATCGAGGTCCCGCAAGTGGAACTTGAATCGACGGTTGATGAAGCCATCGATTACTTTTACTACCCGCAGATCGGTAAGCGCAGTTGGGGCGGACCTTCTCGGAAAGTCGCGCCTGAGCATCGCGGGCGGTTGGAGTATGCACAATGGTGGAGTGAAAATGGTGTACTCTGGATGCAGCTCGAGTCGATTAACGCGGTTACCAACGCCAGAAAGCTTGCCAAGTCGGGCGTCGATTGTCTTTCTTTTGGTCCCGCAGACCTTTCATTTAGCATCGAAAGCTACCCACACCATTCGTTGAAGACCGTTGATGACTGTGCACGCCATGTGGCCGAGCAGCTTAAAGACACCGACGTTGCCATCTGCCTCCGGGGCGTCGCGCCGGAAGCACGAGATAGATATATCGATATGGGCATCACGATGTTCCTTTGAAGCAACTTTCCTGTTGTGTGCTGAGAGGGCGGCGCTTCGGCGGAGCCTTAGTTATCAAGGTTTAGGAGGCCATAGAAAAGATGTTCGATCCTGAGAAAATCCAACAGTTTTTTAACGACGGCTACTGCGTACTTGATAGGCTTCTTTCTGGCGTCGCCCTACGGCGAATTCGGGACGCATTCGATCGGCTCAATGGGTATCGAAATTTAATTGACCACGATCAAACCCTTTTGGAAGTTGCTGCCCATCCGAGGTTGATTACCGCAATCAAGGCGATACTGACACCACACCCTCAATTGCTTCAATTCGACGGAATCGCCCGGCAACCGGGTAGCGATGACCAAGGCTGGCACGCTGACTTCCACTTTGTCTGTGACCAGCCACTGATGGTCAACGTCGGTATTTACCTTGATACGCTGACAGATGAAAACGGTCCAATTTGGGTGATTCCCGGCTCACATCGTCGAAAAGAAAGACCACCCAAATGGGACAAAGGTGAATTAACAGATGCGATTCCGGTTAAAGTGAAGGCGGGAGATGCTGTGATTTTTGACTGTACGCTGTGGCACAAAGGTGGTGGAAACCGATCTGATAGTGTCCGCCGAGCGATTTTCCCAACCTATGGACACTACTGGATGAAGCGTTTTGAAACGTGGATGCCTTATCCCACACTTGAGCGTTTCCCGAATGCGTCTGAGGAATTGCAGACGCTTCTTGGCATACGCCTACACGCACCGAGTGAGTACAGCGGCTATGATGAGACATCCATCGTCCGAAAAAATCTGGCAGGCGAGTGGGAAGCGTAACTGATCGGCCGGACGATTAACCATGCTACTGAGATGTTTTACTGGCTGTGGGGGAAACACAATGAGCATAGCCGGCCTGCTTATTTTTGTTGATTGGACGTTAGATCTGAACCTGAAAGCCACATGCTTTTACATGAAGGCTACTCACCATATCTCCAGCTGTTCCATAATCCGCTGACGGATAGATACCGGATCGGCGATTGGCTTTAGGTAAAAGCGATCGATGGCCCGTCCACCAAATCCAGAACATTTACACATTTCAATGTTGAGTCCAAGTTTAGCCAGAATGCCACTGAAAAAATAGAGAAAACCGATCTGTTCCTCTCCTTTGACAACGATTTCTGAGTAGTTTCTGTGGGGCAAAATTGCATCCCCGCTCTGCTCAACTTGTGTTGTGGAGTTGGCGTCGATCTCCACTTCATAGACTTTCCATTGGCGTGATAATTGTGTCCAGTGTTTTGCGAAAATCTCATCCAGCGTTATCTTTTGATTCATGAGTTCTCGAATCTCTTGGATTAATTCCTTTTTGAGCTCATCATCAAGTGGCATCGGAGCCCGGCCTTGAAGGTATGGTGGTTGATGGAGGACATGATAAATTTCCAAACCGATATTCGTATCCTTCTTGGTGTATGCACGCGCCTCACGAACGTCGATGTTATGCGCGAAAAAGAGTCCACTGACTAGGTGAATCTCGCCAACAAGATTATAGCTGCACAGATGCAATTCTGTGTATCCCGCTCTATCGACAAATTGAATTTCAGTGGGGAAGGCACTGCTTTCCTCTCCCGGAAACAGAGTTTCGACCTCACGACGTGGGTCTATGACTTTCGCGGCAACGGAGATTTTAATTCTCTCAACCTGCTTGACGAGTTTGATATGCATCGCAATCTCTTGGGGGGAGTAGGTTATCCGGTAAGAAACTGGCATTTGAGATAGAAACCGTCGAAACTCATCGGGATGGGCATATGCGCCCCAATATTCCTCCTCATCCCCAACGAAACGCGATCGAATTAAATTGTACAATCGTTTCACATTATCTTTATCTAGTTCAGTGAAGTTCTGTGGACCATTGGCTTTTGAATCACAATAGGTCAAGAGGTAGAGTTTCATCAAACGATCTAGGGATTTGACGCGCCGTTGGAATGTGGTAATCGTCTCTTCATTCCATTGATGATAGCGTGCCAAACCGATCATCGACAGATGCTCTCTGATCAGAAAAGAGATTTCATCGACCTGCCTCTCATCAAAACCGAATTCCTTTGCAATTCGCTTCGCCTTTTCTGCGCCAGTCTTCGGATGATCGGATGCGGGTTTGTCGATATCGTGGAGGAGCAGCGCCATATAAAGGACATTCGCATCTGAAATCTGTTGATAGATAGCGTTAAGTTCTTCTGCCTCAGAAGCGAAAAGTTGCTGGGTGGAAAACATCTGATCTGTCACGGATTGACGAATCTCATCAAGGTACTCAATTGCAACAAGGGTATGTTTACCAACCGTGTATGGATCTGTGTTTCTCTCACTGCGTGTCAGCATCGCCCGTTCAAACTCAGGTAGAATGCCTGCCATGAGACCGAGCCGATGCATTCGAGTCAATGATTTGGAAACACTTCCCGGTCTTGACATCAACTCTGCCATGCGCTGTTTCAGGGAATCCAAATCGAGGTCATCAACGTTTGCGAAGATAAAGGTTGAGAGGGCTGGCTGGATGTCAAAATCGTACTGCTGGAAATAAGCGAATAACTGAAGCAATTGATCGCCGTTGATGGCTTCAAAGCGATCATCGAGGCAGAAGATCTGTTCCTGTCTCACGCCCAACGTTTCAGAGAGGTGGATACCTTTTCCAAGCAGATCGCCAATCAATGACTCCGCTTTGAAGTGAAGGTATTTCGCGTGAGAATAGTAGTCCGCCATAAAATCATAGATAAGCCCATCATCACTACTGGCGTACCCCAACACTTGGGCAATCTTCAGTTGCATCAAATCATCATGTTCGGGACAATATGACAGCACTTCATGAGGGGCATCTGCAAAGGCGTGAAGGAGGTTCCGGACTTTGAGCATGAAATCGAGGGAAGACTTTAGTTGCTTATCATCGAACAGATTATAAAGTTCGGGAATCGACACAAATTCAGGTACGCCGCACATCCATAACGCATATTGAATCGTTCTCAACCCACCGGACCCATTTTTAATATCAGGTTGATTCCGATAGATTGTTTCGTTGGATTTCTTAAAAGTCTCCTCTTTTGCCTGAAGCAAATCCAACACAATCGAAATGTCAGATTTCTGTGAGCGTACGGTGTCCTTGAATAGAGATGTCAGACAATTGTCTCCTGCCAGAAAACGCATATCGATCAGTGCCATCATGTCCTGATAATTCCAGCGATCGATGTCAACAAGAGGTCGGTAAATAAAGCTGAATTTGAAGCCAACAATTGCATCGCTCAATCCATCAAGAAAATCGTAAAATAGCTGGATTAACTCCAGCGTTTTCTCATCATAAACCTCCTCCAAGTCCACCGAAGATGTGTAGACTAAATCGACATCGGAGTGATAGCAAAGCTCTTCCCTTCCGTAGCTGCCAACGGCATAAATTGCGATATCCGGTTTTGTCTGAATTCGGCTACAAGCAATTTTGTAAATCGCGTGGATGACAGTGTCCCATAGTTGGGTATTGAAACGGCAACATTCAAATCCCCCGCTCCGTGCATCTCGGATGAAATCCTTTAGCTGTTTCCGTTGATCGGTGATGAACGTATGGATTCCTTTTTGAAGCCGTTCAAACGGGACGTTGATTTCGGGTAAGTATGCATCCAAACAACTTTTCATAGTGAAAAAATTAAGAAATGGAAAATGAGATAAAGAGAGATTCAGGAATTAGGAAACTCAGAGTCATCTCCCGATAGTTTAGTTAATTTCTTCTATTTCTATTCCTACCGTTTCACACATCAGGTCTCAAATCTGTTTCGCCTGAATCATCAGTTCCAGCGGTGATTCCAGCGTCTCCAAGGGAAGGTGGATTGTCTGGCGAAGACGAGACGATTCCATGATTGCCATCAGCACCTCCATTGTCGCGCGTCCGCTTTTACCTCGTGAGCGGTGAGGCTTTCCGCCTTCTATCCACGCAAGAAGTTCCTCGATCTCCGCTTGATGAGGGTTAACATCCTCAAGGACGATATCGAGCTCCCCATTTTTTGTGATCACCTGTAACCGATACCCCGGCGGTGAATTGACACTGATAATCCCTGCTGTGCCGCAGAGTTGAAAAGCGTAGCCCGGAGGGGCAATCTCGCCCTGTTCGATAAATCCACGGATACCATTTGCAAACTGCCAATGCCCAATAGCGTTGTGTTCAACTCGGTGTCCAAAGTCAATCTTGTCTGTGGGGCGATCAATCTGTCCCAAGACCCACTCGACCGGGGAGTCATCAGCGAAATAGCGGATTAGATCGACGACGTGCGTGCCGTTGGAAAGTAGGTCTTTGCTATTGCAATAACCGAAAACCCATTGCAATTCACCGATGGCATTTCCCTTGATTAACTCCATGACTTGGCTAACTTGGGAATCAAATCGGTGTTGATGGCCTATGGCAAGTTTCGTATCGGATTTTTCGCACGCTGCAAGCATTTGATCTGCCTCTCCCAAATTGAGCGCCATTGGTTTTTCACAAAGAATCGCTTTGACGTCGCTCTCTGCGATAGCGACGGTCATTTCAGAGTGATGGGGTGGCCAGGTACAGATGCTGACAATATCCAATGCTTCACCGTCGAGCATTTCACGGTAGTTATCATAGAAACTTACAACGTTGTACGTCTCGCCGAATTTTGCGCGACGCTCCGGGTCCGGTTCAGCCGTAGCGACAATCTGAGTGGAATCGATCGCTTGATACGCTTTTGCATGGGCGGTTGCGATTCGTCCGCAACCGATGATGCCAACTTTATAGTGTTTTGACATCTGTGATCCTCCACGTTTGGTGTGATGAGTGAAATTCAAGGACACGTCACAATAAACAGACTTTTCAACTAACTTACACCAAGCGTTAAATTTTTCCGATAGCGACTGCTGATCAATTGCTTGTTATCTTACCTATTCTTTTCTCTGAAGTCAATAAGAATCCCTCTCCATTGATCAAGCGAAGGTCTGCTCAAGTCCTGCTTATTCCAAGTTGTCCAGCAACCTTTGATGTTCCGTTCCTTCCAGCGATCCCCCCGCTTCCTTGAAAACCTTCAAGTTCAAATCGGTCAACTTGTACGTCCACTCATGTTGCATGGCATTGAGCACGGACTCGCCGGGGCTCTCCATCTGTGCCTTCTCTTCAGGCGATAGATTTTCGACCCATGTCGGAAACTGCGAGTTAGTACCCCGTGGCGAGCCTGTGGGGACTTCCGATCGAATCAACTCTCCGTTACTGTCGAAGGAGGTCGAGAAACCGTACTCTCTTTCCCATTCCGTGAGCCGCCGTTTCATCTCGTCGCCCAACTTCCTCGCGTCTTGGGCTGGATTTTCTAACAACAAATTATTCATTTCCAACCGATCGTCTTCCAAATGGAACAACTCTTCAAAGCCGCCCTGAAAGTAGTAGTTGTATTTCCAAGGACCACGTAGTAAAGAAAGCCAGCGCGTTTTTCCACCGCCATGTTCCACCACCATTTCCTCTCGATGCTTCGCTAATCCACCACCAGACTGCCCCAACAGACTTGCTCCCGGCAACTGTGGTTGACCTGGATAATCAATCCCTGCCACATCCAGGAAGGTCGGCATCAGATCGAGCAAGCTGACCCGTTCATTGGATGTACCGCCAGCCATCACCTGTTTCGGCAGCCGCATGAGGAACGGAACCCGCATTGACGCCTCGTAGGGTTTGCTCTTTTGGAATGCACCGTGATCGCCCATCAGTTCACCGTGATCGGAGGCGAAGATAACGAGCGTGTTTTCGGCAAGCCCAAGCTCATCTAATGCTTGCAGGATACGCCCCACTCCCTTATCGATCAGGCTGATGTTTCCGTAATAGAGAGCCCTAATGCGTTTGAGGTGTTCTAGTGATGCGAATTCCGTATCCGAAGTTATCTTTGCCGACCGCATGAAGTGCGGCAGTGTTTCCCTCGGCTGATTCCAGTTGTGAGGTGGGTCTACTTCCTCGATTGGGTACATCGAAGCGAATGGCTCCGGAGCATTCCACGGCAGATGTGGCGCAATCCATGACGACCAACAGAAAAACGGGTAATGACGATTTTGATGTACAAACTCAATTGTCCGATCTGCGACCCAGGTGCTCCCGTGGTGTTCCTCCGGGATAACGGACACCTGTGGCTGATGATAGAGCAGGTTGCGTACCCCATGTACTTGACGAATATGTCCGTAGCCAACCTGTTTGAGATACATCAGATATTCGTCTTCTTCGCGATAGGCAGGGATTTCCTCCATCAATTCCATTCGATGAAAACCATGGTGTCGCCGGGCGGGTCTGAAGTGCATCTTTCCAATGGCACGGGTCAAGTAGCCTCCACTCCCCAATAGTTGTGGGATGGTGTAGAGGTTCGGTTCCGGGTTTGGAACATTGTTCGCGAATCGGCCAT
Source organism: Candidatus Poribacteria bacterium (assembly GCA_022567695.1). Lineage (GTDB taxonomy): Bacteria > Poribacteria > WGA-4E > WGA-4E > PCPOR2b > JADFGN01. The sequence goes on along the minus strand of JADFGN010000042.1, from coordinate 265 downwards.
GAGTTGCACAACGGTGGCCATTAAGCAATGATTGACGTGCAGCAATACAAACTGGTACTGGCGTCACAGCATGCGTGAAATGTGTCCCTTCTCGGGCGAGGCGATCGAGTGCGGGGGTTTTGATAACAGGGTTCCCGGCGCATCCCATTGCATCGTAACGCATCTGATCTACGAAGAGGAGTAGGATGTTTGGTTTTTTCATGGAAGCGAATGTCCTCCTTTATCTGCCATTAGTATTCTTTGACATACACATAAGGTCGTTGTC
>JADFGN010000504.1 GCA_022567695.1 Candidatus Poribacteria bacterium | reverse complement strand
TTCAGCAATTCTTCCGTCGCGCTAGTACACGGCATGTCACGCCCAATTGGTGCGTACTTCCATATTCATCATGGGTTATCCAATGCCGTGCTGTTGCTTGATGTCATGGAATTTAGTGCTGTTGGAGCTCCTTCACGCTTTACCGACATTGCCCGCGCGATGGGAGAACCGATCGATGGATTATCGCCAATGCAGCAGGCGGATGGAGCCATCGCTGCCGTAGAGCGGCTAATCAACGATGTACAAATGCCCCGCCTCGGCGAAATCGGTATCGATCGGGACAAGTTTGAGGCGGTCATCGATCAGATGGCATTGGACGCGATTGCGAGTGGCAGTCCTGCCAACAATCCCCGTCAAGCAACGCATGCAGAGATCGTCGCATTATATAGGAAGTGCTTTGCGCCGCGTAAAATGTGAATCCAAACTTCGGAAGTTTCGAGGAGAATATAACAATGGCAGCTTCTGAACTCCACAAAATCATCAGCCGAGGCGAAGATTCCAAAACGCAGTTTAAACGTCAATTCAACAGCATTGATGCGTTGGCAGTAGAAATTGCGGCAATGCTCAACTCTGAGGGCGGGAAAATCATCGTTGGTGTATCAGATGAGGGAGAAATCATCGGTGTTGAAGATATCCGCAGGCTCAACCAATGGATCTCAAACGTCTGTTCGCAGAAAATCGATCCACCCACAAGCGTGATTACAGAAAATCTAAGCGTTGACGATCGACTTGTCGTCCTCATCAGTGTACCACTTGGCACAGACAAACCTTATGCTGTCAATAAAACTGTGTTTTGGGTGAAAGTTGGTGCGGACAAACGTCGAGCGACACGCGAAGAACTCCGACGTTTGATGCAAGCATCAGGTGGCTTTTACGCTGATGAAATGGCACTCAGCCATACAAGTTTGGAAGACCTCGATCGGCTTCGATTTCGATATTTCTACGAGAAGCAATACGGTCAAGAAATCGAACAGTTCAATGCTACCACTGAGCGAATCCTGTCAAACTTGATGCTCATGAAATCACCGCACCTCACCTTAGCAGGGCTTCTTCTTTTTGGTCGGGAACCACAACGCATTCGACCACAATTTATCGTCAAAGCAGTCGCATTCGACGGCAACAGCCTAAGTGAGATGGCGTATTTGGATAGTGAAGACATCGGTTTAACTTTGTCCGAACAATACAAAACCACGATGGGATTTCTCCGGCGGAACTTACGAAAATTGCAGAGCGGTCAGAATGTCAATTTCCCCGGCAAGTGGGAGCTTCCTGAGATTGCGTTGGAGGAGGCAGTAGTCAACGCACTGGTTCACAGGGATTATCTAATCAACAGCAGCATCCGCGTTTTCATCTTCAACGACCGGGTGGAAATCATTAGTCCAGGGCAACTTCCCAACACAGCGACGATTGAGACAATCAAGGTCGGCATCCAGATTGTGCGGAATCCGATTTTAGTTTCATTTGTACCTAAACTTGAAGTGCCTTACCGCGGTTTAGGGTCTGGCATTCCCCGTATGATTGAGGAATGCCGTAAAGCCAATCTGCCTGAACCAGAATTCATCGAAGATAAAACTGCCGAAGTTTTTAAGGTTGTCTTTCACAGACCTACCTGCTGACTTACGCCATGCGAAAGGAGCAAACTGAATGCAGACAAACACCTCAGATCGGCTAAAAATCGTGGTTCCGGGCGATAATCCACCGCAGATTCAAGGGTCACCGCATCTGAAACGTTTGGAGCCTTATGGTGACGTGGTTTTGCACACCAATCGCCCGACGACTCTTGAGGAGAAGATTGGCCGTGCAAAAGATGCGGATATTTTGATCAACACTCGCGGCATTGTAACTTGGCCCGCTGAAGCCCTCCGTCAACTCCCAAAGCTGAGGCTGATTGCGACGTGCTCAATCGGTACAGACATGATCGATTTGGAGGCAGCCAAAGAATTTGGCGTTGTCGTCTGCAATCAACCCGGTCGGACGGCACCTGTTGTTGCTGAACATGCGTTTGGGCTAATGTTCTCTATCGCCAAGCGAGCCGCATTTATGACAGCGTCGGTGAAAGCAGGACAGTGGCCCCGGATGGATAATTTCTACCTGCAAGGCAAAACATTAGGTATCATTGGCACGGGCAACATCGGTACGGAAATGGCGCGGCTTGGTAGAGCGTTGGGAATGAACGTGATAGCGTGGACATTTCACCCATCGCCGGAAAGGGCAGAACAACTCGGAATTCAGTATGTCAATTTCGATGAACTCCTGAAAGCGGCTGATGTTGTCAGCCTCCACGTAAAGCTGACTGACGAAAGCCTCGGCATGATTGGGAGTCGAGAATTTGCGATGATGAAGCAGGGAGCGCTGTTAGTAAACTGTGCTCGGGGCGAGGTCGTTGATACCGATGCCCTTGTCCAAGCCCTCAATTCCGGGCATCTTGGCGGTGCTGGAATCGATGTCTATGACGAAGAACCCCCGCCAGCAACTCATCCCCTTTTGGCTTGCGAGCAGGTTGTTCTCACCCCCCACTGTGCGGATATGACGCCGGAGGGCGTCGATCTACTCAATGAAGGTGCAGTCGATAACGTCATTGCCTTTTTGGAAGGGCAACCGCAAAATGTGGTGTAATTCTGCCACCTTCTCACACAGGAGAGCACGTATGATGTTATTTTAACGGATCTTCTCCTACCAGATTTCGCTACGGGCGACGGAGGCTTAAGGATCTTAGAGTTTGCTAAAAAGGTCGATCCCTCGGCCGAAACCATTATCATCACAGAGCATGCTACGCTCCATTCAATTAAGCAAGCCATTCGGCTAGGTGCTCATGATCTGATTATCAAACCAGTTGACGGAACAGAGGCCATACAGTCAGTTGCAGAAGCACTTGTGAAACGTCGAATCGAGGAGGAACGAGACCAGGTTGTTCGCGAAGCAGAGCAAGCCCGAGCGGAGCATAAAGAACTGTTCGATTTAGCCACACGTGATGGGTTAACAAACCTCTATAATTATCGGTATCTACAGACACAGCTTCAAAGCTTGATGACCCAGAGAGCCGAGAAAACGCCGCTGTCATTGGTCATGATCGACATGGATAACTTTAAGACTTACAATGATCGATATGGTCACCTTGAAGGAGATAAAATCCTTGTATCGGTTGCAGATCTGCTGACCGCCAATATCCGCGATACAGATGTGGCAGCACGTTATGGTGGAGATGAATTTGTCCTTCTCCTACTTGGTGCCACTAAAGATCAAGCGGTTGCATTTGCTCAACGGTGTGTGAGTTTAATTCGAGAATACAAATTTGAGGGAGAAGACCCCATAGATAAACTCACAATTAGTGCGGGTGTCGCTACTTATCCAGAAGATGCGACCAATCCCGAGAATATTATCAAAAAAGCGGACGGTGAGATGTATGCCGCCAAGCGTGCGGGAGGCAATCAGGTACGTGCTGTCGGAATTTAAAATTTACTTGACAAGTTTGAATGGCTGATGTAAACTACTGCCTCAGTAGCAGAATTCTTTTTGTGCCGGGGTGCTGGAATAGGTAGACAGGCTAGATTCAGGATCTAGTGGGCACTTTGCTCGTAGGGGTTCGACTCCCCTCTCCGGCATTTGTTGAAGTCGCGACACACATTAAATGTGATGTCGCTTTTTTTTATCCAGCCCACACGCCCTAGTAATTGTATCAACTCGAATTTCAAAATTTCGTATTATCATGCAGGCTTCATCAGCATATAATTCGACTTGACAAGCCCATTTTCAGATTGGTATAATTACGGTGTTTTAGAGCAAAGAGCCCCTGTGGTGGAATTGGTATACACGGCAGGTTGAGGGCCTGTGCCTTTACAAGGCATGCTGGTTCGAGTCCAGTCGGGGGCATTTTCTAGTTGTTTTTCCAGAATTTCCAGAAGGGGAGAAACTGCCGTTGGTGGTAGTTTCTCCCCTTTTTCGCGCCTATCGTTTCCATCCTTCCAAAGTTTCTCAAATTTCGCTGATTCCTCCAAGATAGCTTCCCGAAGTCAATTTGGGTGATACATGCAAAAGCCAGAGATTTATTTCGACAAAGGCACTTTGGTACTCAAGCGAATACCCGAAAATATGCTTAGCCGACTTGCTGGAATCAAGTGGGATGCCCGTACCCTCACCTATCGAGCCCCTGCCTATTACTATCGCGAGATTATTTTACAACTGAGAAAACATCAAATTCCTTATGAGGATTATGCCCGTCAGTTTGCCCCTCAAGAATTCGAAATCAAAGAAACCATCGCATTACGTCCTTATCAGGAAGAAGCCATTCAAGCATGGCAAGAGATCGGCGGTCGAGGTGTCATTACGTTGCCTACCGGAGCTGGGAAAACCATCGTTGCTGTCCTTCTTATACAACAGGTCCAACGTCCCACTCTCGTGCATGTTCCAACGATTGATTTAATGCACCAATGGTATGCTGTCCTGAGTCACTATTTTGGGACAGATATTGGATTACTCGGCGGTGGGTATAATGAGATGGCCCCGCTTACCGTCGCAACATATCAGTCCGCGATGTTGCATGTGACGACCAAGGGCAATCGATTCGGATTCGTCGTTTTCGATGAATGTCATCATCTGCCCGGCCCCCAATATCAATATGCAGCAATTAGCAGCATCGCACCATTTCGTTTGGGGTTGACCGCCACGCCTAAACGCGCTGATGGAAAGGAATCCCTACTCTATCGACTCGTTGGAACACTCTGTTATCAGGCGCACATTACACAGTTAGCAGGTCAAACACTTGCCCCATACCAAGTGATAACGCTCGAAATTGAAATGAGCAACGAAGAACGAGAACAGTACGAAATTGCGCGCCAATGTTATCTCGATTTTTTAAAGCGGGAGCGGATTAGTCTCGCACAACCCAATGGCTGGAATACGTTCTTGTGGAAATCGAGTCAAACACCGGAGGGGCGGCGGGCATTCAAAGCCTATCTCACTCAGAAGCAACTCAGCCAAGCATCAACAGCAAAGTTAGAATCTATTTGGGAACTGATTCAGAAGCATCGGGGAGATCGCGTCCTAATCTTTACGCAGGATAACGAGATGGCGTATCGAATTGGCACGCGCTTTTTCCTCCCTGTTTTGACACATCACACGAAGCTCAAAGAACGAGAAGCATTCTTGACGGGATTTCGCGACGGAACATATTCGATTTTGGTGACTTCCAAGGTCCTCAACGAAGGCGTGGATATTCCTGAAGCCAATGTGGCGATTATCGTTTCTGGGAGTGCGAGTGTCAGGGAGCACGTGCAGAGACTTGGCAGAATATTACGCCCGCGTCCAGGGAAACATGCCGTTTTGTATGAGCTAGTTTCTAAACGAACTGGCGAATACTTTGTTAACGAAAGGCGGAGACAGCACCTTGCTTACCAAGGATTTGGTTCGGTATCAGATAAAAGGTGATACTATCACTCCCGAATTCATCAATCCAGATGACAGAAACTTATTGTCCGTAG
>JADFGN010000041.1 GCA_022567695.1 Candidatus Poribacteria bacterium | reverse complement strand
GGTGTCGCTGGAAGCGATCTTCCTCTCGACGTTCGTCATGATCAGTCAGAACCGCGCCGACGCGAAAGCGTCAGGTCATCGCCAACGAGCAGTGGAGATGGGGTGTGCGGCGCGTTCTGTTCCATGCGCCATGCGACGTGGGAATCGGTGACGTCGCCCTCGCCGCCCAACCGGATCGCCATGTACGGGCCCGCCCGGTAACCGCGGCTGGTGTAGAGGATGCCGTCGGCGTAGGTCGGCACGGCGATCGGGAACTGATTGGGCTCCCCGGCATGCCAGAGGAGCTCGCCGGTGCGCGGATCGAAGATAACAATCCTGCCGTCAACGACGGCAACCCCCGGACGTGTCCCGTGCCAACCCGGCGCGCGAATCCCCACGCCGGGATCGGTACAAATCAGTGTTCCGTCTTCACTGACCGTCATTGGGCCGGCAATCTCGAATTCACCGGTATCGTGGTTGAAGCTCCAGAGTGCGCTTTTCGCCCCCGGCGGCAGGACCTCCCCGGTTACAGGGTCAGGGAGGTTGGGAAAGCAGACCGGAACCGGCTGGTCGAAGTTAGTCGCGCCATCCGTCTGAACCGTGATAACGATCGGGAATTCCAGCCCTTCCGGGAGTTCACCCGGCAGTCGCTCCGGATTGACCGGCGCAATGCCCACCATACCGCCCCGCGTCCCATCATCCGAATAGAGTGCATCTGCCGGAACCATCAGCTTCACACCCGCCAGCTCCGGGTTTTCGTTGAGGACGGCGTCAGGGAAAGTGACTTCCGTTTCGGAAATTAAGCTGACTTCCACCAGCGTATCTTCAACAACTAGCGGCAGAAAGATAGTGCCGATGTTTACCTCTTCGCCGGGAATCGATTCCCATGCTTTGCCGACGAATGGGTAGTAAGCTCCCTCCGGGACGTCTTTAGTGGCCGTGCGTCCGTCAATGTGGACAAAGAATCGACCTGCCGGCGCCGGTTCCAGACGAAAGTTGCCAAACTGGTCCGTTACTGTACGCAACGTGTCTTCTGCGCCATCGACAGTGATCGTCACACCTTCCAACGGCACGTTCATATCGCCCTCACCAAGTTCGGAGGCAAAGACGCGACCACAGACTGACGTGCCGGACAGCGTTGTCAGACTCAAGGTATCGAAGTCAATGGTTGTCGTACCGCCGGGAACCCCGTCATCATCGACGTCAACCGGGATTCCATTGATGTCCAGAAGCGAGTCTCCGATTAGTGTCACGCGAACACGGGCGCTGGCGGGTAGGAAATCTTCATAGAACAGCGTGACCGTCCGACGGTCGGGTGAGATATGAATTTGGGCGGAAAGGCGTTGACCACCGAATTCGGCGAATAAGACGTTTTCATCCACCACCGCCGAATCCGCCAGTGGTTGAGAGAGACGGATAATCGTCTCACGGGTTACCGCCACGTCTCCCTCTCCATTGGAGGGCGAGGTTTCAACGATGGTAGCCAAAACCTTGAATTCGAGCCGCAAGACATTCGGGTCAAACGGAATCGTCCGTTCGTGCCGAATCGTGAAGGTGTCAATACTAAAGGCTGTACCGCCAGCAGGAATACCGTCGAAGGTAACAGTTCCATCCACAATCGTGGTTGCGTTTGAAGTGCTTGTCACAACCGCAGTGAAGTTGCTCACATCTGCCCCGTTGTTGATGACCTGTGCCCGGTAGGTATACTCGAACGTCGTGCGTTCAACGCGCTCACCCTTGACGAGGCTGTGTTGGCCGGCAGTTAAGTCCTGAGCAAGTGCGACGTTGGAAAATAGGAACAGAAGGCTTATCAGAAGAATCGATAAAATACTTAAAAGACGTCTCATAGCATCCTCCAAGGCATTAAGGCATCACGTTTTACTTCACAATCAGCATTTTTCGGGTCGCAGTGAAATCTCCCGCAGAAATCGTGAAGTAGTACAAACCAGAGGCAATCTGTTCTCCAAATTTATCTCGACCATCCCAATAGGCGGCGTCGGCTTGCTTCGTATAAAATCCCGCTGGCTGGAATCCAAGTTCCAACGAACGAATCCGAACACCTCGTGCATTGTAAATCTGAATTGTCACGACCGATGATTCCGCCAACGCATAAGGAATCCAGGTTTCGGGATTAAACGGATTCGGATAGTTCTGAAACAGCGCGTCCTGCAAAGGATAGTCAACAGCGAATGAAATCGTCTGAATTTTATCCAGCGGACGAACATCGGCAAAAATGACCCCACCCGTCGGATGGGCAAGTTGAACACGTTCAAGGTGAATTGACCGCATTGCCGGGTTGATATCGCCCTTGACACGGAAGGTGATTGCGGCAAGAATCGCAGAGGGGGTGACTGCATTTGAGGAATTCGGAGTGTTGAGAGCAACGGATTGGAGTTGAATACTTCCATTCTCCATCTTCGGGGGAAGCCAGTAGCTTAGGTTGCCTTGCGCGGCAAAAAAACCGCCCTCATTGATGTCCATCACGGACAATCGTTCTGAATCGAACCGGAGATCAAAGTGGTAACCACCGAGCTTAATCCCTGGGGTAGCATGAATTTGAATCGTAAGCGCGTCGGTATCGGTTTGTTGAGCAACCATCTTGACCTCTAAACGTGGGGCTATCGAGTGTGAAGCCAATGGTGCCGCTGTCTGCCCACCGAAGATTTCACCAAAACGCCGTGCGACAAGCACAAGATCGAAAATGTTCACCGTCCCATCGCTGTTGATATCTGCCGCCGGGTTATCCGGTGGAGTTTGGCCAAATTGTCCGGCGACGATGACGAGATCGAAGATATTCACTTGGTTATCGCCGTTAACATCCTCAGGATTCTGTACTTTTCTAATCGTCTCGCCCGATTCCAATATATTGAAGGGTTCTTTTTGATAAACCTCAAAGCGCTGTGCGTTGGGTTCTCCGACACCAAGCCAGACAAACCTCACGATAAATGGGTCGGCGAGGGATGCTCCGTCTGTCGTTGCTGTGACGGAAAGGGCATCGTAGGCGCCAGAATCAGGGAGGGCGAGGTCCGGCTGCCACACAATGACATCCCAGTCATCGTTGACCGGCGGTGGTGGGTCCTCAAGGGCTTTGTAGAGCGTATGGTCAAAAAAGATAGTGAATCCCTGATCTGCATTGAAGGTGTGGTCACTCACCGTATAAGTGTACTGCTGGAGGTTTTCCCCTGGTGTTGCATCCGGCAAATCTTCCACCTCAAACCGAATCGCAATCGCATGAGCGATTCCGGGAAAAGCTGGTAGCAAAAGCCACGTTGTGAGCAGGATAAACATAATTTTTTTAATCATTATTTTATAACCTGAACAAGATACGTTAGTTTATCAAGGATGTTTGGAATTCTGTTAGTCACGCCTTGATTTCGCTCGATGAAGAGGGGATTTAGAGATTATAAGTGGTTTTCTGTTTTTTGTCAATACTTTCTAAATTCCACCACATATCCCCTTGATCAAATTAACGAAATTGAGTATAATGACATAGCAAATCTGCGGACAGAGAGACAAATCGCTCAGAATTCGATCTACGATATTGTACCGCTTACGTTTTAGAAAGGGACGCTGAATGGATAAACTGAACATCATTTACATTCACTCTCACGATACGGGGCGTTATGTACAGCCCTATGGTCATGCCATCCCGACGCCGAATATTCAGAAATTGGCGGAAACAGGTGTGTTGTTTCGCCAAGCCTTTTGCGCGAACCCAACCTGTTCGCCCTCTCGAGCGTCTTTACTTACGGGGCAGTGGGCCCACAGTTGCGGCATGGGCGGATTGGCAAATCGTGGCTGGAGTGTACCCGTGCCAGAACACCTGATTCCACATACATTGAACCAAGCCGGGTATGTCACCGTATTGGCGGGATTTCAGCATGTGGTCAAAGATGTCAACACGGCAGGTTATAACCGCATTTTAGCTCAAGAAAACAGCGAATTGGACACAGAAGAACGTGCCGTTGCTTTCTTGGCTGAAAACCATGACGAACCATTTTTTCTTGACGTGGCATTTGGCGAAACACATCGCAGAGCCGAAGGCTTTGCCGCCCAACCTGAAGGTGAGGCAAAAACCGATCCGCGCTTCGTGAAGCCTCCGGCACCCTTTCCCGACACGGCAGTGACCCGGCAGGACATGGCGGAATATATCGATTCAGCCAGAACGCTTGATCAAAAAATGGGCAAAGTTTTCGATGCGCTTGATGAAAACAGCTTGGCAGATAACACCCTCGTGATCTGTACAACCGACCACGGTCTTGCCTTCCCGAATATGAAGTGCCATCTCACCGATCACGGCATTGGGGTGATGCTCATCATTCGGGGGCCTAGTGGTTTCGATGGCGGGAAAGTTGTCGATGCGCTCGTCAGCCAAATCGATCTCTTCCCGACAATCTGTGAATTGACCGGTATTGAGCCCCCGGATTGGTTGCAAGGAACTTCAGTCATGCCGCTAATTCGTGGTGAGGCGGAGGCGGTTCGCGAGGAAGTTTTCGCTGAAGTAAATTACCATTGTTGTTATGAACCTCAACGTGCGGTGCGGACAGAGCGATGGAAGTACATTCGGCGCTATGACGAAGCGACCACGTTGGCGATGTCCAACTGTGACAACAGCATCACCAAAACTTTTATGATGGCGCGTGGGTGGCGAGAGAGACCGGTCAAGTCTGAACGATTGTATAATCTGGTATTCGATCCGGATGAAACCAACAATCTGGCAAAAGATGAAAGGCACGAGGACGTGTTGACGGAAATGCGGAGTCGGTTGGAACGTTGGCGGGAGGAGACAAATGATCCGTTGTTAAAAGACGGGATAATGATTCCACCGGAGACCGCAGTTGTGAACGATCCAAAAGACCTATCGCCCGGCGATCTCCACTATTCCGCGCGGGAGTTCCTCGGAATTTAAAAAGGCCTGTCAACTGTCAGAATTCCGACATCATGAAAATCCAAGCCATCCTTCTATCTGTAACGGTTCTCATCTTGGCGATACTGTTCTTCACGCTTCCCGCTTTCCACGACGGGCTCTTGAGGATTTTTGAACTGTTCAAAGAACCACAGACAATGCGTGACTACATTGCCTCCTACGGCGCGCTTGCCCCAATCGTCTCTGCGTTGCTGATGGTTTTTCAGAGCGTCGCCGCACCGCTGCCCGCCTTTCTGATCACTTTTGTAAATGGATTACTGTTCGGCGTTTGGTGGGGAACGGTGCTATCGTGGAGTAGCGCAATGGTAGGGGCGATGGTCTGTTTTTTTATTGCACGGTATCTCGGACGCCCTGCCGTCGTTAAATTGGTAACGGAACCGGCCCTTGCCGCCTCCGATGGCTTCTTTGAACGCTACGGAAAGCACGCTGTGCTCATCGCACGCTTAGTGCCGATTATCTCCTTCGACGTGATTAGCTATGGCGCCGGATTGACAGGTATGCGTTTCATCGGCTTTTGGATGGCTACGGGCGTCGGACAACTGCCCGCAACTATCCTATATTCCTACCTCGGTAACCAGATGACAAACACAATCAAAATTCTATTTTGGACATTCGGCATCGTCATTGCCATTGCTATCGTAATCGTGTTGATTAAACGAAGATCAAAGTTAGCTGTTGTCCTATTAATTGCTTTGAGCATTCCCACCCTCTCTTGCAGTCGGGAGATACAAAATCATCTTGCAACGTCCGTTCAGGAACTTTCAGTTGACAAACCGATCTATATCGATCGCGCAACAAAGTCAGTATGGCTGTTTGGATATGTGCAGTCACGCGCATTCAACACGTCAAAGAGAGGAAACGCGCAATATCATGCTATCGTTTGGAAACGTGGACGGGCAAAGCGAAATGCGCTCTTTTTAACCCATGCCACAGATGTCCACGTTCATCAGGCTTTGGTTGAAGTTGGAGCACAACCGGGGAATAATTTGACGTTGAACACATGGGATGAGCGGTTTGAACCCGAGCGCGCCGATGCAGATTTGCGCGTTGAAGGAAGTCAAATTGAAATCGCTGTGCAATGGAAAGGTCTAAAAAAAGCCTATGATCTTTCCGAAATTTTGGAGGATACTGGAAAAGCCGGGATTGATTTTCGCTTCGGTGGAAATCTGGCTCACGTCAAAAAATGGAAGTCTGGCTGTGTTGCCTGCTTGTATAGTTGTCCGGGTGGAAAAGTCAGCAATGCAAGTTACACGATTCGTGATTTTGTGGATGAAGTGACAAAATTTCGCGCACGGGAAGATCTACTCCCGCCGGACAACACCAATGTCATCTTGATTCTAAAGGTTAAAAGCCTAGTTCAACCCAAAACTTAAAAGGCTGGCATCTACCGCCTCGCCTTTGGAGGTTGTTAAAAATGAAACTACTACCCCCTCTCAGCTTGATCCTTATGTGTGGAACTTTTGCCGTTGCTCAAGAAACCAACTATGACGAAGCAAACGTCCCCGATTACACCTTGCCCGATTCACTGACGCTCGCGGATGGCACGAAAGTGACCGATGCCGCTGTGTGGACAGAACGTCGCCGCCCGGAGATTTTGAAGCTCTTTGAGGAACATGTTTACGGTAGGGTTCCGGGGCAACGGACGGAGATGCGCTTCGAGGTTGTTTCTACCGAAAAGGGGAGCCTCGGCGGAAAGGCGCAACGAAAGGAGGTTTCCGTTTACTTCACCAGTGAAGAGTATGAGCAGAAAATGGATATTCTCATTTACCTACCGAATGACGTCAAGAAACCTGTACCCGCTTTTGTCGGACTCAATTTCTCCGGCAACCACACGATTCATTCAGATTCAGCTATCACGCTGTCAAAACAGTGGATGCGAAACAACGAAAATCTCGGTATTGAAAACAACCGGGCGACTGAAAAATCTCGAGGTGCTAGCGCGAGCCGTTGGCAGGTCGAACGCATTATCGAGCGCGGATACGCCATTGCCACCATCTATTGTGGAGACCTCGATCCGGATTTCCATGATGGCTTCCAGAACGGTGTACACCCACTATTTTATCAGGAAGGGCAAACCCAACCGGCAAAAGATGAATGGGGTACTATCGGCGCATGGGCGTGGGGGTTAAGTCGTGCCATGGACTACTTTGAAACCGATGAGGATATTGACCACGAGCGTGTCACTGTCATGGGCCACTCACGCCTCGGCAAAACGGCACTTTGGGCGGGAGCGCAGGATGAGCGGTTTGCACTGATCATCTCAAACAGTTCTGGCTGTGGTGGAGCAGCGCTATCGCGCCGACGATTCGGTGAAACGGTCAAACGAATCAACACCAATTTTCCGCATTGGTTCTGCGACAACTTTAAAAAATTTAACGACAATGAAGATGAACTCCCTGTCGATCAACACATGCTAATTGCATTGATTGCCCCTCGTCCGGTTTATGTAGCGAGTGCCGAAGACGATCTTTGGGCAGACCCACGCGGTGAGTTCCTTTCAGCCAAACATGCCCATCCAGTGTATCGCTTGTTAGGGACTGACGGTTTCGCGGCAGACGAAATGCCCGGACTCAATCAGCCAATTCTGAGAACCATTGGCTATCATATCCGACCGGGAAAGCATGATGTGACAGCGTACGACTGGGAGCGATTTATGGACTTCGCAGACCGACACATCATAGATTAAACTTTAGGGATTTGGTAAGGAATAACTATCCCGATGTCATTCTGAGTCGAAGACGAAGTGCGTGAGGTTCTTCCTCCCACTCGAAGAGAATCTCACACGTTCAAGCACAGAGATCCTTCACGAAGCCTGCCCGTAGCCTGTCCTCGAACCCTTCACTTCGTTCGAGGGCAGGCTTCGTGAAGGAAACGCAGTGAAGGGTTCAGGATGACATACTATTTATCTATTTCATACATTAACTTCAACTCCAACCTGCCGAGCTGTGTTCGCAAGATTCTCCCACGTCGCGTCATCAAGTGGGATGCCGTTTGCCAATCGATCTCTGCGCGTGCGTGCCGAGCGTTCTCCTGGGATGGAGATCTCATCAACACCGGGAGCCGTTGGCGAAGCTTTGACGAAATCGATTAACTGCGTTACATGTTCTTCAAAGTTGGTGATTGGTGTGAAATCTTCAATGTTGATTGCCATGATGAAAAGTGCGTTTCCTAACCTTGGTGAGATTGGACGGCTACAACCTGCTTGACACATTGCACCGGCGAGGATGTCCACTATCATGCCCAATCCATACCCTTTGTGTCCGGCGATTCCACCAAACGGGAGTAAAGCGCCTTGGGGATTATCGAGGTAAGCAGCCGGATCGGTGCTCGGATTTCCTGCGGCATCGACGATCCAGCCGTCCGGCAACGGCTCACCGCGATTGCGATACGCACGAATCTTTCCGCCGGCAACAACACCAGTTGTGAGGTCTATCAATATTGGATCTTCTCCGGTCGGGATGGCACATGCCATTGGATTGGTACCGAGCCGCCGAGCAATGCCACCCCACGGTGCAACGCCTTGATCCGCGCCGTGACCATTGACGAATAAAATCCCGATCATCCCGGCCTGTGCCGCCATCAACACATAGTCAGATAGTCGCCCGATGTGGTTGCAGTTGTAGACGTTCACGGCACTAATAACGTGTGCTTTCGCCTTCTCAATGGCAATCTCCATCGCTTGCGTGGCGATAACCTGCCCGAATCCCCAATGCCCGTCAATCAACGCACTTGATGTGGTTTGATTGACAATCTCAATCTCCACGTTTGGATCGATGCTCTTGTCCTGAATCCCGCGAACATACTGTGGCAAACGTAGAACACCGTGCGAATCGTGTCCGGCGAGATTCGCCTCAACGAGCGAGGTCGCAATTGTTTGTGCTTTATCTTCCGATATGCCGATGGTTTTGAAAATGTCGATGCTAATCGATTGGAGTTGTTTTGCTGGAATCAGTGGCATGGTCGTATTCTAATTCTCTAACCCTTGGTGATTTTGTTCGATTTCATCAATTGCCTCCTCAAATGGAAGGACTTCATCATCAGCAACTATCGCGGCATCAAATGCTCGAATGGATTCCAATTCATCTATTTCGTCAGAAATGTCAATAACCAAATCCAGAGGGAGCCTTAATTGGTTTGCAATTTCCTCATACTCAGGTGGTATCAAGCTCGATGCGAGAAGATTCCATATCTCCTGCTTTGCTTGCTCGTGTGGTATATCTCGTGATGCTTCATATTTAGAATTTCTTACTTCTTGTATTTCTTTGATTAGTTTCATTCTAACCCATCAATTCATGATTTTCTCCATTTATCATATCGACACTCAGTTAAGGATCTCATAAAAGAAATCCCGCCGCTTCGGAATATATCCCAATTCCGTGATTGTCCGCTCGATCTCCTCGATCGGCATGCAGTATACAGTCCCCGCCTTACTCACAACGTTCTCCTCGATCATAGTACCACCCATATCGTTTGCCCCAAACTTGAGAGATAACTGACCAATTTTAGGGCCTTGTGTCACCCATGAAGATTGGAAGTTGTCGAAATTATCAAGCATCAGCCGGGATATTGCCAATGTCTTGAGGTACTCGAAACTTCCAGCGGGAGGGATATGTTCGAGGCGCGTATTATTCGGCTGAAGCGACCAGCAGATGAAAGCGGTGAAACCTCCAGTTTCGTCTTGCAATTCGCGCAAACGGAGGAGATGTTCGACACGTTCACCGTAGCTTTCGACATGTCCGTACATCATTGTTGCGCTGGATTTCAGTCCGACGTAGTGGCCCTGGCGCATCACCTCTAGCCACTCGTCTGCCGAACATTTTTTCTCGCTAATCTCGATTCGTGCGTGGTCGGTCAAGATCTCCGCACCACCCCCGGGGATCGAGTCTAAGCCTGCATCCCGTAAGCGAATCAGCGTTTCTTTGAGGGAAATCTTGTTAATTTTAGCGAACCAATCAATCTCCGGTGGTGAGAAGCCGTGAATGTGAATCTTGTAATTGGCTTTGATCCATCTGAGGAGGTCTTCGTACCAATCCAGTTTGAGCTTCGGGTGTAATCCTCCTTGCATGAGAATAAGCACCCCGCCCAGATCAATGGTCTCCTGAATTTTTCCACCCAACTCTTCGAGTTCCATTACATAAGCGTCAGGATCTGTTTTGTGCCGATAGAAGGCGCAAAAGTCGCAATCGACATAGCACCAATTTGTGTAGTTGATATTGCGGTCAACAATGTAAGTCATCCACCCTTCCGGGTGCTTCCGTTGGCGAATAATGTCAGCGGCACTCCCAATCGACAGGAGATCGAAACTTTTGAAAAGCGTCAGGCCGTCATCGAAATCCAAGCGTTTACCGGATAACGCTTTCTCCAAAATCGGTTGAATAGTTGCATCCATATGATTCCTCGCTGTGGTATTATTTGTTAAATTGAAATCATAGCGGTTTGAAAGTATGTTGGTATTGTATCACTTCGGTAAAGCACCGTCAACACAAGTTTCATCAAAGTAAAATCCACGCTGATTACTTGACAATCTGTACCGCCTTGATTCGACGATGCAAGATGTAAAGACAAGCAGCAATCATCCCAATTAACGTCAGTAGTGACCAAAACCAGTGGGAGGAATAGGAGGGGCGTACACCGGGACCGAATAACTTCGATCCGAGGATGTCATAATTTGCCCAAATCGAAACCATTGCGAATGTACTGCTATGCGTAATCTCTCTAAGGATTTGGTAGACGAGCGGTGTGCCAACCAAAATCGCACCAAATCCGATGGCGGCGTAACGCGCATTCGATGTTAACGACGAAAGGGCGAGAATCAGAAGGCTTGACGGCACAACTATGATCAGTGAATAGAGAATAATCGAGAAAATCAACCAGTAATTTTCGCGGATAAATGTTGAACCTTCGACCAAAAAGAGATGTTCAATGAATAGTAGAACACCAGGCACCAAAGTAATACTTAGCAGAAGAATAATCATGACAGCTAACTTACCAATGAGATAATCCAGCCATGAAATCGGTTTAGAGAGGTAGATTTGTAGTGCGTTGTGTTTGAGGTCATTGGCGATTAAACCCGCTCCACCAAAAATCCCGATGAGACCAATGAACAAACCTGATGGCACAGGTTCTATGCGAAGTAAAAACTGATTAAAGAATCGGGCGTCAACTAGCCATGAGAATTTTGCCTGGGGAATCTGATTCACAACATAGATTAACACGCCGTGGACCAAGAAATAAATGACAGGCGGGATAGCGACAATCAGGCGCACAAATTTGCGTTGAGAGAGAAGCTTTAATTCCGCCTTCGTAATCACCCACCAACGGGTGTAAGTATACGGTTTGAGTTGTCCCTTCCAATGTCGGTAGCTTTGATCGTGGATTGGCATTTCAAAAAATCTTTGCGTTGGATTGAAATTTTGTAGGCGGTGATTCTAAGTTAGCCATGCACGCAACTGCCCCAATAAACCGCTCTCATAATGGGACCCAAGTTCCTGTATGCGCAACTCACAAGCACGCCAATATTCAAGGGATTGCTCATATCGATGTTGCGCCAGTTCCTCACGCATCCGTTGCAAAACGTGCGCGTTCATCACTTCAAGAGTGGGGAAAGGAAAGATAACATTAATGTCATGTTTTAGATGTCCGGCGAATGTGACCTCCATCCGATTCAGAAAGAGACGTTTCCTCTTTTGTGAAAGCTGTTTAATCTCGACAGAATGTTCATGGCCTTTAGCATCTACGACTCGCACATGACTTGGAGAACCAACTCTTGAACTATGCGCCGGCGATGCCTGAAGCGTGGGGCTGTAGGATTCAAGAATCTCATCAATCAACTGAATCAGCACTCGATAGGACTCATTTAAAACCATTTTTGCCTGTGGCCGTTTCCAGTTTGCATCTTGATACTTCAAACAGCTTTCGATGTGCCGAATCTCGTCGAAAAACACCTTGAGGAAGGATTTAACATCGAGAACGTAAATCACTGGCGGAAGACGGTGTTCGCGGAAAAGGGTCAAAAACCGCGTGTAATACTCATTACATCGGGGAATCTTTTCAAAATCCCTACGGCTACCGGGAGCCAGATGATAAGCGAAATGTGTCTTTCCTTGTATTTTCAGGAATTCCGAGAATGAACTAGACGAGGCAGAAACCAGCGATAGCGGATCGGCAGGTTGCGGCTGGTTTACATCAGAAGCTGAAGCGGTATCGCTGTTGATCTGATTAGCAATTTGTCCCAAAATTGTTCGATACTGTTCTTCTCGAGAGGGAGGCTCTGTTTTTTGAGAGAGTTCAGCTTTGCGGCTAATAAACTTGGAAACTGCCTTGTCAACTTCCTGTTTTTGTAATTCTAACTCACGCAATACTTCACTGCATGCGTTGTGAATCTCTTGTCTGAGGCGTTGGAGGAGTTCGCTCATGATGTTTCCTTTCACTCACGATTTTCAAAACCGAAACAGGAAATATTCATCAGCATTGCTGGAACAACGCTTTCTTGGGTTTAAACAGCAAATGCAAAGTCCCAGCTTCGCCGAAATGACAACAATACCTTGGTACATTCTTGGAAAACTTTATGTGAGCCATTTATACAACTGCCCCAATAAACCGCTTTCATAACGGTGTCCAAGTTCCTGGATGCGAAGTTCACAGGCACGCCAATGTTCAAAGGACTGCTTGTATTGGTTTTGCATTAGTTCTTCACGTATCAATTGCAAAATTTCAAAGTTCATTACTTCCAGGGTCGGCACAGGAAGAATTACATTAATGTCATGTTTCCGGTATCCGGCAAAGACGACTTTCATGTCATTGAGAAAAAGACCTTCTTCTTTATGTGAAAGCTGTTCAATCGCCACAACATGATCATTTTCGTTAACGTCACGCACGAGTATATGATTTGGCAATTCAATCGTTGAAACACTCTCAGGAGATTTCTGAAGATCAGGATTATAGGATTCGAGAATCTCATCAATAAGAAGGATTAATTCCAGGTAAGATTCCTCCATGACGTCTTTCGCTTGGAGTCGTTTCCAATTTGCTTTTTGATATTTTATGCAACTTTCAATATGCCGAATCTCATCAAAGAGTGCTTTGAGGAAATGTTTAGTATCAAGAACGTAAATGATAGGCGGAAAGCAGTGTTCACGGGAAAGAGTCAGGGTACGCGTGAAATATTCGTTATGCAAGGAGACGCTTTCCAAATCGCCTTGATTGCCAGAAGTTAGGCGATGAACGGTATGAATATCTCCCCACACCTTGGCGAATCCCACAAACCCACTCTGGTGTTCAAAGCCTGAATTTTCCTCAGGCGCTTGCCGCTGCTTTGTCCGAGTTAGGTGTTGCTTTACATAAAGGTAGATTTGTTCAATACCTGATACAATGTGCTTTATATAATTTCCGATAGAGCGTTGAAGAATTTCATTGAAAGCAATTAGGTGATTGCCGTCGCTCGGCGATGTCGAGATCTCTAGCTTTGCGGGCAAATTATTTTCGGGAGTAACTATCTTGGTTTCGTCGGTGTCATCTTCGCATATCGATATAGAAATCTCTGGCTTTGCGGGCAAATCGATTTCAGGATTGATCGCCTCGGAGTTCATAAGGGGATTATAAGTTTCTATTGGGAAGTTGCTTTGGTCGTCGGTGTCATTCTCGCCTGTCGATATGGAAATCTCTGGCTCTGCGGGCAAGTCAACTTCAGAATTGATCTCCTCTAAATTTGTAAGGGAGTTGTCAGTTTCTATTGGGGAGTTACTTTGGTCTTCAGTGTCATCCTCGCCTGTCGATATAGAAATCTTTGGCTCTGCGGGCAAATCGATTTCAGGATTGATCGCCTCCAAGTTCATAAGGGGTTTATCAGTTTCTATTGGGAAATTGCTCTGATCTGATGATTTGGCCTCTTCTAGCTCGGACATTAAGTCGGTTGTGGGGTTGATGAGTTCAGCATGTGAAGCCGCTTCATTGGAGGCAATTTTAATCTCACCGATCAGAATCTCCTTCTTATAAACTAAAATAGCTTTGCGAATCGTCAACTCAGAAATCGCCTTGTTGATTTCCTGCGTTTGTTGATTGAGTTCAAGCGAAATTTTACCGCATGTATCGTGGACTCTTTTTTTAATAATTTGAAGGAATTCATTCATGGCGATCTCTCTGACAAATTCGTGACTCCCGAAGCAGGAAATTACATCGACATGATTCGTGAAAATTTGCTATTATCAGCCGATCTCACAATGGCTTATCAATGTGATCGACATTAGCGAAAACTACTATAAATCTGGGTTCTTTCAACGGTATCTGAAAACGGTCCCTGCTTGTCTGTTTGTACCGTAACGGTGATAAACCCTACTTCTGAATCACGCTGTGGATCTTCGTCAATGAGAGCACGCGGAATTTCTGCACGCAATAGCCTCGCTCGACTCCCAACAACCCCTGACCAGCGCAGATCTATAAGGCGCCCATCGTAAACCTTTATGCCCTTCTCTCCCTGACGCATTGAGTAGATTTTAGCATTTGTTGTAAATTCTGATTCGTTAATTGTGCTTAAGCCAATTTCAGGACTCAAGATACTGTTATTCCAAATTAAGGTCCTCCCATTTTCGTCAAGCAAAAAAACGCGAATATCGAGCCAATCTCTGCGATAATCTGACATCACTTGAATATCCGCAAATTTATCAATTTTGCCGGAGCCGCACCCCGAAATTGAGATCAAACACACTGCACCAAGCCATCCTAAAAACCAATGTACCTTTTGATTTCTAAAAGCTGACATGATTCAACTCCTAATCAAAAGCTCGATATAGAGCAAAATTTTGCAAGTCATAATAACACCTTTGTGGTTAAATTGTCAACTTCAAAGCGGTTTGCCGTGCGTCAAGAAAATGTTAGTTGTTAAACCGGCCTGTCGAAATGATAAAATCTGCAAGTGTCTGATGCCCAATTTGCGAGTAATGCCCGTCATGTTCCCATGAGAAATAAGGGTAATCAAGTGAACGTTTCCTCTCAAGAAAGAAAGGCAAAGAGTCAAGGCAAACGATATCATGTTCTTCACAGAACTTCCTCAGATGCCTGTTTGGATATTCAAAATCACATGCAGAAGCCACCTCTGGCGGGAGCATCGCGGCGTCGGAGATTTGTAAGGAATCAGCAACAATGACAAGTGTGAAACGGCTCTTTCTTTTTTCGGCCGCTTTAGCGAAACGCAACAGAACCTCTTCAGTGATTGCCCACGCTTCTGCCCAATTGTCATTCAGTGGCAAACCGTAAACCCCTAACCAGCTGGTTCTTGTTTTCCAAACCTCCGCCTTCTGTTTTCTACCATCCGTTTTCATAAAACTTAAGAATCTGTATATCCCCGTTGCGACGAAGCTCGTCCCAATCGTCGAGCGAAACCAATTTAACCGTCGGTTAATGCGTGTGGTATCTACGTCAGGGTGCTTTTCCACAAACTTGCCGTTACGGACAACCAAGTACGGAGACTGTGGAAGTTCAAAAGGTTTGCCCAATTGCTCGTGGTTATCCAACACGTCATTTTGCGGAAGAAAACACAGCATCACATCGTTGAGGTCGGTTTCCTCAGAAACTGTCAGATACCGTAAATATTGATGATAAGTTCCGGTGCCGCTAATTCCAAAGTTGAAACATACCGCGCTTTTTCCCTGAGATGCGAAAAGTCCGTTTCTGCGATTCTGTTTTAACCGATCTTCAATCAGGCGAGGAAAGGTTTCTGAGTCATCAACCTGAAGCCCTTCGGTGTACGAATCACCAAAAAATGCAATCTTATGATTGGAAGTGCCAAACTTTTTTGCATCAACAGGCACATACCCTTCTGAATCTAGTTCACGGGGTTTTGGGAAAATTCCTTGTTGTCGATAAACTTTGTAACCATCCACAAAAATAGGGCTTCCGTTTTTATCAACCTTGAACTTCACCGTTTCCCTGGTGTAGAGAGATGGCGTTATGGTCGGGACGTAAGGAAGAAGCCTCAAATATGTTGAAGCATGCAGAATGGCTTCTACGCTTCCCCACACGAGTGTTATTGCAGCGCATGTAAACAGGATTCTTTTCCGCAATGACAAGGCATTTGTTGTTTTGGAGATAATCATGATTTTCTCACATGATGCGTGAGGAATGAAACGTAAAACGTGAACAGATTCCTTAATCAACCTTCCGAAGGTTTGCCCCGAACTGCATATTCTACTCCATAGCCGGCTCTTGCTTCGCCATCTTCACAACGGCAGGAAGTAGGCCGTAAATTAACCAGAAGGGAACGGCAAGTTCATCTCCGGATGGCATGCTGAAGACGGTGAAAAGCACAAACATTGAAAATTCTGCGGCCATTAAGCCAACGATCATTGAGCGATAAAATCCGACGCCAATCTGTTGGAGTGCCCGAAGCCCGTAGCGGAAGAAAGCGATAATGACCCACAGCCAAACGGCGAAACCCACGATGCCCAACTCCGCTAACACTTGCAAATACTCGCTATGTGCCCCTAGCTGAAATTTCGCCGTGTAAGCGCCCACCAAAGCTACACTCTGCTCATAAATCATAGCGAACGCACCGTATCCATTTCCAATAATCGGGCTTTGGAGAAACATCAGAAACGCTTGTCCCCAGCGCAGTAGTCGAGATCTGTTAGACGCAAACTGAAGGTTAAATATGGTTGAGATTCGATCAAAGATGAGATTGGAGAGACCGGGCAAACTGAAAATCACCAAAATCAGAACTCCGATGACTGCGCCGAAAAGAATTTTTTTGTGCTGTTCTCCTCGTCCCAGTTGCATGAACAGAAATCCAAAAGCCATGATTACCGAAATCCAGACGCCTCGCGAAAAGCACAGAATGAGTCCTCCGGCGAAGATGCTTAACAGACCCGTCCACAACACACGGTCGTAAGGGGTGGGGTCGAATAACAAACGGCTAAGTATAATGAATAAAAAGACGGTGGTAAACGAACCGTAAGCGGTGTAATTGGTGAATGGTGCGCCGTAATAGGCACTCGTCCATCGCCATTGATCAATCTGGTAAACTAACACAATGCTTGTCCAGACCACCGCGATTACGGCGGAGGGGATTGTCGCAACAAATAGACGGCGCAGCTCACGGCGGTCTTGAACCACTTCGTAAACCAGAAAGGCCAACATCATGTAAGTGATTGCGCGAATTGCGCCTTTGGCTGAGACGTAGAGGTCGGGGGCATTGAACGTAGAAATGAGTGTCACGAAAGCATAAAAAAGTACGGGGATACCAAATGGGAAAAAGTCACGCTTTTGATCGCTACGCTCTATTTTAATCGCGACGTCGAGGATGTGCTTGAGAATAAACGCGAAAACAAGCATCCCCAACAGCGGCTCCGTAGGGGTTTGTACTTCTGTTTGCGAGGGAAGGATATAGCGGAATGAGAAGGGGAAACAGATTAGCATCGCGTAGAGCGCAAGGTCCATTGCCATGAAGACAAGGAAGCCCGTTATCGCCAACACGATTAAGATTGGAAGTGAGGAATCTGAAAAAATTCCTAATGTCGCGCCGAGAATGATGCAGAACCCCACCCACAAACTAAGAAAAAGTATGGGTCTTAAAATTCGAGGCTGAAGAAAGGAATCGGTACTCATACGATTTAATAGACTGCGGGAGGTAAAAAACTGCGTGGTCGGATTGCTTCATCGAATGGATATATGCTTGGAAATATAAGATTCAAGATCACGATACATTGACTGGTGAATCATGAATCCTGTATTGTTATAAAAGCGCAATTTGTGCTGTTGTTAAGTATAAATCAAAATTTCAATCGGATTCCTACACCAATCGCTGTGCCATCAAAATCGAGTTCAAGCGGCGGCGTTTCGCTCGCCATGAAGGTTTTGAAAATCTGCTTTGCTTCAACAACGATGGACAGTTCATCCCCCAGAATCGGATATTTAAGCCCAATCAATGCGTATCCTGTCAATCCAGAATTCTTCGCATCGACAGTGATGCCCTGTTGCTCGATTAGGTCGAGCGCACTTCCATCCACGCTGAGATGGGAAAAGCCAATTCCGCCGCCCAGATAAAGCGGGATAAATTCACGAAGCAGAAGGGGACGGTAAACCAGATTCAACGATATGGGTATCAAGGTTGCGGACAAATCTGCGGCATTTGGTGGCGGCAATTCTGTGTTATTTGTCCAATAACCGATTTCCAACTGCGACGACAGTTCTGTCGTATGCGTGAGTATTATTGAAACAGATGGCATAAGCGCCGCGTCAATTCCCGGTGAACCGAGCGTGTTTAGGAGTTGTGTAAATTGCTCCAACTGTGGTTTATAGGAAAGAATTGATACATTGAACGTCACAGATTCAACCCCACGTTTCAGAAAATTGAGTAACAGACTTGACGGCTCAATCGTATCGTCGGAATTGGCGGCGGCTTCGACTGATATATTTCCAAGCAGAAAAGCGAGAAGAAGCAAAGGTAATAGATGATGAACAATTTTGGATGTCCTCATTTTCAGTATCCTCAGATTTTCGATTTTGGCTGACATTCGTAGATCGCCCTGCCTTTAGTACCGCGTTGGGAAGTCACGGAAAAATACACCTCCAAAAGCGGCAAGATTGGTTGGTCTGTCCGGTAACAGATTAGGAGCGAAGAGACATTTGGTGCCGTTGCGACTTGCTGAAGAAATGGTTCAAGCGGTCCAAAATCAGCCGATTTGATTCCTGTATTCGAGTTCCAGTGATCATTTCGAGAATACGGTGGATCGGTGACCAAAGCGACTTGACCGTCAATTGCGGCGAGAACGCCATGGATGTGGGTTGCGTCATGCTGGAATAATTCGACCGCCATGTCTATTTCTTGAGCATGCTTGAACATCAGCCGACATTGGTGTTGATAGATTGCTTTCAGTTCCTCGTCTTGCGTTTTATACCCTTGAATTGCTTGTAACCGTTCTTCAAGGGCTGTCGCGTTTTTCAACCATTGAAAATTCTGCTGCGCTGTATTGACGACAATTGGATTGATGTCTGAACCCATCACCTTTTTCAATCGCTCCGAGAAAAGGAGGTACGCTGTTATCAGGAGAACGCCATGGCCGCAAAACGGATCATAGAGTGTGATTTTCCTCTTTGCTTGCGCAAACAACGCATTAAGCATAAAGTAGGCGACGCGGGAAGGAAATCGAGGCGTCCTTGTCGATAACGCCTGATAGAGCGTCTTCCCGACTTCGATATATTTGTAGGTGACGGGACCTTGTGGAAGTTTCATTGCATGAATGAACTCATCTACCCATTGACCTTTCTTTTATTTGCGCACTAAAAATCAGATATTCTGCCCACTCATCACTTTCGTTAATCACTTGATGCCAATCCCCCGGCAGGAGTTGAACAATGTCTCCCTCGACGAGGGTATGGTTCTCATCGTTGACGCGGAGGGTTATCTCTCCCTTGAGCATGTAGTAAATCTGCTCGATGTCCTTATGGACGTGATGATCTGAAGTTTTTCGTCCCTGCATGGTATGCTTCGTGAATCCACTCAATGTCCGCAAGCACGCAACTTCTCCATGACTCGGATTACTCCCACGGGAGCGGAACACCGCCCAGATTATCGCGCTCTCATGCCCACGAAAAGCCGTTTGATCGCGCCAATTCCGAATCACCGCCTCAGACGGACTTGTGTCGTCAACCATACAACTGATGATCAGGAATTCTGTCCAAGCCTCCGTGTTGTTAATGAATTGATGTTTCACATTCGGAGGAAGGTAAATGACGTCGCCTTCTTGTACGCTGTGTTCTTCGTCGTCAATTCGCATGATTCCAGAACCCGAAATCGTGTAGAAAAGCTGTTCCATATCATCATGTGCATGATAATCGGACTGTTGCCGTCCTTGCACAATTTGCCTGGCAAGTGCTTCGATGGCTTTCAAAACCGAAGGTTCATTGTGCCAACTTTCATCATAATCAGCAGTCATCAACATCCAGGCGATCGCGCTTTCATGACCCACATGTGGAACTTGATCTCGCCAATTTCTTTGTACCATTTTATTTTCTCCATAGATATTGGTAATTACTGGCAGATTCGTGAATAAATTTCCTCTAATCCTTGAACCAAAACTTGCCAATCATACTTCGCCTCAACAAGCTTTCTCCCGGCACTACCCACAGATTGGCGGAAATCTCGATTTTCAATCAAATGAATTACGTGTTTCGCAAATGCTTCGGGGGTGTCTGCAATCAGGAGTTCTTGTCCAGCTTTTGCATTCAATCCCAGTGCACCAATCGAAGTCGTGACCACAGGAACACCCATTGCCATTGCTTCGAGGTTTTTCGCCTGCATCCCTGAACCTGAGCGCAACGGGGCAACAAATACGGTGGCTTCCTCAAAGTACGGACGTGTATCGGGAACACGCCCTGTGACGACTACATTCTCCTGATTTGCAAGTTGCTGGATCTGGGAGACTGGGTGATTCCCAACGATATAAAAGGTGGTTTCTGGGTGTTTTGCCTGAACAAGCGGGAAGATTTCACGATAAAAATATAGAGCCGCATCCCAATTCGGAAAATAGTTCATCGTGCCTGTGAAGAGTAGGTAAGGCTTATATTCCGATGAAGTGGGCTGGAAGTATTCCAAATCGACACCCATCGGCACAACCGATAGCTTCAGCGTATCGTCTTGTTTGAACAGGTAGTCTTGATCGAATGGTGAAACAACGGTCCCCCAATCAAAAGACCTTGTAATTTCGACTTCATATTGCCGCACGCGACGTTCCTCAAGCTTGATCAGAGGACGTTTTATACTTCGATCTAAAGCCACTCGACGGCTTAGATTCAACGCCATCGAATCACCTAAATCTAGTACCTTCCGCGGGGTCTGAAGATGGGCGACGTATTGCGCCATCCGAAAGAATTGCACCTGCATGAGCTCGAAATCGGTATTCTCCAAGAGCTTGTTGATTGTTCGTTGCATCTCTTTGGCATACCAATAATGAAGCTGTAAAGGCTGATTTGAGAAGCAGTGTAACAGGACATTTAGGCGGGCTCGATTCGGACGAAAACGTACCCACTTGACCCGATCGCAAAAGGCTTCTAAATGCTTAACATTCGCAATGTCCTCATCAGACTCGACAAAAGAGACAACAGTAACGGAGTGACGTTTGGCAAGCTGTTTAATGAAATGATATGCTCGAATTCGGTCGCCGCGATGAGGCGGATATGGGAATCGGAGACTTAAAAATAAAATCTTCATTTGAAAAACGCAACGAAATAGTCCATCCCTGCCCCTTTGATTTTCACAACTTCATGCTTCGCAAATCCGACCTTTGAGGCGTATGAAGCGATTTGAGGTTGGTCGTAAAAATAAACGGGGCATCGTTTCAGATAATATCGAATTTTGCGTATGGGCGTTCGGTAGATTGAAATACTTGGAAAACTTGCCACAACAGAATGATTCACATGCGTGAGCATTTTTTTCAAAACTAGCGTTGGATCTTTTATATAATCGAAAAGCCCCATAGCAATAACAGTATCAAAATCCTCTGTTGTTTGGAATTCCATAAAATCGCCACAGATAAACTCGAATCTCCCGTTTGTGCTTTCCTGATAGGGCTTGGTGTGATTCTCTGAGAGTTCGATCATCTTGGGACTCAGATCGACACCCACCATCCGTTCGATACCAATTTCAGCAAGCCCTAATGCGTATCGACCGGAACCACAGCCGACATCGAGAGCCGTCTTGAGTTGATACTTTTGTAAGTGACTCATGGTGAGAGTGAATCGTTCATGGATATCATGACGAAACTTACGATTAATAAAACGCATTAACGGATTCTGTTTATTCTCAGAATAGAGCGAGTCAAATGTCACCGCGGAGCGGGTAAAATATCCCCTGACGTCCTCAGTCTCAGACATTTTTCAATTATCCTCCAAGAGGTCTTTCTGTTTTAGGACCTCAATTGCCGGGGCGAATTTGAATGCTGGCAAGATTTGCCTCAACCTTCCATCTCCCCTTTTGCAGTTATGGTAATGCCTGAATTTTCGGTACCAGGACAACTCCGGGATGGTTGGGATGATAGGGCCGACTTCATAGGGATGAATGTAGAGCATACATGATTGACCGAACCGATTTATCTTAGAAATACAACGCTTGGTCACAAAAAGTGGATATAGCCGAAAGTATCCTCCCCCTCCAAATGGAAAGCGTTTTCCAAGAATCTCAACCGTCGATAGCGGGAACTCTATTAAACCATTCGGGAGTTCGTGTATAAAAGGCTTTGCCTCACTTATGCCGTAGACATCATGGAGAGCGATTGGATAAATGCTCGAATCATACAGAATCCCACTTTCCCTCAGAATATCTAATGTCCAGATAGAAGCCTGTGTCACAGAGAAATCAGGGGCTCTAAATCCGTAGACTCTTTTCCCGGAAACATCCTCAAGACCATACTTTGCGGCAATCAATCGCTCCTTAAACGCCGCTTTGTCCATGTCAAAAAGACGGAGGTGTTCATAGCTATGGCAACCAATTTCGTGTCCTGCTTGAGCAACCTCCTTCACAATGTGCGGCATGTCGCGGGCAATTCTTCCGAGGAAAAAGAAGGTCGCTTCAATTTCCAAATCGCTTAGAAGTTCAAGCAGAAGGTTGATATTTGTTTCAATTTCATAGTTTTCCTTCGCTCCATCCACATATTTTCTATCAATGTGGAAGCTCTGTAAATTGGCTTCTATAAACCCTTCGACATCAACTGAGAGGACGTTTATTACTTCAGTTGCGTCCGTCATACTTGCTCCCATTTGTCGAATTTCAAGATATTCCGTCACGGTCTGTTTGATGGCGATTTCCACGCGATACAATGCGCCGCAAAACGCTTTAACGCTCCACTTTTAACAATGATTGCCTCCGGACGTAGCACATTCGCATACATCATCAGTAGCGAGATAGTATCGAGGGTGGAATTGTAACCCGACAGCCCTGATATATCAATGTAGATTTTGCTGAATGGCTTGTCAAGATCGAGTGCTGCCTTAACATCGAAGCCGTCCATGACTTCAAAATGCAAATCGGGATACATTTCTCTCGCACGTCCAATACACTTGGGGCTGATGTCAGTGGCGATAACCTCCTTGCAATGTTGTGCAATTAATGTCGTTGTCGTGCCCCATTCACACCCAAGTTCCAGCACAATATCGTTAGAATTTATCCAAACCGGAATTGTCTCGCGATACTCCTTAACGCCTCGTGTGCCAATGAATGTTGTGTTGGCCTCAAAGAGTTGATTTTTGTTTGCCATGAGAATGTCCTTTCCTGAGACGCAAGTTGGTATGAGTCCGAAGTTTTCGCGTGGGTGGCTAAGATGAATTGACGCACGAAATTCCGCCACTTCTGGTATGCGATAAAGGTAAAAAGTTTGGAATTGCGCTGTATGGGGAGACAGCCAGATTGTTCCTCCAAAAATTTGTGTCCTCAAATAAAAAAAGGGAAATTGGGAGAAAACCAATTATCCCAATTTCCCTGAAAGGGAAAACAAACAATTTATCTCAGTGTTCCGGGAGGATAGAGAATGACTTCTACCCGTCGATTCTTCTCTCGTCCATCTGCCGTTTTCGCAGAGGCAACTGGTTCTGTATGTCCACGCCCAATCGACTCAATTTCATTGGCGACTCCTTGCCCTTGGAGATATTTCGCAGCGGCGTCCGCTCGTGCTTGAGATAAATCCCAGTTGCTACGATACATTCCACCGAGGACTGGTCTGCCGTCAGCGTGACCAACAACCTTCACTATAAAGTCCGCGTGATTCTGAATTTCTGTAATTGCTTTATCAAGTTCCTGTTTCGCAGCTTGGCTTAAGCTCCCTCTTCCACTGTCAAAGTGAATAGTGGCTACCCGCATCGGTTTTTTCTGCTTCATATTTGCGGCATCAGATTTTGCCGACTCGAGCGCACTTTGTAACCCTGAAATGCTACTTGACTGGGAGCTCGCCTGACTGTCAAGATCACTGATGAGTTTACGGATTCCATCATCTTCGCTCTTTGCAAAATCTTGAGCTTTTTGTCCCGCCGCTTCTGCGGCTTTCGTCAGTTCACTACGGAGTGCGTCGTCAAACTTTTTAGCGGCTTGGATGCTATCCGCATCGCCCAGTTGGGCAGCTGCAATCGCGTCCTCTTTCGCCTTCTCTGTGTCCTCATCAATTTTTGCCCTTAAGGCAGTATCTTGCGCCTCCACTTTACTATCAAGATTGGAATCCTGATTTCTCAGTTCTGAATGTGTCTGATTATTTTCGGCAACATAACCATCTCTCCAACCCTCGAAATCTTTTTTACCAAGCTTACCGCATCCGCTTAGAATGAGGCTAAAAACAAAGATGCCAACAATTGTCAG
>JADFGN010000503.1 GCA_022567695.1 Candidatus Poribacteria bacterium | reverse complement strand
AGAAAATATGAAACACTTAAGCATTGTCCTAACTGTAATTATATTACTCATGATATCCGCGCTGGCAAATGCTAAACCTGTGCTGGTGGTCGCAGGGAATCTAAAGGATGCGTCAGGTCAACCTGCTAAAGGAAAGTTCACAATCCGTGTGACGAATGAGACACGCAATATTAAAGTGACGGTTGAAACCACGTCAGGTGATTACACAGTGATACTTTTCGCCTCACCACCTGAGACCGCCGTCGCTGAAGTGGGAGACAAACTGATCGTCGTGGCCTTTGATGCCGATGGAGCACCTTCCGGCTTCCGAACCTATCAACTTCAACCTGCCGACATTTCAGCCGGGATTGTCGTGCTGGATTTAACAATTGAGCCACTTGTCACCTTCCGCCTCCTTGACGGTGGAGGCTTCCGAGCGAATGACCTAAACACCATCGTCAAATCTGCCCCGTACCAGAAAGGCGATCTCTTCCGTTGCGAATTTCGAATCAATGGGCCCAGCTTGCCAGCAGACGTGCGAATCACCGAACTCTCAATTTGCGCCCACTTCGATCCGCGCGCTCTTAAACCACTCCACCCCGATCACCCGTTCACAGACAGCGGTCAAATATCCGGCATCGTTCAGCGCGTCAATACCTTTTCCGATGAAGGATTCCTCCACTACCACATCGCTCGCCCTTTGGCAGCAACGGATGCGGCGGATGGGCTTGTCAAAGATCTCTTGATCGCGTTTATCGATTTTCAAGTGATTGGCAACGAGACGACAACGATCGAATTCTGCGGCATTGGCGCAGACCATGGCGTGGAAATTAACGGTACCGAGGCATTTACGGCATATGCCCGAAGCGATCGAAGGGTGCCGCAATTCCCGAAAATCGAAAATCTGGAACTCGAAATCCAGCCACTATCGATTGCTCGCCTATCAATTTCTCCGTCGAGTGCCGAGCTTATTTCGGGCGAGATAGAGAACTTCAATATTGCTGCGTTTGATACCTCCGGTGAGAAAGTTGACCTTGATGACACGGAGGTTACGTGGGAGGTGATTGGGGAGATTGGAAGCGTTACGAGGCGTGGGCGATTTACCGGAACAAAGGCGGGGAGTGGGCAACTTCGTGCCACGCTGCCATCAAATCCACGAATCTTCGCGGAAGCAAAAATCCGCGTTGTACCAGGGGAGCCTGCTCACATTGACTTGGAAGCTAGTCCACTCTCGTTGCCAGCGGATAGCTCAAGCAAGGCAACGCTGACTATAATTGTCATAGATGCTTCCGGCAACCAAATTAGCAACGCGAAGGTGTTCTTGACAGTGAAAGGAACTGGTGCTGTGTCGGATGTCGCGCCGATTGATGATGGACGGTTTACCGCAACCTACACGGCTGGCTCGACACCGGGACCTGTGGGAATTGTTGCCGAAACGCAGAATGGCCTGGTCCAAACTCTGAACCTTACGCTAACTGGAGTCTCGTCTCCGCCTTCGTTGAAGGCAGTTTCCGGCGGGAGGGAAGAGACAAGTTTCACTGTCCGGGAAGGTGAATTCCTTGTCATTGCCTTGATTGCCACCGACCCAAATCTATCCGAAATCCTCACCATTTCAATCGATGAAAATTCTCTTTCTCAGGACATCGTTTTTGCTTCTAAGAGTTCCACCTCTCCCGCGGAGGGTCGGCTCGAGCTCAAGCCCAATTTTGAACGGGGGCGTTCTCAGCCGTATATCATTACTGTGACAGCGAAGAATTCGACAAATGCCACAGTTTCATTGCCACTCTCGCTGACCGTTACAGACGTCAACCGCACTCCAAGTTTCGATCGGTCGTTGAGCGAGCCGAAAACGGCGTTTATCGGGCGAGCGTTTTCCTTAACTGTACCTGTCAGCGATCCGGATGGTGATATCGTGACAGTGACCGCTGAGGGACTTCCAGCAGGAGCTACCTTCGATGGAAGAAACCGCACGTTTCGATGGACTCCGACAGCGGCGCAGGCAGGAGGACATGAAATTCGTTTCACAGCAGATGACGGAAAAGGTGGAACGACTCAGGTGACAGTCAGCGTAACTGTGGAACTGACTGGCCCTGTTTGGGAGCCGCTCGAGATTCCCCAAGCCCGCGAAGGAGATGAGGTCACCTTTCGCGCAACAGCGTCTCACCCCCAAAACGAGAGGTTGACGCTTTCCTTCAAGAGTGAACCGGATTTGCCAAATGTTATCGCACAAGATGGAAACAGCCTTGTTTTTCGCTGGACGCCGGACTTTGAATCCGCAGGGACTTATAATCTGACATTCACGGCCGTAGATTCGATAGGATTCTCAGCAGACCTCAACCGAACACTCGTTGTGGAAAATGTAAACAACGCGCCTGTTCTACAGCCCATTCCCACGCCGCAGGAAATCGTTGAAAACGGATTATGGACGCTCGTGGTGGAGGCGAGTGACAAAGATAGCGATGATACGCTCACGTTTACGGTAAGCCCCCTTCCAAGCCGTGCAACCTTCAACCAGTCGACGCGGACGATTACCTGGCGTCCTTCCTATGAACAAGCGGGCGGATACCGGTTCACGATTCGAGTGACTGACGGGCATAGCGGATGGGACAGTCAAAGCGTTTCGTTAATTGTGCGGGACAATAATCGTAAGCCAACGCTCTCGCCAATCAATCCGCCGCGTGAGCTTGTCGAAGGGACACGCATTAATTTCTCGGTAACTGCAACCGATGCTGATGAAGATAACGTGTTGACCTTCAGTGTGATGCCCAGGCCGAGTGGGTCATCATTGAGAAAGTCAGGGGCACGAAATGCCATTTTTGAGTGGACGCCGACGATCGGACAGGCAGGAGGCTACAACCTGACCTTTGAGGTGAATGATGGGAAGGGTAGTAGCGATACACAAGCCGTGAGCCTAAAAATTGCCAAACTTGATGACCTTCCTCCGGAGGGAACCGCAAAATTGAACGACGGGGTAGAAATTGATGACACGTTCTACATCGCAACACGTAACGTCTCCCTCCAATTTGCCGTTAAAGACAATCTGAGTTCCCCGGCTGAAATTCAAATCCAACTACGGAACAAAGGGGAGAACTGGATGCCCGGTGAAGCATTCTCAGAACAGCTCAAATGGAGAGTAGACCGCGGAGATGGTGAAAAGACGATCGAAGTGCGGTTTACCGATGCCGTAGGAAACACTTCCGAACCTGAAGCAATTACATTTACGCTTGACACAACGCCGCCAAAGATTACACATTCACCGATAATTTCAGGTACTGTCGGGCGTTCTATTTCGATCGAGATGACTGCGTCGGATGCCTCACCAATTGTGGGGAAACTCTTCTACCGTCCGGGAGGTGAATTCACATTTCGCAACATTTCAGCAAGAGCAGACGGAAACATACTGACAGGTGAAATTCCCGCTGATGCCCTTCAACACGGCGTTTCCTACTATCTTGAGGTTGAAGACGTGCTTGGGCATGTGACCACTTATCCTGAGAAAGGCATAGCCTCACCGATTGGAGTTGTTGTTTCGGGAACGTTCATTCAGGAGACAGCGTTCCCCGCACAGTCATGGCATCTTTTTTCTGTCCCAGTACTTGCGTCAAATGCGAATCTTGTGCCGTTTCTGGACAGTTCTGTCGGTCAGGAAAACTGGGTTGTGGACACATGGAATGGCACAACAAATGTTCGGACCGTGCCTACTGCAACGCCGGGTAAGCCTTTCTGGCTGATTTCTAAAACGTTGTTTCAGTTGAAGGTAAGTGGAGACACGGCAAACCTGACGAAGCCGCAGACCATCGCCCTACAGCGAGGATGGAATCTGGTGGCTAACCCATACCTGTTTCCGGTGGCATTCGGAAACATGCGTGTAATAGCTGGCAATGCGTCCCTTTCGCTGGTAGATCCGGAGGCGGCGAATTTCGTTCGGCCGAAGTTCTGGCGTTGGAAAGATGCTACGCCGAATGATGTAACAGATGGAGACTATGAAGTGGTGACAGATTTATCCGAAAAGTGGGAGCCATGGTCAGGCTATTGGATCTTCGCGGATGCTGAAGCAACGGTGAATTTCGAGCCTTTTACGGAACTGGTCGAACCGCTTGCTGTTGCTCTCGCTCCCGAAGCGCAATCACTTCGCTTCGATTGGTTAGCCACACTCTCCATTGGCAATGAACGTGGACTTTCGCGAGTGCATTTGGGTGTATCAGAGGTTGCCCAATGGGGCGATGATCCACTCGATGTGGAACAGCCGCCGCTGCCGACAAAGGTTTCGCTCTCTTTGTTTCAACGTAGCAGTGACGTTAGCCACGAAAGCAACGTTCGCTTCCAACGCATTAGTTTGCCTGCTCATGCAGACGAATGGCTTTGGGATGCCGAAATGCAGGCTCACGAAGATGCGACCCTCACCCTCACCGATTCGCTCCCGATTGGGTACCACGCCTATCTGGAATACCTGTCCGATGGCTCTCGTGTGGAATTGTCTCCCGGTAATTCAATACAGGTGCCAGACGGAAGACACCGCATCCGCATTCGCCTCACGCGACAGCGGCTTGGCTTCGATGTCGTTGATGTGATTCCAACCGCCACGCAATTGCTTCAAAATTATCCCAATCCGTTCAACCCGGAGACATGGTTTCCCTTCACACTCTCCGAAGCAAGCGCTGTCGAAATAGCGATTTTCGATGCAAGTGGACGTCGCATGCGTCGCCTCTCACTCGGTCTTTTGGATGCTGGTCGATACTCCGACAAAGAACGTGCTGCCTACTGGGACGGGCGCAACGATATTGGAGAACCTGTCGCTAGCGGTGTCTATTTTGTTGAATTGAAGACGCGCAGGTATCGGCAAACGCGGCGTATCGTCCTGCTCAAATAGCGCAGGACGGCCGGATTTCTCAAGGTCATCGACGTGCTCCTTGAAAATGGTGCCGATGTCAATGCCGCGGATAAAAACGGTGAAACCCCACTATTTGATGCAATACGATCGACGATAAAAGATGGAGAGAAGAAAAAGGCGGGGGTGGTGGCTTTGCTATCGGGCGGTGCGCGTCCGAATTTTGAAAACGACAAAGGCGTGACTCCCCTGAGAGTTGCTCAACGGAAGAGGAGGAAAGAGGCAGCAGAGATTGCGATTTCCTGCGGCAGCATGCCGGGAGTTGAGCAGATGGGCTGCTAATCTGTACTGAGAAGGAGGCTGCCATCTATGAACAGCCTCTGTTTTCTGTGTTGTTAATCTTTCTAAATGACCTCATCGTACCAAACACGATGCCACCATTTTCTAACTTTTCACGCAGATTCGCACCAGCCATTTTTCCTCCTTACGTTTCACAATTGATGTCTAGTGCACTGTAAATTATGTTTTGACCTAACCCCCCGGCCCCCTTCCCTACAAGGGAAGGGGGAGGAGATATCTCCCCCATAGCCATCAACTTAATGTTTTTGTTGTTTGGTGCCCAAAGGGGAAAGAGGAAAGTGGGAAGTGCCCTTCGGGTGGGAGGATCGTCGAGTCCGGAG
>JADFGN010000502.1 GCA_022567695.1 Candidatus Poribacteria bacterium | reverse complement strand
GGTTGAGTGGGGATAATATCTCCGAACCCTAAAGTCGTAAAAGTAACGATGCTGTAATAACGTGAGTTCGATATAACTTTTGGTGGGCAAAAATCGACGATTTTTAAGGACATTTGACCCGAAATCACCACCAAAACAGCTAAAATCATCGCCAAGTTGCTATTTTTTAGCCCAATTTTCCTTACGTCGAACTGACGTTACCTATTCTCTAACCTTCAATCCACATCGGATTCTTCGAGAATCTTCTGATACGTCTCCTTCGCTACATCGTATGCCTTCCGTGCAGCAACTTGATCGGATTCGCGAATGCGCTGGACTTTCTTGTTCCAGCAGACCTCCACCGCTTCGAGGCACCATTCGGCACTTTTGCGACTTGCTCGAATCGGTTCGTTTTCCACATTCACAAAGACTGGATTGGTGTGAGAAGACGGGAAGATGCGAAGCGCGACCCAACTGGAACGTTCGATGGCTGTCTCGAATTGAACGGATACGATTTCCCCATCCGCCATAATCTCCCGGCGATCGACCGCCTTCCCGTTCACGATCAATTCAACGGGAACTTTTCGGCTATCGTCGATGCGAGCCCGTTCGATATCCCAGTACGGTTTCCGATCCAGAGGTCGATTTTTGATTTCGGGTTGGGGTGTTTCATCAAGCAATGCAGCCACACGGACGGAGATGTTCACTTTTGCTGGCTGTTCCAGATCTAGCTGACTGATCTCCCCGGTCGGTCCTTTTTCCCCGACAGCCACATCACCAACGGTGAAGTTTAGCAGATGGCTCTTGCCGTCACCGACGTAGGAACGCCCATCGCGTAACCCCATCACCCAGTTATCGTAGTCCAGGGGGCCGTCGGCAGATTTCACATACACACGTCCCAACCCCACTCGATCGCCGTAGATGCAGGGAAAGTCTGTCTCCCCGCTGATTCGGGTACGGAAACCACAGTTCAATGTGTGATACCAGATGTTCAATTCCCAAATCGCAGGTGTATCCACTGTGGAGATGAAATCGACGGCGTCATGGACGACGTCCACAATGTATTCGTTGGCGCCGATGCCATCGAAAGGCGGCATGTTATAGTTAGGCAGTTCATCACCAGCCACTTTCAAGCCCCACCCGCTGTGGCTGAAGCCTGTCACTGCGCCCTGTTCTTTTGCCCACTGAAGAACAGGCAGATCCCAACTGGGCCATTCCTCAATGCGTTGAACGCCTCGATAATCGTCCTCTGTGAGTCGCAATAACGAAAGATGGCCAGCGTGGGAGGACGGGAAGCCCGATACCTCCACATCATAACGCATCACATAGTTGTCGGTAGAGAGCTCGTGAACCTTCCCATCAAAGAACTGTTTCTGGAAATACCAGCAAGGTCCCCAGGAGAGTATGCAACCCACGTTGAGGTCTTCGCCGAGAATATGCCGCATCATGTCTTCGGGCATGACACCTTCGGTGGGGCTTTCATAATGCGAACACCCAGCCGCATGCACATGATGATCGCCGGAACGCCACCCTTCCGCTGCCACATGAATCCATCGCTTCAAGCGGAATGTTTCCTTGTGACTCTCAGCCTCGGGAATGGTTATGGTACGGCTCTCTACCCGATACTCCGGCCCGCGCGTGTACTCGACGGTATATTCACCGGGCGGTAGCAGGACCGATTCTCCACTGTGTCGATAAATCTGGCTGTGAAAGAAAAAATCTGGGGCTAACCGCTTGCCGCGTGATGGGTACACTCGACCAAACTTGTCACGGATGGTAAAAGATGCGGTGGTCGGCTTACCATCGAAGTCCAGAACCTCCAGCGTCACCTTCACTGCTGGAACACAGTGGAAAAGGATGGGTACTTCATTGCGAAAGCCAATATCTTGCGTGCCTTGACCGACATTAAAAGCCAGTAGTGCCTCTCGTCTTCCCGCATCGCGGCTGTAGAGCTGAATGATGCGATATTCCAGTTCTAACCCCGAAAGATCTTTCTTCAGCGGTGGTTTGGAATACATCGCGATGTCGAGAAACCGATGAAGAATCTCGCTCTCCGGCACGGTGATGGGTGGCTCAGCACTCCCCCGTGAGCGTTTATAAAGTGGCGCGGCATTGGAACTCTCAGTAACCGGCGGTGCTGTCACGCCCGCTTCGTTATGTACCTTCACCAAGAAAGTGCGCCAGCCGCTCTGCATCAATTCCTTCTTCGCCTCTCCCTCCTTTACCTTGACACGGCTTTCATGACTGATGTTTACTTCAATTAGGCAGTACGGATCGAGGATTTTTTGGATGTCGGCGATGGCCTGCTCATGGTCAGTGGAAATCAACGCGGCTTCAATTGCGATCTGGTCCTTAGCAGCCAGCGGAGCACCTAAGTAGTCCAACGCCTCGATCAGTCGTTTAGTCGCTGACGCTAAAGGCTGAAATTCCACTCCAGCGACCAGTTTCAATTCCTCGGCAGAACCGACCGGAGAATCCAGTTTCAGTTCCTCGGCAGAACCGACCGAAGAAAGGGTGAGGGTCAATAGTCCTGCGATGAATATCCAGTAAAGCGGGCTTCCAGCCCGTTTTTTCAACCAACCAATTGTCCTGCATTGTTTTGTGTATTCCATGACGCATTCCTCCTGATGATTTGAAGAGTTTGTTTTCGGAACCATTTTATCACGGTTTTGCGGGGTGTCAACTCGAAAATCGCCGTTAACGCCATTTCTACTGATGTCGTGCGAGAAGGACATTTTGTTGACATTTTCGCGAAATGTGTAATGGTCAAATACATATTGGAAATCTGCAACAGACCTCTCCCCCGGCCCCTCTCCTGCAAGGAGAGGGGAGAATTAACTCCCCCTTCCCTCGCAGGGAAGGGGGCCGGGGGGTTAGGTTTGGATCCGATGTGTAACATGTTGTTGATCAATACAATATTTTCGCGAAATGACTGATCTATTCATCGTCATCCTTAGTCAACTTTTCAATGGCTGTTAAGTGCCAATTCGGATCTTCTAAGGCTTCATACACGACACCGCCCTCGACATTCTGAGGCATGGGAAGTCCTAACAGATAACAGATTGTCGGTGCGACATCGACCACTCGTACCTGACGTTGAAGTGCTTCACCCTTACGGACACCAGCACCGGACAGGATAAACGTCGAGTGTTGCCCACCGATGCCGAAGCTCACGGAGGGGAGTTGCTTCCCGTGCGCACCATCAAACTCTGGTCGCAACGCATAAACAACATCTCCAACCAACTCACCGGAGAGATTGAGCATTTCGGCGTCTGCGTTTGTGAGCGCAAGTGTAAACGGAGATTTGCCTGTTTCTGAATCTCGATATGCGTGAAGCACATCAATGAGCTCCCGTTGTGTGGATTCATAGTCCGTCGGGTCAACAATTCCGTCCGGTTCACGGCCTTTAAGATTGATGAAGATATGTACCAAGCCGACGTTGACCGCGCGTGTTTTCGACCAGTCAATCTCCCGTGTTCCGTCCTTGTAAACAATAAAGCCAGTTTCCTCTAGCACTTTGGCGATGTCCACCGCCTGAAATTGATTCGGCGTTCCACCGTGATCGGAGCAAACGAGAACAACTGTGTCATCATCAGCAAGTTCAATCAAGCGTCCAATCATCCGATCAACTGAAGCGTAAGTCCGAATAACCCCTTCACGGCACCGCTGGATGGTTTCAGGTGGCGCACCGCTCACCTCGTCTGCCTGACTCAGATAAAAGTGGCTCGTATAATCCGGCGCATGGGTCTCGACCATGAGCACATCCCACTCCCGCGTTTTGGTCAAATATTTCGCGACATCTGCAAGGCGTTGATGGTGAAACTCTAACAACTCGAAGTAGGTGTCATCGTCAAACACTCCCAAGGCATCGCGGGCAGGATTTTGCAGAAAAGGGCCGACCTCCTGATCGATTTCCTGTGCAATTTCAGCGGGCGCCGTATAACCCTCCCGCGGCCAAATTTGTGGAACGAACAACTCGAAGGCATCTGCTGTGGGGGTGAGGGTTATCAACTTCATCTTAACATATCCCTCCACATCAGCACCGTCGATCTCGAAGGTGTCAAGCCACCAATCGCTCCAATTCCCAACGCCAAGGTCTACCACAGCGTCACCTCCACTGCGGCTTCGGCAGACCCGTACCCGATCATAGCCATTTTCACCCGTCGCGTAAATTAGCCCGAAAAAAGGTTTCGGCGTGCCCTGTTTTCCGCGACTCATGCTTGCCCGTCCTCGTGCGAGTGGACGGATGGTTAGTTCGACCTCACGCGGCGGTTGCGTGGAATCTGGGAGTTCTGTCCATCCTTTTCCTTCAGCGGGTTCGATGGTGACCGGATCGACGTTGCGAACTTTCTGAAGCGCACTCGGGTCTAACGTTTCCGGGTCGCGCTGACCGCCAATCGGACGCGGTGCCCACTTGCCGCCAA
Organism: Candidatus Poribacteria bacterium; assembly: GCA_022567695.1. GTDB lineage: Bacteria > Poribacteria > WGA-4E > WGA-4E > PCPOR2b > JADFGN01. The sequence goes on along the minus strand of JADFGN010000502.1, from coordinate 1,088 downwards.
CAAACAGGTGATAGCCTGCGATCTGATGGTGATTCGACACACCGGGTCCTGTGCCTTCAACTTGAATTCCAGTCGTCACTGTAGGAGGCCAGGCCATCTCCCATTTGACGAGGATCGGCTTTCGCCCGGCGCGTTCAACAGTATTCCAGAGATATTCGGATTGAGATAGTTTCGTGTTGATGCCCCAAACCGTCTGATCGAGTGGTTTGCCCACAGCCCGGATGTTAAAGTCCATCACCTTGTGCGTACTATGCCACGAACCTGTCGCAAGGGCTGTCCACCCCGGCGGGGTAAGGGTCGGAAAAACACCGAGCATGGGACGATGAACACCTCGCTCCAACAACCGTGCCATGTTTGGAGCATGTCCCCAATCAATGATATTTTTGACCAATTCCATACTTGCGCCATCCATACCGATAATGATGGCACGTTTTGCAGGAGAAAATTGCGGTACATTCGACTCTGAAGACATAAAGAATATCCTTTCTTTGCGGTTTGCGTTGTTAAGTACGACTACTTATTATCGGCTTAATAGCGGTTGCTGCAATCTACTTTTTACAATCCGGCTCTTAGTGCTTTTCGTGGTGTTGAAACGTTTCGTGTTATTCTGTTTCACGCGAATACAGAAAAACGGCTTAAACCTCTAGAAGGATTAGAGACCCAGTTCCGAACAAATATTTTCAAACTTATCTTCAAAATAACCTTTAAGAACTCGATCACGGCGATGTGTCCGATTCTTACTTCTCCAACACTCAAACTTGCTCGCACTGATTTTTCCTGCACAATAGACTAATTTCGCTTGGCATTGCGCTAAAGGATCCCAAATGTGTCTGTCTTCTGGGTTGATATGGACTCCAATTATTCCTATGACCGAAGCCGTATTGACCAGTTCAGCAAATCGTTTTCTTTGGTGATCAATGAAAGTTATTCCGGTGGATGTAGGTTTTTGCGGTTCAATATAACTCATTACGGGTGGAAAGGCGTTATTATTTATTTGTGTGTGGAATTTTCCTTGATCGTTGATTATCTTTATATGACCATCGGAGACCACAGACGCATCGAAAGTAGTTGTAGAGGGTGCTGTTACG
>JADFGN010000501.1 GCA_022567695.1 Candidatus Poribacteria bacterium | reverse complement strand
GGCGGGAAGCACCGCCATGCCTTTGGAAAGGAGAAATAGGTCATGAGGTTTCCTGTTCCCATGAGGATGTTTAATACCTCAATTTCGCCCGAATTACGGGGGTATCTACCCCACTTTGAAAGTGGCATAACCCTATGTCACTACTGGGTTTTCGGCACTTGCAAAGGTACCATGACACCCCAGGAGACCTTTTACGGCCAAAAACGCACTTTCCGCCGCATTTTTGCTCCATTCTTCCCATATTCCAAAAACTTGGAGACTTTTTTCTTCTAAGGAAACCAGGAAGAAACGCAGATTTATTCTCTTGGTTTCTTCTGCATGAGGGCGGCTCAATGTCGGGTTTTACCCTTTGTTTTCTGACTTTAGCTCCTATCCGAACGGCGGATAAGAAAATCACGGGTTAGATTCTGTGGGCAGGCGTTTGAGCGAATTTCGCCAATAGCGTCAAGAGACTATCGCCTGAGAATGTGCAGCCGTCGATTAGGTTTTGCCCAGAGCAATCTCGACATTCGTCTCTGCCAAAAGCGCCGTCAATGCAATTGCGACTCGACTTATCATTGGGTACCCCGCTTTGAGAACAATGCGAACGAGTTTTCCATTTTTAATGGTCAGCGTCCCAGCTAAAGCGAACCGTTGGTGCGTGAATCGCTTGATGCCTCTAAAGCGAGCATAGCAATACTTTTGTTGAATATCGATTCGGTAATCTCAAAATCGGTTTGCCACTTTTGCTTGATTTCGAAGCTGTGCTGTTGGCGTGTCGTCGGGGCAGCACTCCAGTCAGAGACCGATTGGCAAAGTTTTCTGGCTCGATTGTCACTGTACATGCTCCCTTGGCGCATGGCTGAGCCGAAAGATCGAAGTCGATTGTGACTGGCTCGGATACCGGAAGTTGATGAAATTGGCGACTCAACAAATTATGCTCGGCAAAAAGGGAAGGGGCAACTCTACGGAGTTATTCCGTATTCTCTTGGGTCGCCGCATTCAATGTATCGAAAAGCACCGATTGGTCGGGACACGAACTATAGCCAAAGACCATAAGTAGAGGCTTGTCGATTCGAAGTGTCCAATTCACGTCACTTATCGTTGAATTTCCGGACAACATGCTCAAGATAACCCAGACTAACTTATCGGTGGGTCGGTAGTCGAGAGTTTTCTGAGGAATGAGTACCTGTTCGTAAATCGCTTGAAAGATGCCTTTTTGTTCAATCATCGGAGCCATCGCTGCAAGTGAAGCATTGGGACTTTCACCGATGATTTTCTTTGTCGCTTTTTTCCGCTTTTTCCGTCTAAAGTGTGCCATCGTTGTCTCCTTTAAGGTTGGATTGGGAAGACTTGACCTTTTAAGGAACTACGATGGCAGTCGTTATATTGGTTTCCGGCAAATTCGAGTCAACTCGTTTTATGCTTTATTGGGACGAAATTGAGGTAATACCATTACCCAATCCTTTTGGCGTTTTCTTTCGGTCTTACTCTGTGTTTTACTTCACACTCACCTCACCAACGCCAAAACACCAGAGAAGATACCGGTCTGTACGGCAGATGGTGTTCAACATCTCCCACAGACGATTAGTGACAGAACAGGTGGAATCATCGTTGCTTGGTTCGACTTTCGTGCCGAAGCCGAACAGCGGATTTATGCCCAACGGATAGACTTCGGCGGGAAAACAACGTAGCAAACTGATGGTGTTTTCGTCTGTCGCGAAGCAGGTTATCAGGGAACGCCACGGATGGCGTGGAGCGGTAACAAACTCATCGTCGTCTGGCAAGACGAACAATCGCATCTGTTGGCACAAGCAATAAGTCACGCGGGGGAGATTCTGTGGGATTCTGGCGGCGTCAAGATTCGCTCACATCCCAAGGAACAAGGCCTCCCGGAGGTCCTTCCCGCCGGGGAAGGAGGTGCGCTGTTCATCTGGTGGAGTGATCGTTGTGGGGAAAGTAACTGCTACATGCAACGGCTTGATGCCAACGGTAAACCGATGTGGGAAACCAATGGGATTCCTCTGTTTGAAGCCGATCAACTGACCCATTTCAATCGATCTTCGGGGCGCAGCTTCGTTTCGGATGGTATGGGTGGTTTTTACCTCGTCTGGACGGATTCGATGGATAACAATTGTCGTGTGGTGCTCCACCGATTCGATCTGAACGGGAAACCGCTTTGGAAATCTCCAACGGTGGTTTCATCCGTCACATACAGTCGGATTGCCTCAACGTTTGCCAGCGATGGACACGGCGGGCTGATCCTTGTTTGGCAACCCTATGAGAATTTTACCCATGACAATATCTATGCCCAAAGGATTGATGCGACGGGGAAAACGCTTTGGGGTGATAACGGGATAACGGTCTGTGATGCGCTTTCTAAAGAGGACGAGATTGCTATCGTCGGCGATGGAAATGGCGGCGTTGTCGTCGCTTGGAAAGATGACCGTGATATTTTCCCCGATATTTATGCCCAACGAATCGGCGCAGATGGGAATATGGTACCCCACCTGCTTGTCGTAGCGGGGGAGGCAGGTGACGTGAACATTGTGTTCAGTGATCAAGCAGACATCTATCTGTACCGAATCCGGTAGGTTTTTCGTCGGTTGGGTTTCAACCCCCCAACGCGCAGCCTTTGCCTAACTCGCCTAAGCAGTTGACTCAGAGGACCTCATTTTTTGAAATGTTAATCGGTAAATGGCGGGTTTTGGTTTGTCCCTTCGCTTCGCTTCCTTCGCGTCAGCCTGCCCTCGAACGCAGTGAAGGGCTCGAGGACAGGCTACGGGCAGGCTTCCGGTTTTCGGCAACCCCCGCCGCGCCTGAACTTGGGTCGTTAGGGCGAAGGAAAGAGACGGTCTATGAACTCTCTGGTTCTGATTCAACACTGTCAATCTCAGCATCATGTCAATTCTCAGGCGCGACTTTGGCCGGATACCAACAACGACTTGACGGACTTAGGACACCGCCAAGCGGCTTGCATGGCGAAACGCCTTCAGAAGGTGCTTGGCACAGCACCGTGCGTGCTTTACACAAGTCCGATGCGCCGGGCAGCACAAACCACAGAGATTATTGGCCAGATCTTGGGACTGAGGTCCCGTTCCGTGAACAATCTGCGAGAGCATAATGGACATTTTGCAATGGAACGCACAGCGGACGGCGAAGAATGGGTGATCGATGAGAGTCAATGGTTTCGCTTAGATTATCGTCCCTTTGCCGGTGCCGAGACTTGGCGAGAGTTTCATAAGCGTGTCAGTACAACTATGGAGGCGATTGCTGGCGAACTTCAGCAGGCTCGTCTTGTGCCCGTGCTCGTTGTCCATGGTGGGACGCTCAATAGTATTGTGGCATGGTGGTTGGGTATGGACTTGGCTCAACTGCCGGAAGGTTGTCCCTTTACGGCCTCGCCCGGGAGTCTCACGATCTTGCGGCGCAGATCACGGGGACATTCGCAAATTGAACGGTTGAATGATCTGGCGCATCTGTATCAAGCAGGATTACTATCAGGCTTGCCCGTATCGTTCTGATGACTAATCGCGCGCTGTTGCCCCTAATCGTCGTTGCAGGCGTTAGGCGGCAAGGAGGAAAGGTGGACTTTTCTTATTCATTAGCTTTCAGACACTTAATCAATGAGGGAAAAGCAGTAAAGGAGTTGGCTGCTGGATGCGGCGCAAGAGGTTGTAATTTAGAAGAATGGGAGAATCGGCGACAGTTTATAGGTGAAGCCTTTACCGAAGCAGGCTCGGTGTTTGATATTGGCTGTGGTAATGGTTTCCTCTTGAGGAGCTTGCAGGAGTGGAGCGGCGTTTTACTCACTCCTTACGGTATCGACATAAATTCAACCCTTATTTCCGAAGCAAAAGAGCTATTTCCAGAACATTCGGCTTACTTTTTGGTATATGGAATTGATGATCTATTTGATCAATGGCCTTCTAACTAATTTTCAAGAATAAACTATGATTTTTCTGATGATTTTTCTGACTCAGTCAGGTATACTTAATTGAAAGGCGTTTGAATAGTGTAAAAGAAAAATATAAAGTCGACATTTTAACGCCAACCGTGAAATTAGGTTAGCGTTTTGAGATTGATGCCTTAATGAGAATTCGACACCGACTTGATATAAAACCGGGGTTGTGGCGGCTGTGGAGTTAGGAAGCGGTTGTTGGCATCAGGAGATTAAAAAGCCAGATGAATCAATGTTGCTAAACGCCACAACCCTATTTGCTCCACATCCAAACGTACCTCTGATGCCCCTGAAATTAACTGTTGAAATCCTCCATCTTCCTGGAGTTGGCCAATGATATTTGCCACTATACCTGATGAAGCTTTGAAAACTCAACTCATCGAAGCCATAAAGAGTTGTACTAAGCCGCACATCTATCGGAGATTGCTGACGGTTCAACTTTCTGCTGAAAGAAAAAAGGTCAGCGAATTGACCGACATTTTCTTTTTTCACCCCCCAGACCATTCGCGCCTTCATTCATGCCTATAACCAAGGTGGACTCGAACAATTACTACCTAACGAAAAGCCTGGACGACGCCCTAGGTTGAATTTAACTACCGAGCAATGGACAGAGATTATTCACCAACCGCCTTGTTCATTTGAAAAGCTGACTACCCTTTGTCAGAACTGGACACTCAAGTTGTTATCCGATTACTGCCAACAGTATCATTCCGTTAAGCTCTGCCCTTCGATGCTGTGGTATATCTTACGTCAGCATAAGATCAATATGGGAACAAGTCAGCTAAGAATCACTTCACCAGATCCACAGTATACTCAAAAACGGGATAGAACCGAGCAGATAAAAAAAAAGCCGAAGACCAGGCACTAACATCCGATGATGTAGAGATAATTTTCCCCGGTATCATACCAGTGGTTCGCACTAAGCAGGCCGTGATGGTCTACTATGATGAAACCGAAGTCCATTGGTGTTCTGACATTGGCAAAGGCTATCAACTCATCAACGAACAGAACCGAATCACCTCTCCTGGACAAAATGAAGTCAAATATCTTCTGGGAGGGGTTGTTTATCCCACGGGTGAAGGGCTTTACCAAATCTTTGACCGTAAACGAACAATGGAAGTGGAAAGCTATCTCCAATCGTTGTGTGAAATGCTTTCCGAGTATTTCATTTTTCTGATATGGGATAATGCCAAAACCCATACCACCGATATGTTATGCCCATTTTTTGATGCTTACGCACAGCAGATTTATCCCGTGTTTCTACCAACCTATAGTCCTTGGTTGAATAAAATCGAGAGGCTTTGGAGACAAATGAGGGCGGATGTAACCAGAAACTCCTTTTTTCCCTCCATAGCTGATACCTGTCAAAACGTTATTGACTGGCTTGGTAATGTTTCTTACAACAAGTTTATGTCTTTAATGGGAATCGATTTCGACAGATTCCCTCACCTTCAAGAATATATGATTTAATACTGAAAATTAGTTAGCGGGGCATTATGTTACTTATCTACAAGCTTTCCTAAGACATCTCCGAATTGTTTGAAATAAACGCACATCTTGACAGTCGTCAAGTTTTGG
>JADFGN010000040.1 GCA_022567695.1 Candidatus Poribacteria bacterium | reverse complement strand
TGAAATTTCTTAGAATTCTTAGCAATAAGATTTCCATTAGTTCTATTAATCCTCTTCACAAAGATATATGGGTTCTTGTACCCCTCGTTGTCCCGACGGTCTCTCGTCCCAAGCAAATGTATGCGAGATGGACGGGCATTCTCCATAAATTTTATAACAGAACTTTGTCCAGACCCTGAAGCTCCATTAAGCGCAAAAATTCCATTCTTCAAGCTCCCTCCGGGTGTCGCGCCATGCTGTTTAAGTCCATTCAACAACTCGTCATATCTTATTATTTGACTACGTAAAGTTTCTTTATCATCATCATCAAATGATTCAAGCATAGAGGCTATATCCTTAAAATAGTGCATCTTGAGTAAGCTTCTTCTCCAGTTGAAACCACCGGAAAAACCTGATAAAATTAAAAACCAATTGTTGATTCAATTATATAATCCATCCAAAAACGTGTCAAGCCAAAAGTGGAAAGGAAACAGATGCCGCAACGTCCCAAAAAACTCCGTAGCCTGTCCTTGAGCCCTTCACGAAGCCTGTCCTCGAACGAAGTGAAGGATTCGAGGGTAAACTTCGCGAAGGAACCACGTCCGGGAAATAATTCGGCTGAGGCACTACTCCATTCGGACAGAAGAAGCCTACCTCAACGGCACAGCTTGAACTTATCGCATCAGAGCATTTACTCGATGAATCCCAACGACTTGCGAATACGACTTATGACGAAATGAGGAGGATTATGCCAAGCCATTCATCAATACAACAATTCCATTGGCCAAAGGGTAAAAAAGCCGCAATCAGTCTAACATTTGACGATGCTCGCCCAAGTCAAATTGATAACGGACTCCCCATTCTTGACGCCCATAACCTCAAAGCCACATTCTACGTGTCCGTTGGCCCCGTCGAGCAACGTTTAACTGAATGGCGCAACGCCGTTGCAAATGGACATGAAATCGGCAATCATACCCTAAGCCATCCATGCAGCGGCAATTTCGCCTTTGCGCGCAACAACCCACTAGAAGATTACACGCTTGACCGTATGGAAAATGAACTGCGCAATGCGAATCACGCAATAGAACAGTTGCTAGGCGTGAAACCAACCACGTTCGCGTACCCTTGTGGGCATAAGTTTGTCGGGCGTGGCGAGGCGGTTAAAAGTTACGTTCCGCTGGTCGCCCGGCATTTCCGAGTGGGCCGGAATGCTTTCAATGAAATACACAACGATCCGGCGTTCACCGATCTTGCACAAGTCACTGCCCTTGATGCTGATGGTGCGAGTTTTGAATACCTTAAAATGTTAATTGATAGGGCAGTTGCCGACGGGGGATGGTTAATTCTGTTGGGGCATGAGGTAGGGGCCGGAGGAGGGCAAACCGTGCTTGCAGAAGCTCTGGAAGCCGTGTGCATGTATGCTCAGAATCCTGCCAATGGGTTGTGGATGGACACCGTCGCCACGATTGGAGATTACATCATCCAGACCAGAACATAGATCTGTGGCGGTTGCATGAGTAATTTCACGCGGATTCATAAAATTTAATAGGAGATTATATGAAGATAACTAACATCGAAACCTTTGTTGTAGATGCGGGCTGGAGGCCCTGGATATTCGTGAAGGTGCAAACAGACGAAGGGGTGACTGGCTATGGTGAGTGCAGTGACGGCAGGAACCCCTTGGGCATTGTCGGAACGATTGAAGATCTCAAGCCATTGCTAATTGGCAAAGACCCCGGAGCGTATGAAATGCGTTTCTGGGACATGATTCGAGGCACTCGCCAAAGTCCGGGCGGAATAGCCGCTAAAGGGATTGCCGGTATCGAATTAGCATTAATCGATATAAAGGCAAAGGCACTAGGCATCTCTGTCGTCGAGCTATTTGGAGGCCCCACTCGTGAGGCGGTACGTCTCTATTGGTCGCACTGTGGGACGACGAGAGCGCGCCATTCTGAACTCATGGGCACGCCGCCGTTGAGGACGATGGACGATATTGCAGAATTGGGGCGCGAGGTGGTAAGCCGCGGATTTACTGCTCTCAAGACCAATATTGTCATTCCCGGCGATCTCGCTTCGGTCTATTTTGCCGGTTTCGGCGGAGGACAGGGCACAACAGATGGCGTCGTAACAAAGCCACTTCTGCGACATATCGAAACCCTGATTGGGACTTTCAGAGACGCGGTAGGTCCGGACGTGGACATCAACCTTGACCTCAACTTCAACTTCAAGCCGGAAGCTTGCATGCGCATCGCCAAAGCGTTGGAGCAGTTTGACCTGCTGTGGCTGGAGATCGATATGTACGACCATGAAGCCATCCGCCAGATCAAGGAGTCCACTTCCACCAAAATCTGTACCGGCGAGAACTTGTACTACATGCGCGAATTCCTTCCCTACTTTGAATGCCGTGCCGCCGATGTGTTTATGGTGGATGTTGCCTGGAACGGTTTCTCCCAATCCAAGAAGATCGGAGATCTCGCCGAAGTTTACCAACTCAATATTGCGCCGCATAATTACTACAGCCATCTCTCGACTTTTATCAGTGCCAGCCTGTGTGCTGTAGTGCCCAACGTGCGGATTATGGAGATCGATATCGACGATGTGCCTTGGAAGGATGAGCTGGTAACGAACCTGCCGGCGATCGACTCCGGCGAAATGAAAATTCCGACAGGGCCCGGTTGGGGCACCGACCTCAATGAGGAGGTCGTCAAAAAACACCTTTGGAAAGATAAGAAAGCCAATTGGTAGTAGGATACAAGATGTAAGATTCAAGATGCAAGATGTCTGACAATGCACAGTTGGCAAACCTTCACACCATTTCGGCGAGCTCTCGGATGGCCGCTTTGACAGCTTCCTCAACCGGTGGTGCAAAGGTAGCGCTCTGTTTCCATCGCTTGTAGGCGTTCGGTTCGTAACCACCTTCAGAGAGCGCAACCGCCGTTGGTACATACGTCTGACAACCTTGTGTGTAGCCGAGCGTCCACGTCCGATCCGCGCCCAAGAGTTCTTGAGCGTACAAAGCGTATTCCAGAAAGAACTCACCGGAAAATGTCATCCAGCAAACATCACCAATGTCCCACCGCGCAAAGGTGTAGTTGACTGTTTTCGGGACGCGTTCTTCCACCTGTTCAAGTCGTACCTGTTGTGCCCAACCTCGCATGGCAAGTTGATAACCATCTTGCCACGATGCGGGGTTGTCTTCATTCGCTTGTGCGGATTTGACCGCCTGAGAAATGACCGCATTGAGTTCTGTGCGCGACGGTGGGTGACCGAGCGGCAGAGGCCGCATCAGCCGCCATGTTTGGATTGTTTCCACGGGAACTGGCTCAAGGACTTTTAAGGCATTATCTACCGCATCAGCCAACTCACTTCCGCAACGCATTGCGTCACTCGGTGTGCCGCCCCTAAATCCGCCATTCTCACCGACGAGACTAGGACGCACGTTCCCAAACACGCCAGGCAGGTAGAGCGCAGTTGTTCCGCGATGTCGTGCCTCCAACGCTAACTGAGCCTGTCCCGGATAGTCTCCAGAGATCTTTGGGCCGAGCAAGATAGTGGGATGACAACAGTAACTGAAAAAGATTCCCATCAACGCTCCATCCTCACGATAGCAGGCAAGGACCGGGACATTTTTATCGACAACCCCGTCTGGATTTGGGAGCATCGCACAATTTCCCTGCGCTGTTATCAGTCGTCGATTGACGTTGAAATCCGCCATGGATTTCCCGCATGAGAGCGTCATTGGTTCCAGTTGGGTGAGCAGTTCTGTCGCCAATTGAATCACCCGTGCACACATGCCATCGAAATATGGGCTAAAGCCACCGTAAAGATCGATTGGACACAGAATGGGTGCGGAGTGACTGTGGCTACTTGTGATTAGAATGCGATTGGAAGGTACGCCCGTTGCGTTGGTTAAGGCATCTTCAAGCTCAGCAATTTCGGCGATACCGATGCCCAGCGTATCCACCGCAATAATCAGCGCAGGCGATTCGTTTGCTTGAATCACGGCAATCCGAGCGAAGATGTCGTCCAGAACGCCCCTTGGCTTAAAGAAGAAATCGGGGTAAACGTCGTTGATCGGTGGTGTGATTGAGACTTTCCCAAAGGCGGCGTCAATCGGGTTAGCGTGTTTCATAGAAATGCACATTAGCTCAATATCCTGAATACTTTACAAACCCGCAGGTACGATTTTTCAAGATTCACTGGAACGGAGAAATCCGAAGTAATGTAAAGCGGTAACTCAGGTAAAGTATCTCCAATTCTCAGGGTTTCGTGCCAGATCTCGACCTCTCCCCAATTCGTCTCTCCATGATGAGACCTCCGGTAAGCTACACAGTAAAGTTGCTTTTCTGGTTTTTCCTCGATGTATCCTGCTGTTGTTTTTATAGCTCGGAGTAACTGATTATGAAGGTTGAAGGCGGGAGTTTCGAGAATATCAACAATGATCAGCGAAACATTTTTCGCAATTAGGTTTTTGCATTTGGAGACAAAACTGTCCCTCTCCTCCGGTCGATCCTTGTTTCCACGACTGACAATTTCGATTGCACCAACGGTGATGTGTCTTCCCCGTTCAATGTAATCAACAAACACCTCAAACTCCGACGGGAATTCTGCCCGTGTCACAATCGGCACTTGGGGTTGATATTGCGCCTGTAGCTTCTCCCCGATGTCTCGAAGTTTATCTGCCCTAACATCAACTTCCCTTGCTCCAATGCTCGTTTGTGGGATGGCGAGAAAACCTTCTGGCAAAATTTCGTTCAGCTCTTCAACGATGTATGTTGTCCATGCACTGTGAAAGGACTCGAAAGGGACAATATCACTTACTTCTGAGTTCAAGTGGTCTAAAATTGGCATGATTCCCTCCTCGCCACGGCTTCATCTGCTACCGAATTGCAATCGGATTGCCCGGCGATCCAGTCGCCCCCTTGAGTCTCAGCGGCGTGAAGATGAAAGCAAACTCGTAAACCTTGTCCGCAGCTAACTCCTCCGTGATGATGTTCTCAAGGTTGTAGATTCCGTTTTTCGGCAAAAAGAGTTGGTGGACAGGGAATGCCAGCGATTCATCGGGATTGGGTACGACTTCGATTCCCCAATTATCCGCGCAGGCCATGACGATTTTCTGATCGACCAGATATTGACCCGCTCCCAAACCGATCCCAGGTTCTGAGGCATTGTAGCGTTCATTATCTGTCATCCAGAATTTTCCCCACCCTGTGTGAATGAGAACGACATCGCCGGCGTTTATCTTCGTTCCTTGCCGATCGAGCGTACCTTTCAGATCTGCCGCTGTGATTTCGTAGCTATTGTCCAGATGTTCGACGCCCTTGTAACCTGCAACGTCAATGAGTACACCTCGCGTTACGAAAACACCCGCGTTTTCTACACCGATCTTCGCGAGTCCTTCAGGCTTGGCAAATTCATCTTTTTTCAACCCATTGTAGTAAAGATTCCCAACCCCGATGTGTCCGAGTCCATCGAATTGCGTGCCGATCTGTCCGATTTCACCGCTGAAGATTTCCTCGTGCCATGTGACTTGATTCTCACCGAGCGGTCCCGACATTTGGAGAATCCGCAGGCTATAATGGCGCGTGCCGAACAACGGGATGCCCGCTTCATAAACCCTGCCTAGTTGATAAACTTTTCCCTCTTTAATGAGGCTTGCCGCTTCTAGCACTTTCTGAGGTGTGAGGCGATTTGCTGCCCCTCGTTGGTCCTCTGCCCCCCATTGGGAAGGATACCAATTGGATTCCTGAGTAATCGTCCACGTTGCGGTTAGCACAATCATTCCCACGATTAAACAACCAATAACCAAAAAATTGGTGACGTTTTTCCGCGTTTGGCGCATTGTCTTCTCCTTTCATTTGAGATCTCTTAAAACTCATCACGTAGAAGAGCGTTGAAAGCGCATCAGTTTTGATAAGGTTCAGATAGTCAACTAAAGCGGTAAGGGAATGGTGAGTTGGTTTAAACGAAAAGGGGCGCAATGAAATACAGGTGGGAAAACTGCTCGGAAAACACCAAAATCCTGACAGTTCATTTAGGACTTAATTTCCGATGACAGCATCAGGAAACTTAAACTTGTTAATCTGTGTCAATGTGGATTCCAAATTAGATCGCTGCCGCCCCTCTTTCACCTGTACGAATACGGATGGTTTCATCAATTGGCAGAACGAAAATCTTCCCATCGCCAATTTTGCCAGTTGAAGCTGCTTGCAGTACAGCGTCAATGACTTTATCGATGTTTTCGTCTTCAAGGACGATTTCAAGCTTCAACTTCGGGACAAATTCGATGGTGTACTCGCTTCCCCGATAAAGCTCCGTATGCCCACGACTTCGCCCAAATCCGCGAACTTCACTCACGGTCATACCACGAACACCAACGTTGTTTAGCGCGTCTTTGACTTCTTCAAGTTTGAAGGGACGAATGATGCACTCTAACTTTTTCATTAGTTCACCTCTCCTTTCAGAGGAGTTTGGAGCCAGATCTTTATGACTTTACCCTTCTTACACAGTGAATTTAATGGGGCATTGTCGTAGCGCTTTAGGCTTCTTCGTTGAAGAACTAAAGTCGCTAGGACAAGCTGTAAAAGTTCAGTCCTTCACCTACCGATCTGAAAAATAAATCGGCGTCTATGTGGGACTCTGTTAAATATCATAGTAGAGATGGAACTCATACGGGTGTGGACGCAAGTTGACTGCCGCAATCTCATTTTCCCGTTTGTATTGGATCCATGTATCGATGACATCCTGCGTGAAAACATCGCCCTTGAGCAGGTAATCGTGATCTTCTTCGAGGGCATCAAGTGAATCTGACAGCGATGTCGGGACAGATTCGATTTCTGCCAACTCTTCCGGTTCAAGGTCGTAAAGATCTTTGTCGAGAGAGTCACCGGGGTGAATCCTGTTCTGAATTCCATCAAGTCCTGCCATGAGCATGGCACTACAGGCTAAGTATGTGTTGCAGGACGGATCTGGTGTACGAAGTTCAACCCGTTTAGATCTTTCGCTCTTTGAATAGACAGGAATACGAACACAGGCACTACGGTTTCTCTGGGAATATGCAATATTCACAGGTGCCTCATAACCCGGTACCAACCGCTTGTAGGAATTGGTTGTCGGCGCAATAATTGCGCACAGAGAGGGAAGATGTTTGAGCAGACCACCGATATAGTACAACCCTGACTCACTCAAAAGGGCATAACCTTGCGGATCATAAAAGACGTTTTTGCCATCTTTCCACAAACTCTGATGGGTATGCATGCCAGAGCCGTTGTCCTCAAAAAGTGGCTTTGGCATGAAGGTGGCAGTCAGATTGTGCGCGCGAGCAACATTTTTGATGACGTACTTATACAGTGCCATTCTATCGCCGATTGTCGTCATGGTATCAAATCGGATATCAATTTCGGCCTGCCCGGCTGTGCCAACTTCGTGGTGGTGGAGTTCTATATCAACTCCACATTCGATTAACTTCAGGACCATTTCAGATCGGATATCTTGAAATTTATCTGATGGCGGCACAGGGAAATATCCCTCTTTGTAACGGGGTTTGTATCCGAGGTTGGGTCTCTCATCTTTCCCTGTATTCCAGCTCGCTTCGACCGAATCGATATAATAATAACCTGAGTGCTGGTTTTGACCATAGCGAATATCATTGAAAAGATAGAACTCTGCCTCAGGGCCCCAATAACTTGTGTCAGCGATGCCTGTTGAGATTAGATAGGCTTCTGCCTTTTGAGAGATGTGCCGAACATCGCGTGTATAATTCTCTAGAGTGATCGGATCTTTAATGTTACAGATCAGGGACAGCGTGGGAATTTGGCAAACCGGATCAACTATTGCTGTATTTGGATCCGGGAAGAGAAGCATATCACTCTCATTGATTGCTTGGAATCCTCGAATGCTTGAGCCGTCGAAACCAAGCCCATCTTCAAATGCGCCTTCATCTAGCTCTGAAACAGGTATTGAGAAGTGCTGCCACATACCGGGCAGATCTGTAAATTTGACGTCGACAATTCTGATTCCCTTTTCTTTTGCAAATGCAATTACTTCACTAGGTGTCATTCAACAACCCCCTTTAAAAAATAGATAAAAATCAGTATGTAACTCAATAAAACAAGAACTATGAAATCGTTGGCGGGGAATAATCTTACTTTGACAGGCATAGCTCTACCATCAGCTTAAACAAGCCAACAGCAAAGGATATGCCAATTTTCAGCAATTTCTCGTTCCCATACTCAGCATGGAAGTAGAGGTTTTGATGCGTTGCACCGTTGGCTTGTTGCGAATAGTATTTGAGAAAGTGACATCAAATATCCGATACAAAAAATTCGTGCGCATTTGATGAGAATGATAAAGCGCAAAGAAATCTCACTGTAAATTTACAGTGAGTTGCTGAACTATTGAGCATGTAATTGCTCGAGTTTTAAGCATACCCCGTATGTTATCAATCTTCTCGCTTCTTCGTGCTTGCGTGGAAATCTGCCCTGAAACGACTTGCTTCTGGTTCGATCTGTCCCGCGTATTTATTCCCCGGTTTCTTTCGATAGGGGGTTTGTGCCGGAGAAGACAATTGTTCAAATGTAAACGCGCAGATCGGCATACCCGGATATAGCTTAACTGGCATACGTCCAAGATTGCCGAGTTCTAATGTCGCTGTTCCCATCCAACCCGGATCAAAAACGCCCGATGTGCTATGGACGATAATTCCAAGTCGGCCGAGACTGCTCCGCCCTTCGAGACGTCCCATAACGTCGTCCGCTAATTCGAGGGTTTCAAGCGTCGCAGCAAGAACAAATTCGCCCGGCTGCATCGTAAACCCTTCTCCCTCCGGGACTTCAACTTTACGCATTAAATCGCGGGTATCAATTTCTGACCGCAGATCGATGTAAGGGTATTTGCTATGCTCGAATACAAGAAAGATATTCCCTAATCGGAAATCAATCGAGCAAGAACCAAGTCGCTTCGTGAAATCAGGAGGAGGAGTGATTCTAATCTTCTCCATTTCCAGATATCGAACGATATCCTGATCTGATAAAACCATTGTCATTCCTTATTTGCGGCTCTTAGTTAATCGCCTGAACGTCGAATCTCCTGTTTTAAGAACTCGACTGTCTCTTGAGGCGTGTTGGTAAACCGAAAAAGATTCAGATCTGATTCGCTTATCGTTCCCCATTTCACCATTGCGCTAAAATTGATGACCTCATTCCAATACTCCGTTCCATAAATCACGATCGGAATTTTCTTGCGAACCTTACCGGTCTGAACAAGTGTCAAGACTTCCATCAACTCGTCGAGCGTCCCAAACCCGCCGGGGAAGATTACAAGTGCTTCGGCCAAATCGACGAACCACAGCTTCCTCATAAAGAAGTAATGAAATTCAAAACTGAGCTCGGGTGAAACATAAGGATTGGGTGCTTGCTCGTGAGGTAGGCTGATGTTCAGCCCAATCGATTTGCCGCTTGCACAAGCCGCTCCCCGATTGGCTGCCTCCATAATACCACCCCCACCACCTGAACAGATCACGAATCCATCCTCTGGGGGAAGGGTCAACGACCATTCAGTCAGCCGCTGTGCCACCTCAACCGCCGCCTCATAATAATTGGACATCAGCAATTGATTTTCTGCGAATTTTAATTCGTGAAGTGCTTCCGACTCTCGATCCGGTTGAGTTGCAATCGCGCGATTGATTTCTTCAATTTTTGCGAGGGATTCTTCCTTTGATCGAAGGCGTGCAGACCCAAAAAACACAACTGTTCTTTGGATGTTCTGAGTCTTAAATCGACGCTGTGGCTCAAGATATTCACACATGATGCGGACGGTACGCGCATCAGGGCTATTCAGAAAATCCGAATTCTTATATGCTTTAATAGGCTGTGGATGCCCATCGGACATTGTTTGTGTCGCAACCCTTTTCTTCTAGATTTGATGTTTGCTTGAGTACATCGACACACGATATCATGGCTGGTTATTTATCGCAAGGTGATCAATGTATGTATGTAATTATTCATTGTAGCAGATTTTTACTCAGATGTCACGTGTTTTTTAGAGCCCCTAAAACACTTGTATCGTTGAGTGAATTCATTGTATAATACGGATTCAAGTTCTGATGATGTTTTTATCATAAAGAGGGTAGTTCAATCCGAATCAATAACGTGACCGACTTTGACCTGAAGCATACGCTGGAGTGTGGGCAATCATTTCGATGGCAGCGGTTTAATGGATGGTACTATGGTGTTGTCGGTGGTAGATTGCTAAAGATTCGTCAGGAGGATGGGACGTTGATTATTGAAAGTTCCGCCGATGAATCTGATGCTGAGCTGGAAACCTTTCTCCATCACTACCTCGATCTGAATCGCGATCTGCCGACGATTTTACGCCAAGTAGACATTGATGATTACATCCACCTTGCTATCGAAACGTTCTGGGGCATGCGTGTTCTGAATCAAGAGCTATGGGAATGTCTTGCTTCATTTATTTTATCCCAAAACAATAACGTGCCTCGAATTAAAGGAATTATCCGAATACTCTCAGCGAGATTTGGTGAAAGCCTTACGCTTGATGATCAGGTTGACTATTCGTTTCCGCCGCCTGAAGTGCTTGCCGAAGCGGGAGTCGATGCGCTGTTCGATTGTCGGATGGGGTATCGTGCACCTTACCTTTGGGAAGCCGCCGCCTCAATTACTGCGGGGAAATTTGACATGGACAACCTGAAATGCTTACCTTACGTAGAGGCGAAGCAGGAGTTGATACAGTTCAAAGGGATTGGTGAGAAGGTCGCTGACTGTGTTTGCCTGTTTTCGCTTGGGCATATCGAAGCGCTTCCGATCGATGTGTGGATAAAGCGGATTGTTGAACAGATCTACTTAAAACGCCAAGCGACCATTCGTGAAATCCGGGAATTTGCCCAAAGCTACTTTGGCGAATATCTGGGGTACGCCCAACAGTACCTTTTTCATTATGCTCGGGTAATCGGGTTTAACACACCGGGGAGATAGGAACGGTGGAATTTTATTTTCACATCCAAATTTCATCACAATTATACAGGGAGGATGTTAAATGTTTGAAGATTTAGAAACTGTACTTGCACCTTTAGAACAAGGCGTTGAGAATATAATCAACCAAATTCAGCAATTGAGGCAAGGGAAGCAGGATCTAGAATCTCAAATGACTCAACTGAGCGACGAGCTGGGACAGCGGGACAAGAAAATTGAGCAACTTGAGACACAGGTTGCTCAATTAGAATACGCCGAATCTGAATTAGAGACATTAAACGCGAAACGGGAAGATGAACGTCAAGAGGCTGAGCGGGAAAGGGCAGAAATACGAATACGCCTTGAAGGCATCATAGAATTACTGAACGGTTTCACCGATAAGTCGGAAACGGCGGATGCCGCCTCCGAGTCGTCAAAGGAGCCTGTGTCTACTTCTGACACATTGTCGGTTTCAGAAGAAAGCTAACTGAAGTTGTCGGTTCGATTCAGAGGCATCCGTGGGCTTATTGCATAGATTCATGGAAAATTTGATAAATCCTAGCAGGTTCAAATCAGGTGGACGAGGGCGCTTCAATTGCCAATCCGAGTTTTGGTTTTATCTCACTCCTATATTATGAAACCCTATCGTCGGAAGTTCGCCTTGATTGCCGACTACCCTAATCTGGAGGTCCGCGTGATTACCCCGGAGCGGTGGTACGAAAGCATTCAAGAGATCACTTTTGAACCGACCTCTGAAAACCGTTGCGATGAATTTTCTTGTCCAATCCGGTTTTCAGGCTACAGTAGCCGCTTCTACTATCGCCATAGATTAAAAACACATTTCCGAGATTTCCAACCCCAAATCATCCACCTTGAGGAAGAAGCGTGGAGCATAAACGCGTTGCAAACGATTCGGCTCAAGCGAAAGTATTGTCCCGACAGCCGATTCATTTTCCGGACGTCGCTAAGTATTCCCGCAAAACAACGATTCCGATATCTGCCGATCTGGATTGAGCGACAGGTTTTTCGGGAGACCGATATTGCATTCCCATTGAGCGAAAACGCCAGCCAGATTTTAAAGCAAAGAGGTTATAAAGGTCGGATAATCCCTTTTCCAAACGGTGTGGATTGCCGCATATTTCGTAAAACGGAGGTGAGCGAATTGCGGGCTTCTCTTGGACTGCAACATCACTTCGTGATCGGCTACGTCGGTCGTCTTGTGCCTTCAAAAGGGGTAGACACGCTGCTTAAGGCGGCAGCTATGCTTGACTGCGATTATCGGCTCTTAATGCTTGGTCGCGGGGAGTATAAACCAGAACTCGTTAAAATTGCAGAAAAGCTTGGCATCACAAGTCGGATCGTTTGGGTAGATAGGGTTTTACCTGAAAAAGTCCCGGATTACATTAACTGTATGAACACAGTTGTTTTACCTTCGCGCACGACACCCGTGTGGGTTGAGTTTTTCGGGCGTGTCCTTATTGAGGGGATGGCGTGCGAAGTTCCGGTCATTGGATCGGATTCAGGTGAGATTCCAAACGTTATCGGCGATGCAGGTTTAGTTTTCCCTGAGGAAGATGCTGAAGCACTGGCAGATAGACTTAGACGCATAATACAAAATAGATCACTACGCATCCAACTGATTCAACGCGGTTCAGAACGGGTGAAAGAATTTATGTGGGAAACAATCGCTCAACGGACCTATGAGGTCTATCGAGAACTCCTTCCCACACATTAAAAGTTGTAGATGATTATATTCGACCCCAAAAAATGAATCTGTTGATCTAAAATTGCTTAATTTCTTTCACTTCCGCAATGATGATCGGTTTGATATTCGGTAATCCTTTGATTCGGTTGATGAGTTCAATTGCCTCTTCTTTTGCGCGAAAATGCCCAATCTTCACACGATACCAAGTTTCAGACCGAACAGTGACCTGAGAAAACTCAATGTCCTCGCCAAGATTTAATTCTTCTAAGGACTTAACCGCACGTTCAGCACTTTCTCGACTTCTGAATGAATCCACCAATATCGCGTAGTATTGTGATTGAGACAACGGGTCGGCAATAGACATGTGGGTAGATAAGCTGCCTCTTGCGCTTTGATCTAGTTTTACTAATTTGGCATAATCTTTAGAACATTGCTCATTATTTCCCAAAAAGGCATAAGTCAAGGCACGATATTTGTATGCCTCCCGATTTTCAGGTTCAAGCTCAATAACCCTCGTTAAGTCAGCAATTGTCTTTTGGTATTCTCCGAGTTCTCGGTAGAACATCGCACGATGGTAGTAAACCATCGCATCATTTGGATCTGCTTCAATTTGCAGGGTCTTATCAATAACTGCCTGTTTAAGTATTTCGCTCTGCTTATCGGCACGAGCCCTATTAAATTGAACACTGAAAACACCAACCACGACCAATAAAACCACACTAAGGATTGCTAAGATTCTGACTATTGGAGATCGCCTCCTCTCGAAGTCGTAAATTCTATAACTAATTTTCTTTAGCTATATATGTTGCGTATACCTTTATCGTTGAATTGTATTGATAAGATACTTTAACACATATTAGGGTATAATTGAAAGGGTATTTTATACGCAAAATTACATTTCTTGATTCCAAATACAAGATGCACCCTGAATCACGAATCCTCAATCTATAATCCTCGGGATTTTCAACTTGAATACTTAGAAAATGGCACGGATTAGTTAACCAATTATCTTTGACTTTCATTCCCTGTTTGAGAATATTTCAAGATCAGTCTTTCAAAATTAGTTAAGGAAAAATAGAACTCCTATGTCTGAATTAATTGTCATCGGCGGTGGGTTGGCTGGTAGCGAAGCGGCTTGGCAAGCAGCTCAACACGGTATCCAAGTACGTCTCTATGAAATGCGTCCAGTTGTGATGACGGCTGCCCACGCCACGCCTCATTTCGCTGAACTGGTATGTTCCAATTCACTGGGTTCACAGCTTCCAGATCGACCTTCGGGGTTGCTCAAAGAGGAACTCCGCTGTATGGGATCGATGTTAATCGAATGCGCCCAAGAGACAGCAGTTCCCGCCGGAGGCGCGCTAGCTGTAGACCGTGAGGCGTTTGCAAAACGTGTCACAGAGCGGATTTCGCAACATCCTCGAATCGAAATTATCCGTGAAGAAGTGACTGACATCCCCAATCAACCGACCGTTATTTCCTCTGGGCCATTAACCTCAATGCGGTTCTCGGAAGCCATTGCAAAGTTGAGTGGGAAAGCTAATCTTTACTTTTTTGATGCAATCTCCCCGATCGTCGCCCAAGAGTCGATCGATATGGAAATCGCATTTCGGGATTCGCGCTATGGTCGCGGCGAGCAGAAAGAAGGGGATTACATCAATTGTCCGATGAACCGCGAAGAGTACGATAACTTTGTCGATGCCTTACTTACCGCTGAACGCATTGAACTCAGGTCTTTCGAAGAAGCGATTAAACGTGGGGTTAAAGCCGGCGCACATCGATTTTTTGAAGGGTGCTTGCCTGTCGAGATTATCGCAGAGCGTGGCAGACAATCACTTGCTTTTGGTCCGATGCGCCCGGTTGGATTGACCGATCGGCGGACAGGAGGCCGCCCCGCTGCGGTTGTCCAGCTACGCCAAGACAATGTCGCAGCAACCCTCTACAACATGGTCGGTTTCCAAACGAATCTGAAATTCCCGGAACAAAAGCGAGTTTTTCAGATGATTCCCGGTCTTGAGAAAGCTGAATTTGTTCGATACGGACAGATGCACCGCAACACTTTCATTTCTGCGCCAGAACTGCTACATCCTACGCTTCAATTTCGTCAGCGAGATGACCTGTTTTTCGCAGGACAACTAACCGGCGTAGAAGGATATATGGGTAACATCGCCACAGGCCTGTTGACAGGGTGGAACGCGGCGCGCGTTATTAGCGGGTTGCAGCCTCTCATCCTGCCTGTGACCACGATGCTAGGGGCGTTATGTCACTATGTCACACACGCCAGTTTGGCGGATTTTCAGCCGATGAAAGCGAATTTCGGGATTTTGCCTCCTTTGGAGAAGCGATTAAAAAGGAAACGCGAGCGAGCGGTTGCCTATGTCGAACGTGCAATGAAGGATTTAGCTGAATTTTTGGAAGCGGCAAAGGAATGAAAAATCCTGAGCATTTGGACGATGTGTGTTTCATTGTTCTCTGCGTTTTAAAAAGTGTTGCTCCGGTTGACTTGCAGCCTTTTGAGTTATCGAGATTCCTTGTTCTTTGCCGCTTCCCAAATCCGATCGAGTCCTGCCAAATCATAATCTGCGAAGGTTTTGCCTCGCTGCTCCAGTTCTGCCTCCATCTTCTCGAAGCGGCCAATGAATTTGCGGTTGGCTTTCCGGAGTGCTTCTTCCGCTTGCACATTCAGAAAACGACACAGATTGACAACCGAAAATAATAGATCGCCAATCTCCATTTCAATTTCTGCCTGATCGCCTTCCTGAATGCATTCCTTAATTTCCTCAAGCTCCTCTTCGAGTTTCGGAAGGACATCGGAGATGTCATCCCAATCAAAGCCAACGCGGGCGGCTCTACGCTGAATTTTCTGCGCACGATGTAGCCCTGGCAGAAAATCGGGAATGCCATCGAGGACGGATTTTCGATCTTCGTAGCCTACCTCATTACGCTTGATTTCTTCCCAGTTCGCCAGGACTTCGTCCACATCATTCACTTTGACATCGCCGAAAACGTGCGGATGACGGCGAATAAGTTTGTCCGCAATCGACTGTATCACTTCATTAATGCTGAAACTCCCATCATCCTTTGCAATCTGTGCGTGTAACATCACTTGCATGAGTAGATCGCCGAGTTCTTCCTTCAATTTTCCTGAATCTTTTGAATCGATGGCTTCAATCACTTCGTAAGATTCCTCAATGAGATCAGACTTCAGCGTCTCGTGAGTCTGTGCTTGATCCCACGGGCAACCGTTCTCGCCACGTAGGGTCTCAACGATTTGGACAAGTCGATCGAATAATTCTTTGTGCATAAATTCTCCAAGGTGGGGTGTTAAGGAATGGCGATTTAATAAATTGAACACATCTGTTCGACCCACAGCGTAGGGGCGAGGCATGCCTCGCCCGAAATGTAGGAGTTATTTCGTAGTCATTCCTAAGTCATTTCAAACTGCCGATTCGCATGAATTACATCCGCCAATTTTCTTACATTTTGAAACACTGGCAGATTAGTTTACTGTAAACCACTTTATCTGTCAAGCGCGAAAACCGTTGACAGCCCAACGAACACATGGTATGATTAGCCCTCATAGAAAAATGCGAGGAGACATTTCGTGTTCCTGAAGCCTTGAATTTGCCATCACGCCACATTTTCCGATTTCCACAATATGTCATTCTGAGGAACGGAGTGACGAAGAATCTCGCAATGAACATTGACTTCCAGAGATTCTTCGCTAAGCCTGCCCTCGAACGCAGTGAAGGGCTCAGAATGACAAAATCCGTCAAACTGCGGGCCACTGATAGTTTTTATACGGAGGATTTATGGAATATACACTCAAGAACTGCCAAAAGCTTGTCGATGAATGGATTAATACCATCGGCGTCCGATACTTCTCTGAGTTAACCAATACCGCGATTTTAATGGAAGAGGTCGGAGAACTGGCGCGGATTATGGCACGTCGGTACGGCGATCAAAGTTTCAAGGACTCCGACAAAGCATCCGATCTGGCTGAGGAGATAGCAGACGTCCTATTCGTGTTGATTTGTCTGGCGAATCAGACGGAGGTAGATCTCGAAGATGCCTTTCGGAGGTCAATAGAAAAAAAGACCGAGCGAGACAAGACTCGTCATCAGGAAAATCCGAAACTTTTCAGCACATAAGCTACTTAAATAAATATATAGGTCGCAAACAGATGATGATTGTAAAGGAGTGGTTAAAGGCTTTTCAAAGCAATTCTCCGAACATTATTGCCCGACTGCACCACATCTATGGAGAAAACCAATCTATTCTACAGGCGCGTCGGGAGCTTTATATCAAAGCACTAAGTACCTTCGCTGACGCATACGGCAATACCCAAAGTGCACAGATTGTTCGTGCTCCCGGCCGGATCAATTTGCTTGGAACACATATCGATCACCGGGGCGGATACGTAAACTATGTGGCAATAGACCGCGAGACGATTATCGTGGTATCTCCACGCGAAGATGGTCAAGTGGTATTACATAACGCCGATGCGGAACGTTTTGGGCCAAGAGCATTTCATATTTCAGAAAAATCCCCACCGAACCGCAACACCAATTGGCTCGATTATATTGAACAGAATGAAATTGTCTCCGGCGATTGGGAGAATTACATCAATGCAGGTGTACTCTACGTTCAGCATCTTTTTCCTCATATCAGACTCAAGGGGATGAACATGGCAGTCGCAGGTGATGTACCAATTGCTGCGGGGTTGAGTTCATCCTCTACTCTCGTCGTTACAGCCCTTGAAGCCGCATTATTGCTGAATGGATTAAACATTCCCCACGAAGAAAAAGCCACTCGATGCGGCGAAGCTGAATGGTATGTCGGCACACGCGGAGGCGCAGGCGATCACGCAGCAATGCTCTATGCCAAAAGACAGGCCGTCGCACGCCTTCGATTTTTCCCGCTGCAAATCGAGGAAGTTCCGTTTCCTTCCGATTATCGGGTGGTCGTCTGCAATTCATTTGTTGAACATATGTCTCGAGGTATTTTCAACGAGCGTATCGCCGCGTACGAAATTGGTATGATGCTGCTCAAAAAGAATTTCCCGCAATTCGCTTCTCAACTGCAACACCTCCGAGATGTCAACCCGCATACCCTCGAGATCGCGCCATCTCAAATTTACCGGATGGTAAAAACGCTCCCTGAACGGATGAGCCGTGAAGAAATCAAAAAGCAGCTTCCCGATCAGACCGAAGCACTTAGCCACCTTTTTCAGATGCATGATGAGCCGATAGAAGGTTACCGTGTCCGAGGCGTCTGCCTCTTTGGAATTGCCGAGTGTGCCCGTAGTGAACTTTGTAAAGATTTACTCATACGAGGCGAGATGGAAGAATTCGGCAAATTCAAATATATCTCGCATGATGGCGATCGCATTGTTACGCATCGACTTAACGGCGAGATGCTTCCGTGGCGTGAATCTATGTCCGACTTAGACCTCGATCGCTTAATCGCCGATCTGGACAGGCGCATGCAAGGGGCACAGATTCCATACCAATCTGGCGGTTATCGATGTAGTTGCGAGGAGCTAGATCTGCTCGTTGATCTTGCGAAACAGGTTGATGGCGTTGTCGGGGCAGGTTTGTCTGGCGGAGGATTGGGCGGATGTGTTCTAGTGGTTGTCAAAGAGGAAGCTGTAACAGATCTCATCGATACGGTACAGCAGGGGTATTACCAGCCGAAGGGTTTGCCGCTGGGCACAGTGGTTTGCTCAAGTGTCGAAGGCGCGGGTAAATTTTAACGCTTGGAGTACGATGTGATATTATTTGATTCAGATGGATTGACTATATCGAGAGCTTAAGATTTCGCGGTAAAATCGAAGAACGAGGAGAATAATTAAACGCATGTCAACTTATGTGGCTTGTGGCGGCAAAGATGTTGTGATTACACACGAAAAGAAGCGAGAGCTTCTAAAAGAAGGGCTAATCAAGCTTGGTGGAAATCATCGGCGGATTCTGGCGATTCCACCGGATATGACTCGTTTGCACTCAAATGCGGGAGAATTGACGCGCATTCTCTATGAAATTTGGGAGGAAAACGATGGCGATCAATTCGACATTCTCCCCGCGATTGGGACGCACGCTCCAATGACGGCTCAACAAATCTCAATGATGTTCGGCGAACTCCCCCAAGCTAATTATCACACCCATCAATGGCGAACCAACTTACACCATTTTGGAGAAGTTCCCTCAGAATTTGTTCGTGAAGTTTCGGCGGGAAAACTAGATTATAGCATCCCTATCGCGATAGATTCGACTCTCATGGATGGTGACTATGAGCTGATCGCCTCCATTGGACAGGTTGTGCCACACGAAGTCATCGGCATGGCAAACGGATTTAAGAATATCCTGATCGGGGCAGGTGGGCAAGAGATGATTAACAAGTCCCATTTCCTTGGCGCCGTCGATGGCATGGAGAAGATTATGGGGCGGACGAATACATCGGTGCGTCGTGTGCTGAATTATGCTCATGACCACTACCTGAAGCCGCTCGGCATTGTTTATATCATGACGGTGATGGGGATGGATGAATCCGGCGAGATTGTGATGCGCGGTCTTTACATCGGTGATGATAAACCGACGTTTGAAATGGCGGCAGACCTCAGCCGAGAAGTCAATATGAACTTGCTTGACGAACCGTTGAAGCGAGTAGTGGTATATCTCGAACCTGCGGAGTTCAAAAGTACGTGGCTGGGCAATAAGTCGATTTATCGTACCCGGATGGCGATGGCGGATGACGGAGAGTTGATTGTCATTGCCCCCGGCCTGCGCGAATTCGGTGAGGACGCGGAGATTGATCGGCTGATTCGAAAATATGGCTATCGAGGCACAGAAACAACGCTCAAGAACGTATCCGAAAATGCAGAGCTGCGAGATAATCTCTCGGCGGCGGCACATCTGATTCACGGCAGTTCAGAGGGGCGTTTCCGCGTAACCTACGCAACAGGGCATTTGACGCGGGAGGAAATTGAGGGCGTTGGCTATGAATGGGCTCCAATTGACGAGATAATTGGGCGGTACAATCCTGAAAAACTCACGGATGGATTTCACGACGAATTTTTCTACATCAGCAATCCCGGGCAGGGACTCTGGGCGTTGAAAGAGCAGTTTACCAGTTCCATCCGTTCAGATTCGTTCAGTTGAATCGATACCTGTACAGCTAGAATCCAAGGGTTGATATTAATTCATGGGACCTATGACTTACAGTTGGCTGAGAGATCAACTCATCCATGCGACCCGAGGCGATTTTACTCTGGCAGATCGGCCGACCGGTGGAGGTCATTCATGGTTATGCAGTCTGCGTCGCCTGCGTCGTAATGGGTACAATGGGTTCATTACAACAGAGGTACGAGATAGGAAAGGGCGAATCCAAGCCCTTCGGGGCTATATTCCCGGCCACCGCGATTCGAGGCGTCGGTCGCCCGGTACCCATCCAACGGCAACTGGCGATTTTCACTCATGGTTTCCCAAAGATTGGACGAAAGCTGAAATTAAGAAGGCAGGGGAACTCGTGGCGAACTGCCAGAAAAATAACGCTCACAGCACCAGGAACAAAGCTGAAGTATCCGGTGTTGTTGAACGCAATGGTGTGCGTGTTCGAGTCACTGTCTATCGAGAGCTACCGATAGGTCTCATCATGTCTTGTTTCCCGAGCCGAAACCAACCGACGAATCTCGGAGGCAGAGTTATCGGAAAAATTTAGAGGAGAGATCTCTATGAGCGATATCGAACGAATACGTCAGGCGTGTCTGGACTTTTCCGCCTGTATACTCCGCGAACAAACCGGATATCAGTACGAAGTCCGGTTAAAAAACGGGATTCAGCGATTTGTCAGCGCTGTTAAGACAGATTTAACCGCTTTGGTCAAAGTCATCCCGACTTTGGCCTGGGCAGAGCGCGATGCGGTGACTTCTTTTCTGGATGAGTTAACGCCCTGGGCAACACCATCATTTATTGAATCGCTATGGAAACTGGCTCGAAGAGAGAAGGATCAATCCGTTCAATTCAATCTGATAAGCGCGCTCGTCGGATATTTAAGAGAGAAAAAAAGTCACGAGGGACAGCTTCAGCCGCCTCTGGGGGGCATTTCTCAAGAGGTCGAAGCCTCCTATCGTCAACAGCTTCAGAAGCTCTCCGGATTGAAGAATTTCTGAAGCAGTTTGTGTTTTGTTTTTTGGGATTGACTGAGAATCTCTGCGATTATGATAGAACAAGAGCACTGAACCATCCCCGATTTTGTCCCGGAAACGGTGCATTTGCTGGAGCTTTAATTCCACTAAAGTCTATTCACCTTTCACGACCTATGCCAACGATTAAACTTGAAAATCTCACAAAACGTTTCGACGATGTTATCGCACTTGACAACATCAACCTTGAAATTCATGCTCGGGAATTCTTCGTCCTGCTCGGTCAGACCGGCGCTGGGAAAACGACCATGTTACGTTGCATCGCTGGACTTGATAAGCCGGAGGAGGGATTCATCTATTTCGATAACCAGCGAGTCAATGAACTTACGCCACCAGAGCGGGATGTCGCTTTCGTCTTTCAATCGCATATCCTCTACCCGCACCTGACCGTCTACGAAAATATGGCGTTTCCGTTGCATCCTCGCGGTTTACCAACCGACGAGATCGATCGCCGTGTAAAGGATATCGCATCAATGCTGCATATCGAACACCTTCTACAACGCAAACCAAGCCAACTCAGCGGTGGAGAAACCCAGCGGGTCGGGTTAGGCAGAGCGATGGTACGCCGTCCGCAGCTTTTCCTCATGGACGAACCGATCTCCAATCTGGATGCAAGACTCCGCACCGAGATGCGTGCAGAAATTAAATGGCGGCAGCGTCAATTGGAAGCGACGACATTGTACGTCACTCACGACCAGATTGAGGCAATGTCTATGGCAGATCGGGTTGCCGTGTTGGAGGCAGGGCACATCCAGCAAATCGGTACGCCCATGGAAATCTACGACCACCCGACCAATCTCTTTGTCGCGGGTTTCATTGGGAGTCCCAGCATGAACCTCATTCCCTGTCAAGCCGCTATTTCTGGGGAAAAGATCGACATCAAGCTGATTGGCAAATTCCAGATTACGGTCAAGAATCAACAAATTGCTTCTACCTTAGTCGAGTTTGGTGGTAATCGAGATCTGGTTTTCGGTGTGCATCCCGAAGATGTGCTCATCAGTCCGGAAGATACTCCCGACAGTATGCCCGTAGAAGTCTACAGCTTTGAACCCCTCGGCGCAGAGACAATTGTAGAATTGACACCCGGTAAGGACGAATCTGGCCGAGACGTTATCCTGAAAGCCCGCACCGAACCTACGCTTGATGTCCGAATTGGACAGCCCCTCCGGATGACGTTTATGCCTGAACGGATTCATTTTTTCCACTCGGATACAGGTGAGGCGATTTGCTGATTTTCTGACGAATCGGTGATCACTGTTAAATTCCTTGACAAAGGGATTAGATTTTGCTATGATTTCACAAAGCTAAAAAACACAGGATTGGAGAACACAATGGCTGACGAAGCCGCAAAACTTCCTGAAATAGTCAAGCATGTTCGTAGCATATCGCCAAACATTAAGGACATCGTAAAGGAGACGGTATGCAGAGAAATCGCCAAGTTGGGCCCTCAAGCCACACTTTATCCGATGGGGCTCTGGGATCTCAATTCGCCGAAGTATAAGCTGAAAGTGCCTATCCATGTTGTCGTGGAAGAATGGCCCGACAATGAATTCATCGCCCATTGGCATGATGTGGAAGCAATCGGTTTTGGGGAAGGGAAGCAGGAGGTGCTTGAAGCACTTCAACAAGACATCATCGATCTCTATGAAGATTTAAAAAATACCGACGATAATTGCCTTGGCAAACTCACTTTCAAAGCAAAGCAGATTTTGCAGACAGCAATTGAGGAAGTCACCTCGTGAAACCATCGGAAATTCGACATGCCATCGAAAGGAAAACCGAATATCAAATACGCCGTCGTAAAGAAATCAATTATGTCATTTTTCGCCAAGGCCAGCGAATTTCACGGGTGACAGTCCCTCATGGGCGTAAAGATCTGAAAACCGGAACAGAACGGAGCATTCGTAACCAATTACTGCTTGATAAAGAGCAGTTCAAAGATTTCGTAAATTGCCTGCTGTCTGGAGAAGATTATGCCGCAATTCTTGATGGATTAATCGAACGGGGTGAACTTTGATTTTTGCTCTCAAGCCAGCGTTTCTTGCCCGGCTCATGCCGGGCTTTTTTATTGCTGAATCCTATTGACCAAAGCCCAAACTTGTGCTAAAATTCCGCAATAGGTTATATACCCACCGAAGGGAATTCAATCATGAAAACTTATCGAGCGGCTGTTATCGGTTGTAGCCGGATGGGCGCATTCATCGATAACGAAGTACCCGACTACCAGGCAATCAAGTTGCCCTACTCACATGCGGCAGGTTTTTACGCCGAAGAACGGACAGATCTCGCCGCTTGTTCAGACCTTCGCACAGAAGTGATGGAGAAATTCGGTAAACAGTACGATGTGCCCAAAGAACGGCAGTACACCGACTATCGGGAAATGATTGACAAAGAGCAATTGGATATCGTCAGCATCGCGACGCAGCCAGAACATCGTGCGGAGATTGCTATCTATGCCGCCGAGCATGGGGTCAAAGCAATCTACGCCGAAAAAGCGATGGCGGCATCAATGGACGATGCGGACGCGATGGTGGAAGCTGTAGAACGCAACGGCGTCTTTTTCAACTTGGGCACGAATCGCCGCTGGCACACAGGCTTTGACAAAATGAAAGAGATTATTGATAGCGGTGAGTTAGGGCGGCTCAGGACGTTAATCACCTACTCAAACGGCACCCTTTTTAATACCGCGAGCCATAACTTCGATCTCATGTTGAGGTTGAATAGTGACCACAAAGCGAGTTGGGTTTCGGCGCATCTTCCAAATGCCGAAAAGATTATCGATGGCGAAATCTTTCGGGAAGATCCGGTCGGGCAAGGAATGATTCAGTTTGAAAATGGCGTGATGGTGCATGCACTCCTATCTCCGCGCAGCAGCGACTGGGAAGCGATTTGTGAAAAGGGAAGCCTGACCTGCTGGAACAACGGTTGGCAGTGGAAACTTCGTCGTCAAACCACTATTCCCGGCTGGCGCACATGCTCTGAAGAGGGAACATTCCCTGAATTTGAGCGCACGAGTTCCACAGCAAATCTGATAAAAGATTTAGTTCACGCATTGGACACCGGAGAACCGACACGCGGCGGTGTTCGTTGTGCACACGCCAACACGGAGTTAATCTTTGCGTTCATGGAATCACATCTGCGAAACGGTGCGAGAGTCGATCTGCCGTTGAAAGGCTCGAAGTTGCGCTTGAAAAGAGATCGCGCACCAAGGCAGCCGAAGTTTACGTTGTAAGTCCGCAGAGCAAGCAAACAAGGCTAGACGTTTACTATTTATCAATTGATTTTGAGTTTTGCCCATGTCGTCGCCAACTTGCGACTCGGATCGACTGCGTGGAATTTTTCAGCTAATCCTTCCATGATGCTTTCGATTTCTTTTTTATCCAAAGCGGTGTCATACACAGCAACCTCGTCGATGATTCCTTTTAGAGGTCCGCCACCATTTGGCGGTTGAGCCCCTATCATGAATGGAGCTTTGTTGGTTGCTGGC
>JADFGN010000500.1 GCA_022567695.1 Candidatus Poribacteria bacterium | reverse complement strand
CAGATATTCGTAACATTTGCCAAGCAATTCCATCCCCGGCGATTCATAGACGCCTCGACTTTTGATGCCAACGAATCGATTCTCTACTGTGTGGAGGCCGATACCGATTCCGTTTCGCCCACCGATGCGGTTTGCTTCAAGAAGGGCTTGAAGCGGAGTCACCGGACTTCCGTTGATTTCAACGGGAATCCCTCTGGCAAAAGATACGGTGAAATGCTCAACTTCATCGGCTGCGTCTTTGGGATGGACGCCCATCCCCGGCACGATAAATCCAGCAGGGGTTTTAAGGGATTCTAGCCTTCCCGCCTCATGGGTTAAACCAAGCAGGTTCGCATCTGTAGAGTAGGGTGACTCGTGGGTCGCTGTGATTGGAAGTCCACGTTCTTTGCAGAAGTCGATCATCTCCTTCCTTCCGCCAAAACGCTCCAGAAAGGCCTCATCGCGCCACGGTGCGTACACCGAAAAATCGGGATTCAGCATGTTCGCCGCAAGTTGGAAGCGCACCTGATCATTGCCTCGGCCGGTGCACCCATGACTCAGGATATTGATACCGCGCGTTTTCATTTCAGGCAGGAGTGCCTTCACTGTCACATGACGTGCGATTCCAGTCGTATTCCAGTAGCCGCCCTCGTATTTTGCTTGGCTCTGGATAACCTTGACACCTGCCATCGCTAATGCATCCTTCGCGTCCACCATGAGTGTTTCTTGTGCGCCGCACGCTAACATCCGATCACGAATCTCATCGATATTCTTTTCGTCGGGTTGCCCAAGGTCTGCTGTGAAGCAAACAACGTTCACACCGTTATCGACAAGCCAGCGCGTGATGGTACAGCTATCAAGCCCACCTGAAACGGCTGCACCGACAGTTTTTCCTTTTAATTGATCAACGTTCATATTTTTCTCCAAATTTTACTTAATCTAAGAATACTGACCTTCAGATACCGACCAACCTCCATCCACAGCCAACACCTGCCCGGTGACAAATCGTGAGTCATCGCCACATGGTACAAACCGTGAATTGCACCGTATCTCTCTATAGCCTGCTCGATGGCGATGGAAACTGTGTCCGATTGCATGGCATCCCCTGTAACTACGCAAGCCTCTGTACCCAGAATTTCCTGTGCGACTTGTGCTTTGGCTTTACTTCGCCCAAGTGCCACGACACGCGCCCCCGCCCGAATGCAAGCTTCCGCCGCCGATAATCCCATGCCTGAAGTTCCGCCGACAATTATTATGACTTTGTCTTTCAAAACTTTTTCCATAAACTTTCAGATACTTTTGAGAATGAATGATATTCTATAACCCCTGTATTGTACATCAACTCTGCCTCTGAATAAAGTCAAAAATGCCACTTGACAAGTGAATCAACCTGTCATACAATTTCAACATCTGTGAGTTCCCATTCCACTCTCCAACCTTAATGGGTGCGCTAGAATTGCAGGCATTTCGATGCGGAAAATCATCCGGCTTGTCCTTTTTCTATTGGTGTTTGGGCTTATGAAACATACTCCACACGCCGAATCTGCGTTTGAGCGTTTACCGCTTGTACCGCAAGTGACAGCGAGAGGTGGAACAAGCGTTGGTTGGTCGGAGGGGAAATCCGCTTTCCTTTGGAATCCTGCCGCTGAAATATCACCGCGCGCGCTCTTGTCGGCTACCTATTCAAAACCCTTCGGAATCGACGATCTTGCCGAAGGGCTGCTAAGTTATAGCCACACCATTGCAAATAGCGGTTCGCTTGGGCTTGGCTGGAGTCGATTGAACGCAACAGGCTATCATGAAGACCGCCAATCTGTTGCTTTCAGTTGGGGAAAAGAACTCGGACGGGTAGGAATACGGTTGGATCGATTTGGTATCGGAATCGATGGATTCGGCGACCGGGCCGCATTGGGGGTGAGCGTCGGCGGGGTACTGAAGATTCATCCGAGCGTGCGGATGGGTGTGGCTGCGAATTCGATCAATCGTCCCAAAATACCACGTCCGCTTCCTCGAAGTTGGGAAATCGGAATTGGTCTGCAGGCGATTCCTGAGTTGCTTCTCGTTACAGACCTGCGAAAGGTAGATGAACGCGCCGTTCAGATTCGCGCTGGCGGTGAATTGCTTGTGAGTCGTCATTTTTCGCTTCGAGCGGGTATGCACAACCAACCGTGGGAAATTGTGGTTGGATGGGGCATTCAACTTCAATCTCTCGTAATTGATTATGCGTGGGTAAATCACTCTCGTCTTGATGGAACACATCAGATCGCCGTCGGGTGGCGTTTTGAAAGGCTATAAAAAGTTTCGAGCAGGATAAGGAGAAACTTTCAGTATTAAAGTCTATATTTTTTCGTCAAGTTAGTTAACGCAGAATGCGAAAGATAGCCTGCGAAACTAAATGAGGCCATCGGTGTGGCAATTGATAATTGTTCACCTTGGACCTGCCCCCGGTTTACCTAATATATCAATTGGAGGTCTCCCATGAAACGCTCATTTATCCACACCGCACTTCTCATTCTTTTCGGACTCAGTTGGTTAACCCATTTCGCTCACGCACAAGGCATCATCATACCGCCTCCGCGTCGCCTTCCGCACTTTATCCCGCTGACAATCGAACGCCATCACGTTTCCATCTCGATCGATAACCAACTCGCAACGACGAAGATTGACCAGATTTTCGCCAACAAGAATCGCTTTCAACTGGAGGGTACGTACCTCTTTCCATTGCCCGATGATGCCGCGGTCTCAGATTTCGCCATGTACATCGATGGGGTGAGGGTGAAAGGTGAACTTCTGGCCAAGGACAAAGCCCGAAAAATTTATGAGGACATCGTCCGTAAATCTCAAGATCCGGCGTTGTTGGAATACATCGGCACCCGTGCGTTTCAGGCGCGCGTGTTTCCGATTCCCGCGAATGGCGAAAAACGGATTCAACTTGAATACTCGCAGGTCATTCACGTTGATGCCGGGTTGGCAAAGTACACCTATCCGCTACGCACCGAAAAGTTCACCCATCAGCCTGTTGAAAGTCTAGCGATCTCGATGGACATCAAAAGTAAACGCGCCATCAAGACAATTTACTCACCATCACATGATGTTGAAATTGTCCGCAAAGACGATTATCATACCCTGATCAGTTACGAAGAATCGAACATCCAACCGAAACGAGATTTCGTTTTCTACTACTCGCTCTCTGACAGCGATGTCGGTATCGACATAATTGCCCATCGAGACGATGAAGATAACGATGGTTACTTCATGCTGCTTATCTCCCCTAAATACGAAACGAAAAAATCGGAAATTATTGAAAAGGATTTTATCTTTGTTCTCGACAGATCAGGCAGTATGCGTGGTGAGAAGATCAAGAGTGCCAAAGAAGCCCTCCGCTTCTGCGTTCGTAATTTGAACGATGGCGATCGATTTAATCTCATCCTGTTCAGTACAGATGTTGAAACCTTTTCCGATGAACTTGTCGAGGTAAAAAAGGGGCGCGAAAAGGCACTTGCATTCATTGACGACATCGAGAACTTAGGCGGGACAAACATCAACGAAGCCTTGCTGACTGCCCTGAGAGAGAAGCCGCATCCGAAGCGTCCACGGATGATTATTTTTCTCACGGACGGCAGACCCACCGTCGGTGAGACGGACATCGGACAGATTATCAAAAACGTCACAAAGGCCAACGATGAAAATACCCGTCTCTTTGTGTTCGGCGTGGGTTATGATGTCAACACGCAACTGCTCGATAAACTCGCCGAAGAGAATCGTGGGACACGCCAGTATGTCGAGCCGAAGGAAGACCTCGAAATTGCGGTTTCGTCGTTCTTTGCGAAGGTCAATGAACCTGTGCTCGTTAATTTGGAATTGGATTTTGGAAAGATCAAAACCGCAGACCGATATCCGAAAAAACTCCCCGATTTATTTCGCGGGTCACAATTAACTGTACTCGGACGCTATAAGACGCATGGCGATCCGAAAATTAAACTCACCGGCACAGTGAGGGGCAAAACGCAACAATTTTCACACAAGGTCAACTTCCCAAAACGGGAACGCGAGCACGAATTTCTGCCTCGCCTGTGGGCACAGCGCAAGGTTGCTTACCTTATCGATGAAGTCAGGCTGAACGGCGAAGATCAGGAATTGATTGATGAAATCGTGCGATTAAGCAAAAAGCACGGGATTATGACGCCGTACACCTCATTCCTTGTGCTGGAAGATGCTCGCCCCGTCGCTGCTGCGCCGATGCTTAGGCAAAATGAGGTAGCGTTGAGATATTCTTACGAAGCGGCTGGCCGGATGATGAAAAGAGAGCAGGCTTTTGCTAAATTAGGGCAAACAGTTCAAAACTCGGGCGAATATGCAGTGAAAGCCAGCCGTCAATTGCAAGAGTTGAAACTCGGCGATCGAGGAGGGATGGAATCGGAATCGATCAAGCAGGTCGGGAGCAAGGCATTTTATCTCCGCGATGGTATCTGGGTGGATAGTGATTATAAAAAAGAAATGAAAACCCGAAAGATCGAGTATGCCAGCGATGCCTATTTCGAACTCGTCGCCAAACAGTCGGAGTTGAGAAAGTATCTGGCAATTGGAAAGCGAATCATTGTCTGCTACAAAGGGGAGTGCTACGAAATTACCTCCACGACAGAAGGCTAATGATTCGGCTTACGGCTTCGATACGCCGCTCCTTTCTGCATTGTGCGCTATCGCTTGAGGGAAGCTTTCCTTGAGATGTGCAAGTACCTCCGCGATCGGAGATTCACACCTTAAATTGGGAAACGGAAACTTCCCCGTCTGTCGGAACAGCGTGCCATTCCGGGCATGGAAGCCGCCCTGTCGGCTGATAAATTGTCCCCAATGCCCCATAGTGTATCGAACGTCCGGTCTCGGCTCTGCACTCTGTTTCCAACATTCTGGAAAGAGTGCCTGAAATGGCGGCGAAGAATTCAACCAGCTCCCGCACTGGACCACCTCGATATCAGGTCGCTCTGCCTGAACATCGCGCAGTAACCTAATCAGGGAAGCGGCAAAGGGAATGTACATATCGCTCAACGGGGATGCGGGCTGGTAGACGTTGAAAATATAGATGTGAACCCGAGCGCTGCTGTAATTGTAACTCCAACACTCGTAGGGGCGGTCTTGCGGTGACGGCAACGCCCCTCGACGCTTTTTCAGGTAGGGCCACAACAGGTTGAGCCCTGCCTGTTCAAGCTTCGCTGTCGTGGGTTCTCCCGCGTGACGGTCAAAAATCGCCTTGAGCTGGTTCAGGATGCTCGCCCATTCTTGTCCAACATCCGCGTTGGATGGATGACGCTTTCCATCGTACAGCGTCGTATTCCGGTAGATATTTACTCGCCCGTTCACCGTACCTTTGAAATCGCCCTCCCCTTCACAAAGGCGTTTATGGACATACCAAAGACTGAGCTTGGTAAATTCTCTCACATAATTAAGGTGCGTGGAATCAGGCTCCGACATAGGTTTTCTCCATCCGCCATCCAGCATAAGGTCTTATTAACGTATCTGTGGTAAAAGAGCTAAGTCAGTGCTGTGATGTTAAGCGTTGG
>JADFGN010000499.1 GCA_022567695.1 Candidatus Poribacteria bacterium | reverse complement strand
AAAAAGAGACACTTCTCTGGTCTCTATACGAGATTGCCAAAACGTATCGGCACATCGGAGAACGAGAACGCGCGCTTGCCCTTCTTGAACAGATGTTAGTGCTTATCGATGAAGGTGAATATTCTTACAAGCTACGAGCGGAAATCTTCCGGCAATTCGGGACATTGCATTTTTATTCCGGACAGTGGAGTGATGCCCAAGTATATTATCAAAAAAGCCTGGCGTTATTTGAAGCCAACAATGACGTTGGATGCACAGCAAGCATTCATAACAGCTTGGGATATATTGCCGTCCAGCAGGGAGACTATGATCTGGCAAAGACTCACCACCAGCAAGTATTTGAGGTGAGTCAAGGGAAAAACGATTGTAAACGTCTCGCTGCCGCTGCACACAACAGCCTCGGCATTATTGCGAGCATTCAAGCCGATTGGGATGCGGCACTGGACAACTTTGAGGAAAGTATCGCGATCTACGAGGAACTAGACGTGCCCCGGGAAGCTGCGGGTGTTTTCGTAAATCTCGCAATGGCTTATGTTGATGTGGGTGAGTTGGAAGCTGCGGGTAGTTGCTATGCTCAAGCCACAGAATTGGTAGAAAAGTCGGGTGACTTGCTGAAACTTTCAGAGATCTATGTCAACCGCGCCGAATTCCACCTCCAAGTGAGCAATATTGATGCCGCGGAGTTATATGCTAACAAGGCGTTAGCCATCTTCGATAAGATTGACGATGCCATCGGAATTGCAGAGGTGTATAAACTCTACGGTTGCATCCACCGACACCAAAAGAAATGGGCGGCGGCTATCGAAGCCTTCAACCAAAGCATATCAGGTTATCAGTCCAGCCAAAACCCGCAAGGGGAAGCCGAAGGATGTTACGAATTTGGACGGATGCACCTTGACGCGGAAAACCTTTCTCAAGCCCGTTATTTCTTAAACAGATCTCGGGTATTGTATCAATCCCTCGATGCCACCCACGAGATACAGCGGGTGGATGCTCAACTGAAGATAATTGCCGCTTGAAATTGAGAGAAGGTATATCAGCTATTAACACCCTCAAACATGCATCCAAACACAACATCACGAAAAAATGCATAGCCAACGACTTTCCCATAGTAGGCGGATGCCCATCCGCATTGCCCTTTGGTCATCTGTTGTGTTTTTACTGATCGCCAGTGTCTTGGTTATCATTAAACTCACTTTTACCGCCCAATTATCGCTGTTGTCAAAAACGGATCAAAATTCCGTAACGAATGCAACTGAGGCGGATATAGCGAATAAAAGGCGAGATTTCGACTGGACTTTGGGCAATGGGAGTGCGAAAATCACTTTAATCGAGTACGGCGATTTCCAATGTGCCGTTTGCCGTCGTTACTATCGCATGATTAAAAAGCTATCCCAAAAAAAGGGCGATGACTTTCGGTTCATCTTCCGACACTATCCGTTAGACAAACATAAAAACGCTTCCCTAGCCGCTAGAAGCGCAGAAGCAGCGGGGCGTCAAGGGAAGTTCTGGGAAATGCACGACCAACTTTTTGAAAAGCAACGCGAGTGGGCGAGAAAAGAACCCGCCTCGGCCGAACAGATTTTCACACAATACGCCGATGCACTCGGTTTGGATGTGGAAAAATTTCTAAGCGATCTCCATTCCCACGCCATCAAAGACAGAATCGCAACGGATTATCAAAGGGCTCGGGGCGAGGATGTTTTTTACACGCCGACTTTCTTTGTCAACGGTAAGAAAATCGCCAAAAACCCTCGAACTTATGATGCGTTTTTAGACCTCATTTTCCACAGCCAACCTAATCCGCCTTAAGGAATTGCGCGTAAATACCCCATACATTCTGTAGGATTTATAAAATCGCAATTCTTTAATATGGATGGTGGCTACCCTTTTTCGTCGAAAGGTATTATAATGACGAGTAATATATTATTGAGAATTTTTTCATTAGGTCTCATCGTTTTTATGTCAAGTTGTGATAGCCATACGCAAAAACAGAGCGATATTGACCTGTCAAATCGTACCCATCAAACTGATGAGCAAGTTCATTACAATCAGGGAGTTACCTTTAGCAAACAGGGAAAACCCAAAGAGGCGATTGCGGAATGGGAAAAAGTGATTGAAATCGATCCAAACCATGTCAAAGCCCATTACAATTTGGGGATTGCTTATCGACATTCTGGGCAGATAGACAAAGCTATTGGTGCATGGAAAAAAGCGGTTTCTCTAGAACCAAATGGTTCAAAGGCTTATAGCAATCTAGGGGCAGTCTACATTAGTCAAGGGAAACTAGACGATGCGGAAGCGATATTGAACAAAGCCATTGCCATCGAGGAAAACTATGCAAAGGCGAACTACAATCTTGCCCGCCTCTATGCTCGAAAAAATCAAAATCAACAGAGTCTTAAATATCTGCAAAAAGCGATAACCCTCGATGCCGTAGCCCTTGAAAAAGCAAAGAGCAATCGTGATTTTAGCGATATTCGTCAGAGTTCTGAGTTTCAGGAGTTAATCCGTTCGTTTGAATCAAATTAGGGGATTGATAAAAGTTGTAAGGGGATTGTACCCCCGTTTCGTTCGAGGGTACAACCCTCTCACAACAGCCCGTCAAAACTAATTTCACAGTGCATTACATCACTGGCCATTGCTCCTCATTCTAAGAATGTCCATTCGGATCGGCTTGTGGTGGTGATCGGTCATGATTTTTCTCAAAACTCAACGATTTTGCCCGTCTCCGCCGATTCGCTGGCTGCAAGCACAAGCTCCAGCGTTTTCGCACCCTCAATGATTGGTGTGCGCGTTATCCCATCGGTCTTAATTGCGTTCAACAGATCCATCGCTTCGGCGTGGAAAAGGTCTCTGTCACTGGTCAATTTCTCCTCCTGAACCGGTTGGACATCTGTTCGATAAAGCGTTGCGTTATTGGCATCGGCGAAATTGACGGTTAGATTCGTCGCAACCAACTCATACTGGCTGATCCATCTGCCGGGAATCGCTCCGTTGGACCCAGTCACAGTTGCGATTGCACCGTTGCGAAACCGGATAACGGTTCCACTGGCGTCTTCAGATGTGTAGTTTTCGACCGTCTTATGAAAGATGTTCTCGGCACGACAGAAGACCGATTCCGGCTCACCCAAGAAATACCGAACAATATCGTAAGTGTGGATAATCTGCTCAACAATCTGACCGCCGCTCTTTCCTTTTTCTCGCCACCACGGTGCGTGGAGTGCATTGCACATGTATTTGCCGATCATCAACCCCGCGTTTCCGGCTTCACCACTGTCAAGCATCGCTTTAACGTTTTCGACCACCGATCCAAACCGCGACATAAACCCCACCTGTGATTTCACCTTGTGTTTCTCTACGGCTTCGACCATTCTGCCCGCTGTTTCCATGTTAAGCGCAATCGGTTTTTCAATGAAGACGTTAACGCCATGAGAGGCGGCAAGCTCAACTTCGTTGGTGTGGGCAAACGGTGGCAAACAGATCCACACCACATCGAGCTCTTCTGAATCATACATCTGGGCGAAATCGGTATAGATCTTTGCTTGGCTTTCAGCATATTTCTCGTTGAATCCGATCGCCCGATCTTCGGCGATGTCGCAGAAGGCGACAAGATTCACCACCTCTAATCCGGATAGCACACTGGCATGACGATTGGCGATTCCGCCGCATCCGATTATGCCAACATTAAACTGATCTGTCATTTTATGACTCCTTTATTGAACGTAAAATATGTTGCGTAATCTCCTATCCCATCCATCCGTTGTTGGGTGGAGGATTATAGCATAACGCTTTGCCAACAGCACAGATAAATCTCCTATCTTGGACAACCCCACGCTTCACAGAAAAATTTGTGATTTCTCGGCAACTCGCTATATTGTGCGGTTCACCATTCTCTCGGATCAGGGATTCGGACGCTCTTGGCTGTTTGGATCGACTCCACCGCACAGATGCCCGGCAATGTCATGTTGACCGCAAGTCGAGGGCCTATCGGCACTGGGGCATCATCGATAACCGCTCGAACGAAGTCCTCGATGATCCGCACGGCTGGCCCCGCATGGCCACCCATGTTTTTAACGTTGTCTGGCAAAGGTGGGTACGTGCATTCCTCACGAGTCATCTCTCTGGACTTATCGCCTAGAAGCCAGTACTTCGCTACCGTCCGGGCTTTTTTACCGCGAGCTGTCTCGAAGCTCCCACGGTCACCATAGAATGACAGATAGTGCCCACCGGGATGCGCATTGCAGAAAGAGTTCAGCAGCTTGAATAAGCATCCCTGTTCTGACCGTAGCATTGCAACTTCCAGCCATGTGCTGTTGGGATCGGCCTGCGGGGGGACGTTGCCTGAAACGCCATAAGCGGTGACTTCCGCGAACCGATCTCCTGTCATGTGTAGGTAGGGGCCAATTCCATGAGTCGGGTATAAAAGCGGAGAAAGCGACCATCGCCATGTCGGCTCGCCGTTAGGTTTGAACCAGAGCGATTCGAGGTGATGAAGGTACTCGGCTTCGGCATAGTATAAGCTGCCAAGTTTTCCCGAAGCGTAGAGTTCTTGCGCTCTGAGGATACTCGGTTCATACGGCCAATTCTCTGCCATCATGTAAACACTGCCAGACTCTCGTGCCGCAACCACAATTTCTCGACATCCCTCAACGGTCACGGCGGCAGGCACGGCCGACAACACATGCTTCCCCGCTCGGAGCAAGGCAACCGCCTGCTCTGCGTGGACTGGGGCTGGAGTGATGATGGCGACCGCGTCAATGCGATGATCGCCCACGATGTCCTCAAATCTGCTCGTGACGATGTCCGGTCTGGATTCCGCGGCTCCTCGCTCAAGGGCGGCGGCATCAGCGACCGGTGCCGTTTCCTGACAGGCGGCGATGCCGGCGTGGCGATCTGGAAAAAACTGTTTTTGCTTTTCGATCGACAATAGATCAAAGCTTCGGTTCAAAAAATTAACCGCACCACTCGCAAAAACGATCTTGTTGTGAATAATGGGCAGATTAAGGCTACCTTTAATCTCAAGGGGCACAACGGACTCAATGAGCTCGAGCGCAAATGAATTTGCAAGGCTTTGCAAAACCCCTTCGCCAAACAGGTGCTGATGTTCGGTGATCATCGGACGCACCGACGCCTTGTCTTCCAGCCGGAGCGAGGTACACTCACCCACCAGGAGGAAATTGCCCCCGATCCGCCCCAGCTGAAAGGCGCGTCCGAACTGGAGTCCCTTGGAGGCCTTCCCCTTGTTGAAACAGCTCACGGCCTTGGCGTGGAAGGATAAGGGTTTATTTCTGTCTACCACCCCTCGGCATATGAAACCCGCCACACTGAGAAAGAACTGAGAGCAGTGCTCGTTGGCTTGCTCCAACGCCCGCCGAATGTTCCATGGCATGCGCTGGATGTCGTAGTCCAGCAGGACATCGAAATATTTCCTCACCTGGCTAATCTGGGCAAAGGCTTCGTGCCACAGCTCTTCAAGCTTGGTCTCGGCCTGGACTGGGTCCTTACGATTACGGAAAAAGTAGGCTCTGGCCTTGGCTTTGACCG
>JADFGN010000498.1 GCA_022567695.1 Candidatus Poribacteria bacterium | reverse complement strand
CAAAATTTGATGCAATTTCAAAAGGCGTTGTAAATTGCGGTAAAATAAGTCCTCCAGAGAGACAAAATCATGTGGCTCCTGCGTCGATATCGAACTTAAGAACCATAAAACGCACGAAGGAGTGGGCCCCAAAAACGATAGAGAAGACGAGCATAGAGATTTTTATTGACAAGAGAGTGACAGACTGGGAAAATAATTTTTGTATGTTTCCAAAGTGGGCAGTAAAAGCTGCCGAATTTTAACTTGCCAAAACTCTGCTAGGAAACTCACACATGTCTAGCAGAATCACTGCCGAAGGTAGCACACTCGACAATTTGTCAAGCATACCCACGATATGCTATAATGACGTGTGGATATAATTTCAGGAAGGGGGATGCGCTAGTGATTGAGTCACAAGAGGCTATTGAAAAACGTTATCAGGACGCGGTTGATTCGTTGGTCGCGAAGGTCAAAAAGGATCGAAATATCATCGCCGCCATTCTTGGCGGGAGTTTCTCATATGATCAGGTTTGGGAAAAGTCCGATCTGGATATCGAACTCATCAGTAGAGATGGAATAAATCGTAATGGTTACAGTTTAGTCGAGAATGGCGTCAACATCCACGCATCGGTTACGCCCCGGAATTCATTCAAACGGACGTTGGAAGGTGCCCGACAAGGTTCTTTCATGCACTCCTTCTTTTCTCGAAGCACACTACTTTTTTCCGATGATGAGTCGATTAAGGAATGGTATCAACAGAACGCCAATCTCCACGGCATCGGCGCGAGGGATAAAGAACTCCAGCTTTTATCGGTCATAACCGGGCCGCTATCTTCGTTGGCATATGCTGAAAAACAGTTTTATGTTAATAACGATCTCCTTTATAGTTTCACATCGATTTTGGCTGCGGTCGAAGAGCTCGCGCGGGTTGAGGTGCTTCTAAACGACGAAAATCCATCGCGAGAGGTTATCCAGCCTGCGCTAGAGTACAATCCTGATTTCTTTAAGGCTGTCTACTCAGACCTACTTAATCGAGAGAAAGATGAGGAAGTTATCCAAGACGCGCTGAATCGGGTCAATGCTTACCTTGACGAAAAGCTGTTTATCTTCCAACCGATCTTGGATTATCTCGCCGAAGCGGAGGGCATCCGATCGGCGACGGAATTGAATACTTACTTTGGAGAAAAGATGGGCGAAGGGACAAGGCTCGATAATGCCTATCAATGGTTAGCTAGGAAGGGGGTCATTGAGCAAATCTCCATACCCACAAAGCTCACTCTAAAGAGCCAGATCGAGGTGGAGGAAGCCGCGTATTATTATCATCCTCAAGAAACATCTGCGAAGAATTTATCCCACCCAGTGCGATTGAAAGAGGAAGCCCACCCACATATCATGGAAGCGTTGGATGCCTTCGTCTATAAGATCAAAAGCGATCGGTACATCCTCGCGGTGATTCTGA
The DNA here is from genome assembly GCA_022567695.1 of Candidatus Poribacteria bacterium. Lineage (GTDB taxonomy): Bacteria > Poribacteria > WGA-4E > WGA-4E > PCPOR2b > JADFGN01. Next base: position 4,134 of record JADFGN010000498.1, on the reverse strand, counting down.
CAAGCGACCTCGCACCGCATAACGTTTGGGACAAGACCAATGTTGAAATTAGTCTTATCAGCCGTGACGACGCAAGGCTGGATGCGCAATCCAGAGCAACAGAGGAGGAGGACACAAGGCCAACGCCACGCTACAGCTTGGTGGAAAATGACGTGAATATCAATGTGACCATCTATCGGCGCAATGAATATAAACGGATGGTCGAGGGACAGTTACAAGCCAATGCGCTGCATTCGGTTCTCTTGAGAAGCAAGATCTTGTTTTCCAAAGACGAGACAATTGGCGAGTGGCATAAGAACCTTGAGTATATCGGTGAAAGGGATCGAGAAACGCGGCTGATGAGCGTTGCAAGCGGTGCTTTTGGCGCATTGGCAAAAGCGGAAAAATGGTTCTTCGTCAAGCACGATTACGACTACAGCTTTTTATATCTTACCTTTGTGGTGGATTCACTGGCAAGGATTGAGGTCATCACGCATGGAGAAGTGCCAAAACGGAAGGTCATCTATCAAGCACTGAAGTATAATCCCGATTTCTTTAACGCCGTTTATGTCGATTTGATCAATGCGGAGAAGACCAAGGAAACGGTTGGACACGCGCTTGAAATGATCGATGAATACCTTGAAGACAAAGCCTTTACCGTCTTTCAACCGCTTTTTGACTTCTTGACTGAGGCAGGCGGAATTCGTACCATGACAGAGATTGGCGATCATTTTGGCAAGCGTTTTCAAGATGGTGAGGTCAGTGGCGCCTGCGAATGGCTTGCAGAAAAAGAAATCCTTGAACAGGTTTCTTCACCTTTGAGGCTTACGAAAGATAGCCGCGTCTCAGTTGAAGAACAAGCGTATTATTATGATGAGAGCAATCCGCTTTGGGAGTAAGGATAAGTCTGGAGTGCACATCTTGTTTTGCGGGGCTTTGCACAACAAGCTGTGCATTCCAAAGAAAGTGGAATGGGATTATCACGACTTTGTCAGAGTTGACAATTTGTTCAATATGTGGTTTAATGGTGCAATCTCTATCGACGCTTTTACGCAGGGAGGTTTAAAATGGCACGATACAGGTCTTGTCTGATCGGTTGTGGTCGGATGGGAGCAACGATTGACGATGAAGTCCGAAATCACCCGAACAGTTTTCTGTGGATTCCGTACTCGCACGCGGCGGGTCATATCGCATCGGAACACACAGATTTGGTAGCAGTCTCCGACGTTCTGCCGGAGAAAGTCACGGAAATCCAAAAGCGGTACAATGTCCCCAACGGCTATACGGACTACCGCGAGATGATTCACAAAGAAAAGCCGGATATTGTGAGCATCGCCACACGCCCAGCGACTCACGCTGAGATGACGATTTTCGCCGCTGAGAATGGCGTCCGGGGAATTTATTGCGAAAAGCCGCTCTGCTGTTCAATGGAAGAGGCAGACGCTATGCTGGAAGCCTGTGAGAAGAACGGTGTCAAATTTAACTATGGGACGCAACGCCGCTACACACCGTTGTATCAGAAGATGCGTGAGTTAATCGACGGCGGCGAGCTGGGGGATATTCAAGCGGTAATTGGTCACGCAGGTGTCGGTGCTGCACAGTGGGGACACACGCATACCGCGGACATGCTTCTTTATCTGGCGAGTGACTCGGAAATTGATTATGTGCAAGGAAGCGCGATTGTTGATGATGCCGACTTTGAGGATAATCATGTTGACGGCGATCCGGGGATTCCGATGGGGTATGTCAAATTCAAGAACGGCGTCCATGGCTACATCGTTGCTAGCACTGGCAGCGAGTACGAAGTTAGCGGTTCAAAGGGCAAGCTACGCACGCACAATAACGGTGTGACATGTCTTTGGCGGATGGCAAAGGGTAGCCATAGCATCCTTGAAGAAGTCTCGTTCCCCACGCCGCCTCACGCCAGCGGGACAGTCGGCGCGATTAACGACATCGTGGCAGCAATTGAGGAGGGACGCGAGACAACGGGTAATATTCGAATTGCCTGTCGGAGTCAGGAGATGATTCTCGGCTTCATCGAATCGCAAAGACAGGGCGGAGCGAAGGTGGCGTTGCCGTTGGAAAATCGGAGCCTTTACGTTGGCCGGCGGGATTGGTGAAAAATGAAACGTGATGGGGTGTCGGGCATCGGGAGGGCCGTCAATTTCATCAATTCCGGTCGTTCTCGCTAGGAACTTGAAAAACGGCGAGGTTTCGTGCGTCTCAACGTCCTTCAGTGTGAGGTAAAAGTAAAATCCCGCGTGTCCGCCCCAACATTCCGATACTGCATCCCCCAATTGCCCCTCGATGCAGGCGATTGAACAAAGCCTCTGAGCAACACGTTTTGCACTCCGAATTTAGTGATAGGTACTTAAGCGCAGCATCAAGAGCGAGTCGCTCGCCCGGAGAAAGATTAAGTGTTTTAACCTCGTCTAAAGGCCGAAAGCCTGATTCAATTTCATAGTCTCCAACAAGTTTGGCCTCCGGGATAAACTGGGCCGCTTGTGCAACATAGATGAGTTGTATAAAATCGGGATGGAGATATTTATAGTCCGGTGGTTTGGGATTGAGATGGTGAAAATGGACAAATCCAAGCATGCGTACCTCAGTAATCGTCCACCCGGTTTCCTCCAGCACTTCACGACGCAGCGTTTCCTCAAGTGTCTCGCCGGCTTCGCGCTGTCCGCCGGGACTAATGTGAATCCCTTGGGGATTGCGGACGACAAGGATTGAATCGTTGTGAAAAATAATCCCGCGTACTGAGGTAATGTAATGGCTGGGTGGCAGTTCATTGCTCAGATAGCTAGTGATGCGCAACGGGAGATCGCCCCAAACCGCTGAATCTTCGACGAGGGCTTTATGACATGATAAGAAAGCGGCAAGATTCAACTCCATTGTATACTCCACTTCATTGTGCCAAGAAGACAGTATTTTAACTCAAGCACGCCTGAAGTGTGGGTTCGATTTTTGTGTATCGGAATTCGTAACCGACGGCTTGAGTCCTCTCCGGCAAAACACGCTGGCTCATGAGCAGAAAATTTGTGAACTCGCCGAACCTCAATTTTAAAGCAAAGGAAGGCACAGGAAAAAGGGTTGGACGATGGAGGACGCGACCCAATGTTTTCGTGAATTCCGTGTTACGAACAGGTTCCGGTGCTGTTGCGTTAAGCGCACCGACTACCTCGCGATTTTCCAGCGCGTAGAGGATAATCCCAACCACATCATCAATATGCACCCACGACATCCATTGATTCCCACTTCCTAACCTTCCGCCCACTCCCATCTTGAATGGAAGAAGCATTTGTTGTAACGCCCCTCCATTTGCGCCGAGGACGAGACCGATTCGGATGCGTACCACTCGAATGCCGAGTTCTTCCGCGCTCTGTGCTTCCGCTTCCCATGCTTGGCACACTTCGGCGAGGAAGTCGGAGCCTACCTGAGATTCCTCAGTAAAAGCCTCGTCAGTGCCTGCCCCGTAATAGCCGATTGCTGAGGCACACACAAAAACCTCTGGTTTCGTTTCCATTTTTGAGAAGGACGCCACGAGCGCTCGGGTTGACAAAACACGGCTCTCGCGGATGCGTCGTTTCTTTTCGCTGTTCCATTTGCTAGCGACGGTTTCGCCTGCGAGATGCACGACGCAGTGGGCGTTTGGAAGTACAATCTCAGCGTCTGGTTCCCACGCCTCCACTGCTTTCGCGTGAGGCAACTTGGAACGGGCGGCATCTGGTCGGCGAGATAGCACAATAAAATCATGTCCTTTTTCGTGAAGTGCTTCGCAAAGCCGACTCCCGATAAAGCCTGTCCCTCCGGTCACTAATACGGTTGAGGGAGTTTGGGTGGTCATTGTTTATACCGCTCCTTTCTCTGTTGATGCGTGAAATGTGATGAGTAACAAAGGTACAGGATTCAAGGTACAGGATACAAATTTACTTGCATCTTGTATCTTGCATCGTTTGGCATCCTTAGTGTCTTTGTTTCCCCTGAACGTTTACATCATTTCCCAATTTCCTGATTTCCCTCATTTGCTCCTAGTCTTCACAACTGGGCGATTGCCGCTTCAAGCTGACGATAATCATCAACCACGGCATCCGATAGCGCATCATCTTGTTCTGTCAGAGTTGCACCTGAAAAGCGAATTGCTTTCATGCCCGC
>JADFGN010000497.1 GCA_022567695.1 Candidatus Poribacteria bacterium | reverse complement strand
ATCGTTCATCGGTAACTGTAATTGTGTAACTTTTCTCAATTGTCCCACTGCCTGCGGCGATTTTGAGATTCTTAATAACTCGCTTTCCGTTTGCAATGATGTTAGTCTCGTGGTCAGCCGATTCGTCGGAAAAGAAGTGGTAAGTGACTTTGTAGTTTCCATTGGGGAGCGCGACTCTGAAAACGCCGTCTTCCTCACCCCACACGCTATCCTGATTCAGCTCAGAAGGGGGGACATCCCTTCGGCGTGCATGGATTGTGGATGCCGTCGCCCAGCCATATCCGCCGTCTTCGTAAACGGTATCTTTAAAAACAGCGATATGTCCGGGTGCGGTTTTTCCGCCGTGCGGCTGCATGTCGAATTGAATTGTGTTTCTGTCATCCCATAATGATTCGTCAGGTTTGGCTTTTTTTCGTCGAAAGAGTTTGTGGTGTTTTCCGCCGTGAATCAAGTTGTAATCATCGTCAAGTTGTAATTCCTTGATGTCATCGTCTCCCATGCGACACGCGAGGATGTAATCGGCATCCTCCGAAGCAGAATCTTTCCAATTGCCTTTGTAGTTGACGGGGAAATAGTTGAGTTCTGCCTCGTAGTTTGTGAGAAACGCGACATCTTTATTCAGGCAATAATAACTGGCGAAGAACAGGAACGGCGAGACATATTTCACGTTTCCGACATAATCGGACGTTCGTTGGTCGGCGCCATCCCAGACGGTAATTTCCATTTTTAGGGTGGTATGTTCCTCCACCAAATCGACCCCAGAGGTCATCTCCTTAATCTCTTTGTCCAAATAATAATAGGCGTGCGCGGCGTAACCTAAGTGCCATAAAGACAAAGCGATGATGAGTCCGGCAATGGCGTGGCGGACGTATCTGTGGAAGTTGACGCTGAAGAACGGAAGCAGCACGAGGAAGATGTAAATATGGACTCTGTCGTTGATCCAGCCGCCACCAGAACTCAGGGACCATGGTAATTTGAAATAGAGTACGGTAAGCGCAGCCGCCCACAGCAAAAATTGCTCTTTTCCATCGATGATTTTCGGCCACAACCGTTGGGTTGATGCCGCAGCGGAATTGCGGAATCTTTGAATTTCTCTGATTCTGTGCCAAAGTGTCAGGGCGAAAACAACTGCAAGAAGGACTAAAATTGTCCGCCCGATCAGTATGTGGTCATCTCGAAAAAAGACAATGGATTTGAGATCAAAAAAGTATTCCCAGAGTTCCCCAAAATCCCTGTAGTTCCCACGAGCCCCTTGTGTGCTGGCTTGAGAATAGGAGAACAGAATGAAATATGCGGGGGACATCCAACCGACGAAGGCAAGAAGCGGTTTCAGATTCTTGGCGAACATCTTCAAATGGATTGGGAGGGTTTGGGTATTATTATGCCCCCAAGTTTGGAGGGCAGCGGCGTAAATGAAAGAGAAGCCCGCGAAAAACGAGAGCGACAGGACAAGCTGAGCATAAGATTGGAAGTGGCAGAAAAAGGTCATCAACAGCAGGACGTAGAGGATGCCAATGCGTGTTTGATTCATCTCCGCCTTGTGTTTCCACCAATAGCCGAGTGTGAAGAAAAACAGAGGCATGCTTAAAGCGAAGTTATAAAACCCCATCTGCAAAAGGTAATGATAAGTGTAGACAAATCCCAATAAGCCGAACAGCGTTTTTCCTTTGTCCACAGCGTTTAAGAAGTAAAACAGGGACAGCGGTAATCCAACGATGCAGAGGCTGATGACAATCTTTTCGCAGACAATGGGCGGCAAGAGGTACATCAGCGCCGCCATCAGCGCGTGGGACATCCAGTTTGGAAAGAGGGTTAAATTTAACCGATAAACGTCCCGGATGGTATAGTTCTCGTGTTTGTGATAATCCTTCAACACCTGCGCATTGTAGATGTGAGAAAGTCCATCTTGAGTCGGAAAGAATTTAAAAATCCAGATCGGCGAAAGATGTACCACGAGCAACACGATAACAAGGATGTGTTTCGCAGAAAGTTGGGGATGTCCAAGCCGTTTTAACATGCAACCGCTCCTGTGGTTTACTTTGCTTCAAGTGTCGATTCCGCCAGTTCAATTATGGCCTTGTTACTATGTAACCGTTCAGGTGGACTCGCGCAAACTAACGGTTTGCGTTACAAATGCAAGTGAAGCACTGTAACGCGATCTGTTAGATTGCGTCTGAATCCTTCTTCGTTCCAACCACCTGAACGGTTCCTCGTATTTTTCATTGATTCCGCTCTGCAGAGAGACGGGGTGAGGCGTATGTTGCTAGCCCTTCTCCCATGCCATTGCGTAATCGCGCTGTTCGGGCTTGGGATGCCCTCCCGGACCGTAAGCCCCCTCCGCCTGCGACTCGAATGTCAACGGAATAAATGTGTCGATTATACCATTCGCGGTCACGTCGAAGCGGTAGAATCCCAAGCGTGGATGGCCGTCTTCCCACTTCGTTGCCCACTGCGGCATGGCGATACCCGCGCACTTGAAAAAACGGATGCCGTCAATCTCCTGAACGGCGCGGCGGCAGTGAATGTGACCGCTTACAACCATCTCCACGCCTGTCGACTTAAATGCATCGAAAATCCGTGAGCGATGCGGTTGGTCGATCGAAAAGTACCAAGCGATGTATTCATCTGGATCGGTTAGATCCGACGTCGGTTCGTTGATATCGTCGATAAACAGTGGATAGTGCATCATCATCACATGATGCTTTGCCCGAGAGGCTGTTGGCAGTTCATTTTCCAGCCAATCCCACATCCGCGTTTCATGGGATAATCCCGAACCGGCGACCGCCGCGTAGAACCCGCTGAAGCGGACATCCTTGTGGACAAACGACCACGGAAACTCTCCCAAGAACCTTGCGAACCGATTCAATTGTTCGGCTGTGACGTTAAGCCGCGTATCCTCACGACCTGTCGCACCATCGACGGAGGCGTGTTTGTTGCCGGTGTCCATGTTGCCGGGGATGGCATGATATGGATAGGGCAAAGCGTCTAGCTCTGCCTTGATTGTCTCCAACTCGAAGTCGTGAATCGATCCATCGCGTGTGAGGTCGCCGCCCACCAGCATCAGGTCTGCGGCCATCTCGGCCAGCTGCTTTCGTGCGGTCTGCCAGTTCTCCATGAAGCGGGGATTGAAACGGAATGACCGCGGCGAACCGGGCTGCATATCACAGGTATGAATGAATGTCCAAGGTTTCATGTGGCTTATCCTTTACTACGATTTCTTTCGGCGGGCGATGATGAGTCTGATTGCTAACGCTAAAGCATTGAGTGTCATTATCATGAAATGTAACCGTTCAGGGGGGCAGTGCTGTAGTGACGACTTCAGTCGTTCCGGCCAGCTATCAACGACTCAAGTCGTTACTACGAGCCAAGAATGTCTATGGTGGCTGAACGGTTACCAAATTTTATCTGGATTATAGCAGGCTTCACAGGAGGATACAATCGAAAAATGCAGAGCAGAAATTTGTGTTGAGAAATTTCAAAAACTGTGAGATGATAAAGAAGTTCTCCACACAACTTAACACCACACTTTTACATGCATCGAATGTCAGATTTGAGGAGCATCAATGCGATACACATCACAGCAGAATGATTGGCTTGTCACGCCCTTTGAGCAACCTGCTTCAGTGGACGTAAGCGGCAATCAGCTCATTCTAAGTAACGGTCTTATCCAGCGAACATTCGTCACTTCACCCAATTTCGCGACGGTCGATTATGCCAATCAAACCACGAATACGAGTATTCTGCGCGGCGTCAAACCAGAAGCAATTATTACGATTAACGGACAGCAGTTTGAGGTCGGCGGATTGAAAGGACAACCCGACTACGCCTATCTGGATCCAGATTGGATTGCTGACTTGACCCTTGACGATAATGCATTTCAATTTCGTGAATATCGAGTGGGTAAAATAGAAGCGCATTACCCGTGGATACGCAAGCGGTATGCAGCATCAACGGTGTATCCACCAAAGGGGGTAACGCTGACAGTTGAATTTGCGCCTCCCTCGTGCATCGATAATCTGTGTGTTTCCGTTCATTACGAGCTATACCAAGGGATTCCGGCATTATCGAAGTGGGTTTCGATTCGCAATGAGAGTCAGCAACCCATCCAGATCGATGCGCTGATCTGTGAAATCATTGCCGTCAATGAGCAGGAAAAGCATTGGTTGCATGTCGAGAGTGATTACGCCTTCAGTGGAATGGAGACAACGCAATGGGGACCGGATGCGGACTACAAGACACAGGTCGATTACCATTATCAAATGCCGCTGTTGATGACAAGTACATATCCGCTTGGTCCGGGCGTGACGGTTCAATCGGGAGAAACGTTCGAGAGTTTTCGCACTTTTCAGATTTTGCACGATAGTGATGACCGTGAGCGGAAAGGGCTTGCACGGCGCAAGATGTATCGCACAGTTGCGCCGCAAGTCACGGAGAATCCCATTCTCATGCACGTTCGAAGCGCCGATCTGGATGCGGTGCGTCTGGCGATCGACCAGTGCGCTGAAGTCGGTTTTGAGATGGTGATAATGACCTTTTGGAGCGGCTTTGATATCGAGAGCGAAGAACCACAATACATCGCCACAATGAAGGCGTTGACCGATTATGCACATAGCAAAGGCATTGAACTTGGCGGCTATACTCTGATGTGCGCTTCACGGGATGTGGGTGAGAACTTCAACTGTATCCATCCTGATACCGGAGAACCCGGCAGCAAATTTGGACAGAGTGCGTGTCTTGCGAGCGGGTGGGAAGAGGGCTATTTCCAGCGCGTGCTCAATTTCATGGACGCAACGGGAATGGATATCATCGAGACCGATGGGCCTTATCATGGCGATGTTTGTGCCTCGACAACACACCCACACCACAGCGGCTTGGCGGATTCGCAGTTGCGCCAGTGGCAGGCGTGTGTCCGTTTTTATCATGAATGTCGAGCGCGCGGGATTTATATCAACTCGCCGGATTGGTATTATCTCAACGGCTCAAACAAATGCGGCATGGGCTATCGTGAGACGAATTTCAGCTTACCTCGAGAGCGGCAAATTCTGATTGCCCGGCAGAACATCTATGACGGTACATTTGAGAAAACGCCCAGTATGGGCTGGATGTTTGTGCCGTTGGTTGAGTATCACGGCGGCGGGGAGGCAGCAACATTCGAGCCGCTTTGTGACCATCTCGATGACTACGAATGGCATTTGGCACAGAATTTCGGAAGTGGCGTGATTGCGTGTTATCGCGGCCCCCGACTTTTCGATGCCGACCAAACGAAATCGATTGTCAAGAAGTGGGTTGACTTTTACAAGAAATATCGCCCGATATTGGATTCTGATCTGATTCACGTGCGGCGTCCAGATGGCCGCTCGATTGATTGTATGCTTCATGTCAACGCGCAAATTCAGCCATGTGGGCTGGCGATGCTCTATAATCCCACAGACGCGGTGCAACAGATGACTTTAAAATTGCCGCTCTACTATACGGGATTGAGTGAAATTGCCGAGATTCGTGAGGAAGAGGGAGAACCAAAGCGGTACGAAATTGACCGGGATTACAACGTCGAGGTCCCAATCGAGATTCAACCAAAGGGCATCCGTTACCTTGTGATTGAATCAGTAAAATGATGACGAGGTT
>JADFGN010000496.1 GCA_022567695.1 Candidatus Poribacteria bacterium | reverse complement strand
GACATGTCCGGCTCCGCCTACCTCTTCGACACCACCACGAGCTTGCAGATCGCCAAGCTGCTGATGGCCACTTCGTTGAGGCGAAGAAGATCTACGAGGGGATTCTGAAAAAAAGCCCGACATGCGTTGCGGCGATAAACAGCTTAGGATTGCTCTATAATAACTTAGGGCATTATGAACAAGCTATTCCTCTGTTTGATAAAATTATCAATGAATTGGATCCTGAACTGCCTCAAGCATATCTTTATAAGGGAATATCCCTAGCGGGCCTTGGCAAAACGGATAAAGCAATTGAAAATTATAAAACAGCAATCGAGAAGAAGCCCAACTATTTCAAGGCATGGTACTGGAAAGGGGTTGCTCATTTTGAACAAGGAGATTACCATAGCGCAAAAGATTGCTTTGAACGAGTTCTTCATGTGTTTCCATCGGCAGCTCATCTCCACTTATCTAAATGTCTATTCAAACTCGGTGACCAGCAAGGGGCTATGTTTAATGTCAATGAGGCTATCAAAAATGATTCAACAAACATAGACGCAAGGTTCTGGAAAAGGGATTTACTTCACAAAAGTGGCAATCGAGAGGATGCGTTGACTGAGTTATCAGAAATCGCAAGTATTTGTTATGAGTTGATGGCATTCCACCGCACAAATAAGAAAACGTTCGATGATGCTATAAATCACTACCTCATGGCGGCGGATCTCAAGGCTGATATTTTTCTTGAGATGGGCAATTATGAGGCGTGTAATAAATTCCTTGATGAACTGCTTTTCCAATTTCCAGAGCATGCCATCGGTTGGTACAATAAAGCGTGTGCGCTTGCTCACCTCAAGCAGAAAAGTGAAATGCTCGAAAGTCTAAGAAAAGGTATTGATCGGATGCCTTCCCTCAAAGAGAAGGCTCAAGAGGATAAGGATTTCCAAGATTATTGGCGTGACGAGGAATTCAATGCTGTTGTCGGTGATAGTGATCCACTACTTTCTCTCGCGGGTACCCTTGAAAGTGATATAACGAACATTGGTGAAAAACACGATTTCTACATTGGTCAAACCATACTTACAAAGTTACGGGGAGAAGAATAAATGTCTGAGATCTTTGCAGACACGGCAGGTTGGGCAAATTTCTTCATTCGTACCGAACCTTATCACATTCAGGCAGTTGGATTGATACGTCGGTGGAGATCGCAGGGCGCTCGACTTATTACAACCAACTATGTTCTTACAGAGTTGATTGCTCTCTTTTACAGCCCGTTACGAATTTCTCGTTCAGTACTGATACGTTATATTGACGCGATAAAGTCTGCTCCATACGTTGAAACCGTCCATATCGATCCTACCACTGATGCGAATGCCTGGGCATTATTGAAAGCTCGACAGGACAAAGACTGGTCCTTAGTAGATTGCTCAAGCTTTGTGATCATGCAACAACGTGGCATCACTGAGGCACTAACAACGGATCGCCATTTTGAACAGGCTGGCTTCATCCGGCTACTTAGCCCCTAAATGTATCATATTCCACTGAGGAGAAAAGCGTGGCACACACACAAAAATACGACAGCGTCTTACTTATCGGCTTTGGTGGACCAACCCCCGGTTGTTGCAAAAAATACGAACCATGCCCCGGCGAAGCCTACTGCTTCGTCGAAGGAATTGTCGGCACAGCACCATCGAATGCAGAACGGGTAAAGGAAGTAGCAAGCCACTATGTCGCACTCGGCGGATTTTCTCCGTTTAATGAGCTAACGTTCAAACAAGCCGATGCGCTTGAGGCTGGCTTGAAAGATAGAGGCATGGACGTGCCGGTTTATGTAGGAATGCGCAACTGGACGCCTTATCTCCACGAAGTTATTGAGAACATGGTCAAAAAAGGGCATCTGAATATATTGGGTATTGTCATGTCTGCTTATCAATCTAAATCGAGTTGGGAGCGTTATCAAAGCGACGTTGAGAGTGCTATCGAAACATTAGACAGCGAGCCACCAACTGTTAGCTACTTAGATTCGTCATGGTACAACAAGCCGGGCTTTATCAATGCCATTGCCGATCGTGTTCGGACAGCATGCAAAGACATGCACGGTAATCGTTTCGATAAAGCGACCCTCATTTTTACCGCCCACGCTATCCCGCAACCCGCCGCGAAATATTCCCCATATACAAAACAGTTTCGCGAAACTGCATCGATTGTCGCAGAACAGCTCGGAAAGGATTTCAATCTTGCATACCAGAGCGCACCCGATAATCCAACTGTACCCTGGACCGCGCCTGATATCAATGACCTCCTCCGCGAAAAAGGAAAGGCAGGGGTTGAAGATGTCATTGTCGCGCCGATTGGATTCCTCTGTGACCATGTCGAAGTGCTTTACGACCTTGGAATAGAAGCGCAAGCAACTGCTGAGGAATGTGGCATGAACTTTATCCGCGCCGAAACCGTCGGTGCTCACCCTGAATTTATCGATATGTTGGCAGACCTGGTTTGTGAAAAATTCCAAACGGAGGAAGAAAATGGCTGAATCAAAATCGAAGGTGTTTCATGCAAGATTTTATGTGCGATGGGCAATGATAGAAGCTTTGATAGGAGATTTTGAAACGGACGACCCGATCACTGCGCTTCAATACACGCTCGATTGGGTGACAGTGGAGTATTTCACGTTACCGATCGAAGGAAAACTGAAACCTAGATAGCTTTGATGATGAAGGGAACCCCAAGGCCTGGACCGACGAATCATATAAAACCAGTCATGTTCACGAATGGAATTGTTGAATTAATCACTTGGTTCTCTGAACACCTATCAGGTTTAGGAAGTATTGCTTCAATCCTTGGCCTCGTTATTACCGTTTTTGTCTTTTTCAAAATTCGACGGCTATATGCCCGTCTGTTGTTTATTGCACGGGTTCCAGAGCACATAAAGCAGTTACAAGCATATCGTTCGAGAATTACGAAGCAACTTCAGAACTTTGACGAATCTTTGGAAGAAACGCGAATTGAACTTGCTGAATGCGAGGCAACTCTGAAAAGTTTGAAGTATAAGCTACGTGGGGACATGCGGAAGTCAGTTGTAGAACTGACGAAACTTATTGCTAACCAGCGGTACTCTCTAACCAGGCACTCGAAACATGAAGTTCATAAAATATATGCGGAACTTGCAATGGTAATCCAAAGTTTACGCGAGCTACAGAAAGATGAAAGATGGAGGGACTAAAATGTTAAGTGAACACCAAAAAAAATGGATTCAGGCAATCGCGAATTTGATTCGATTAACACAAGAGAAAGAATTAAAATGGCAAGCCAAGCCACCTCCTTTGAGATTAACGGAGGATAATCCTAAAGCCGACATCATGTATGTCACCGACTTTGAGGGGCAGGAGCTCTGTCTTTATGAACGCTATTTCTTTGACCATGACTTTTTTCATTCCCCTGAAACCGTACTGGAGCTTTCCAATTCTGATGGTCACGCGGCATGGGCAAGTCCTAAAATTGAAGGTCTTGATGACCTATTGGAAGCTGTTAAATATCAAGTCATCGATGTCAACGATTTCCTTGAAAAAATACTGAAAAAGAAATAATCTCCAGTTTCAGGAAGATAAAAGGAACGTACAGTGACAAACATTTTTAATCGAAAGCAAGCAATCGTCATCGGCGGTGGCATCACGGGACTCGCAGCTTGCTACCGCCTAATTGCCGAGTCTAAAAAACGTGGCATTCCGCTCGATGTCAAATTGCTCGAAGCAAGCGAGCGCGTCGGGGGCGTTATCCGCACATCGAAACAGGATGGCTTCATCATCGAACACGGCCCCGACGCTTTCCTCTCGGTCAAGCCTTGGGCGAAGGCATTGTGCGAGGAATTGGGGATTGAAGATCAACTGATCGGCACAAACCCAAAGGAACGACGGAGCTTTGTCCTCCGCAAAGGGAAATTGTACCCGGTCCCGGAAGGATTTTACATGATGGCACCCGCTTCCTTGTGGCCGTTTGTGAAAACGCCGATCTTCAGTTGGCTCGGAAAGCTACGGATGGGGTTGGACCTCTTTATTCCACGGGGAAAGGATGATGATGAATCCGTCGAGCATTTTGTCAAACGCCGGTTGGGAAAAGAAGCCTTCACACGTCTAGCACAACCGATGATCGGTGGGGTTTACACAACAGATGCAAAAGATCTAAGCCTAAAAGCGACGATGCCCCAGTTCATTGAGATGGAGCGGGAATACGGAAGCATTATTAAGGCGCTAATCGCTCGCAAGAAGAAATCGCAACAGAGCGCGGGAAGTACGAGTGGTCCCCGCTACAGCCTGTTTCTGTCGTTTGAATCCGGTATGCAAACATTAATTGATACGCTCGTTGAGCGCTTGCCTGACAGTTGCATACAGCTTGGGAGCAAAGTCAATCGTGTGGAGAATTCTCCGGATGGAGAAGGCTGGCACGTTCATCTCAACAATCAGGAACGCATGGATGCAGACCTCGTCTGTGTTGCCCTCCCCGCGTGGGGTTCCGCGACACTTGTGGAAACAGTCGCCCCCGAACTCGCGAAACAACTTGCCTCCATCCCTTATGCTTCTTCAGCTACAATCAATCTGGCTTTTCGGCGTGAGGAGGTCGCGCACCCCCTCGATGGCATGGGTTTTGTCGTTCCAACTGGCGAGGGGCGGTCAATTCTCGGTTGTTCGTTCAGTCACGTCAAGTTTGAGGGCCGAGCCCCGGTGGATTATGTGTTGTTGCGATCTTTTATGGCTGATGTGTTTCATGCAGCTCTTTTTAACCAATCCGAATCCGAGCTAATCGAATCGGTGCTCGGAGACCTACGTGAGTTACTCGGTATCAAAGGTACGCCGACCTTTGCCACTGTCAGCAAACACAGTAAAGCAATGGCGCAGTATCGTGTCGGACATTTGGATGTCGTTTCACAAATCGAAGCGTACTCTCGCAAACTCCGTGGCTTTGCACTGGCAGGGAACGCTTACCGTGGGCGAGGCATTCCTGATTGTATCAACAGTGGAGAAGAGGCTGCACAAATCCTTTTGGATTCGCTGAGGGATTGAACAATGAAGAGAGAGGAAACTGGAAAATTGGGAAATGAGAGGCGGGGGCGTTTTACACTTCACGTTTTATTTTTTTTGATAATCAGCCTCATCATTGGATGCCTTGCATTCACGGTGCTATTTGCTCAGGAGGAAGCGCATCCATCCTACCTTGGATACGATGACATTTATCGCGAATTCAAAAAGGGAAAGTGTAGAAGCTGTCACCCGTCGATTTGGCGGGAGTGGGAAAAATCGATGCACGGACAAGCGTGGAAAGACCCAATCTATCAGGAAGCCGCGAGTAAGATACCCGACCGGGAAAAGAACTGCGACCCGTGTCACGCCCCTCAACCCATTTTAATTACCGGAATCGGCAAAATGCCGAAGTTACGAGAAGCAGACCGAGATTTCGGTGTTTCCTGCCTCGTGTGCCATGTTGATGCACAAGGTAGGATGCACGGGCCGCCCGCGAGCATCGATGCTATGTTCCACGCGAACGTGACGAATAAAATACATTCCAATCCGACTGAACTTTGCGGCACTTGTCACGGTCAACCCAGTGTTCCAGATCACAATCAACTTGCCAGTTTCAAAAATAGCCCGGCTGCGAAGGCTGGTAAGAACTGTGCAACTTGCCAC
>JADFGN010000495.1 GCA_022567695.1 Candidatus Poribacteria bacterium | reverse complement strand
AAACAGTTACGCGGTGTGTACTACGTCTGGAAAGAGACCGGCGAACAGCACCTGGGACTGATAGCCGAAGAGGTCGGTGAAGTCATACCTGAAGTTGTGGCTTATGAAGAAAACGGTGTCGATGCCAAATCTGTAGACTACGCCCGCCTAGTTGCCGTTCTGATTGAGGCGGTCAAGGAGCAACAGAAAGTCATTGATGCACAGAATTCTGAGCTAACTGAGATGAAATCAAAAATGGCTCAATTCTCCTCCACCTTGCAAAAACTTGAAGCATTGGTAGCGGTTCAGAAGAGCGTCAATGGAAATGCGATCCGGACACAAGGCGAATGAAGTGGTAATCTCGCCGCATGGTATCAACGAAAGCATCGGCCCTGCGTCGATGCTTTTTTCTTTTTAGACAAGCAAGACCTTCCCCTAAATCCGCGTCATCAACGAGAAGATTTTATTCTTGCCGATTCTCAAGTGTTTATGATAGGATAAACACTAACGCCCAAATTCAAGATGGCTGTTCTCGACACAGGTGTCGGGATTGGGATGACGAGTCCTAGTCAGTGGTTCGGGTTCAACTGGACAGGTCACGTTTTGGGTAGGGATTTCAAGCCTGTCGGGAGAATTGAAGGCATTGCAGATTCGACAGGAATCTCAATGCTCAAAAAACCGGAGGTGATTTCTGGTGGCAAGTTTAGAAGAGTTCCAAACAGAAACTTCGGAAAGACTTAACAGACAAGAAGAAACTCTCACTTTTGTCAAAGAATTGGTCGAACAGACGAAAGAAGATACGGAGCGGATAGAAAAGTCGATTGAGCGAAATACATCCAGTGTTGAACTACTGAAAAATGCCATCGAAGAAAACACACGCCAAACAGGCCAGCTTCAAGCAGATCTAAAAGACACTAGAAAAGACATCAGTGACTTAAGGGTAGCGGTAGCTGATATACCACGTTTGGAAAATGCCATTGGCCAACTTCAAGTAGATCTGAAAGACACTAGAAAAGACATCAGTGACTTAAGGGTGGCAGTAACTGATATACCACGTTTTAGTTTGGCAACCTTTTGGAGTATGATTGGCGTGGTTGTTATTATGGTTGTCGTAGCAACCATCAATTTTCACAGCAGGCTCGCAACCAACGAGGTGAAAATCGAAAATCTGCAATCCGGTGTCACACGAATTGAGAAAAGTTTGGAAACAACAAACAAGTCTATTGATGAGACGAACAAGCACATTGACCGTGTCGAAGAGAAACTACAATCCTTTGAAGTTACCTTAACTCGAATCGAAGGAGCTATCCTGCTTGTCAGCCAGAAACTAGATGGCAAATTGCCCCAAAAGCCCCAAACCCCATAACCCAATTATAAATGATCAATGGCCAGCCTTCTTTGGTTGAAAGGGGGTTGTCCCCCCGTCATCGGTCCTTCGGATGGGGGGACAAATTCCACGCAACAGGGGCAGACTTTTCAAAAAACTCGGTTTCCGGTCAACCCTGAACGCTTACTAACAAATAAGCAAATCAACCATTGATAAAGGTTGACTTTTAGAATCACGAATGATATAATTCCTCTCGCTTTAGCACTCACTAAAGGAGAGTGCTAACAACCCACCCCGCCGACTCTAATCCTTGAGGCTAGAAGGTAATGAGTGGGCAACTCCAAAAAAAATGTAGTTTCCCAGAATGAGGAGGAATTATATGGCAGCGAAGCAATTGATTTTTGATGAAGAAGCGAGGAGTGCGCTTAGGCGTGGCGCAGACACACTCGCGAAAGTTGTGGGAGTCACGTTGGGGCCACGCGGTCGAAACGTCATACTCCAGAAATCGTTTGGAGCACCCGTCATCACAAGTGATGGAGTCACCGTCGCCAAAGAAATCGATCTCCCGGACTATTACGAGAATATGGGGGCGCAGTTGTTGAAAACCGTTGCCACTAAGACAAACGATGTCGCGGGAGATGGTACAACCACTGCAACTTTGTTGGCACAGGAAATCATCCATGAAGGGCTTAAAAGCGTTACGGCTGGCATGGATCCGATGCAATTGAAGATTGGTATTGACAAAGCAACCCATGCGATTATCGATGCACTTGAAAAGCAGAGCCGACCGGTCAGCACCCAAAAGGAAATTCAACAGGTCGCCGCAAGTGCCGCCAACGATCAGGCGAATGCCAGCGAAATTGGTAAAATGATCGCCGAAGCAATGGATAAGGTCGGCGAAGACGGTGCAATCACTGTTGAAGAAGGAAAAGGCTTGGAGACCACTGTTGACATCACTGAAGGTATGCAGTTTGATCGAGGGTACATCTCCGCGAATTTTGTGACGAATCCTGAAGCAATGACTGCTGAATTGGAAAATCCGTTTATCCTAATCAATGACGGAAAAATTAGTGCCGCCACAGATTTGGTGCCGATCTTAGAAAAGGTTAATCAGTTGGCTCGTCCACTTTTAATTATCGCTGAGGATGTCGAAAGCGATGCCTTGTCAACGTTAGTCGTAAATAAAATGCGAGGCACTATTCAAGTGGTTGCCGTCAAAGCACCGGGATTCGGGGATCGCCGCAAAGAAGTGCTCAACGATATTGCTGTCCTCACAGGGGGGCAAGTCATTTCAGAAGAGCGCGGCATCCGACTGGAAAATGTTGTGGTCGGCATGCTAGGTAACACGAGACGGATCGTTATTGATAAAGACAATACAACAATTGTTGGTGGTGCCGGCGCAAAAGAGGACGTGGAAAAACAGGTCGCACAAATTCGCCGCCAGATCGAGGACACAACCTCTGACTACGATCGAGAAAAATTAGAGGAGCGACTTGCAAAATTGGCGGGTGGTGTTGCCGTCATCAACGTTGGCGCACCAACCGAGATTGAAGTGAAGGAAAGAAAAGCGCGATTTGAAGATGCGCTATCCGCTACCCGCGCTGCAATCGATGAAGGTATCGTTCCCGGCGGAGGGGTTGCGTTGCTGAGAACAGAATCAGCAATCGATGAACTCCAACTTGAAGGCGATCAAGCCGTTGGTGGAAACATCATTCGCAAAGCCCTATCGTTCCCGACGCAGGTGATTGCTGAAAATGCGGGTTTGGAAGGATCTGTCGTTGTTGCCAAAATCAAAGACGGTGAAGGTAATTACGGCTTAAACGCTGAATCAATTGAGTATGAAGACCTCATCGAAGCGGGGATTATTGACCCAACAAAAGTCGTCAGATCTGCGCTTCAAAATGCCGCAAGTGTCGCGGGATTGCTGTTAACGACAGAGGCAATCGTGACAGAGATTGCAGAGGAGCCCGCTCCTGCTGCCGCTGATCCTCACCAGTATCATCACCATTGATGAAAGTCAACATATACCGAAGATATCGAAAAGCCATGCTAAAGTTTGTCCAGCATGGCTTTTTTATTTTGTAATCGTTCAAGGAGTCGTATGGATTAATACTGGTTGAGACACGACACACCCACCGTAGGGCGAAGCATGCCTCGCCCCTACTAGGCTGGTGCTGCGATACTTCTTCACCGTTGAGGAGGAAACTATGTCAGACGAATCGACTCAGGATGTCCTGCCCATTGATCGAGGGATCAAGGTCACGCCCGAAGATTTCATTGTCGAAGAAATTCCGCTCTACGAGCCATCAGGTAAGGGAAATCACACCTATATCGCCGTGCGGAAACGAAATCTTACCACGCTGGAAGCTATTCGTCGCATTGCGCGGGAGGTAGGGATTTCATCTCGATTGATTGGTTACGCAGGCTTGAAAGACGCAAGAGCGGTGACAACGCAAATGTTATCGATCGAAGGTATCCCGCCAGAACGTCTGTTAGAATTAGATTTGCCGGGCATTGAGGTTTTATGGGCAAAACGGCATCGAAATAAGCTTCGCGTCGGGCATCTGAAAGGTAACCGTTTTGAGCTCATTGTCCGTGATGTTTCCTTTGATGCTTTCAGTGAGATCCAACACACCTTTGAACAGTTCAAGGAAAAAGGCGTTCCCAACCGATTTGGTAAGCAACGATTCGGGGTTAAAGGCGATTCACACTGGATTGGGAAAGCACTTCTGCAGGGGGATTGGCAAAAAGTCCTTGATTATTTTTTGGGACACTCAAGCCATCGGGAATCTGAGCGGATACGCAATGCCCGCGCCGCTTTTGATACGGGCGAACTCCAAACGAGCTACGACCTGTTTCCACCACACACTCATGCCGACGAACGTCACGTCCTCAATAGGCTCATGCAACTACAACGCAAGCAGCGTGTGCGTGTGTCATCCGAGCGTGCGTGCATGGCGATTCCTAAAAGGCTTCGCGGACTGTTTTTATCCGCATATCAAGCGTATCTTTTCAATCGTGTGTTGGAATCCAGATCGCCAAATATTGATCGGCTTTACAAGGGTGATTTGGCAATGAAGCACATCAACGGTGCGGTGTTCATCGTTGAAGATGCTTGCGTTGAACAACCCCGCGCAGATGCGTTTGAGATAAGCCCTTCGGGCCCGATCTACGGCTACAAGATGAAATTGCCCCAAGGTGAAGCGGGGAAATTGGAGGAAGAAATTCTTGCGGAGGAAGGGCTGACACTTGAATCCTTCCGCACGCCGTATGCGAAATTGAAGGGGACACGTCGCTCTCTACGAATGCTGATCGAGGCACATCGAATCGAAATAGTTGACGTGGGATTACGAGTTGCGTTTTCTTTGCCGCCGGGAGGATATGCAACGGTGGTGCTAGATGAGCTTTTGAAGGACCAACCTGAAACATCAAGCGCGTAAAGTAGGCGTCAATATTATCCGAACATCTTCGCGTGAAACGCCTTGACATCCACCCGCTCAAAGGTCCGCGCCGACTCATTACACGCTTCCATTAAAATCCAAGTACCGAGCGTTGTTTCCTGCATCCAACCCCGATTTTCGCCAGCCGAAATCGCGTTGGCAAAGGCATCAAATTGGAGGCGGTCATCTTCAATCAGTCCAGGATGGAGATCTTGTAGCGTAAGGTCTTCGACACATTCACCATCACGGAACAGTTGCAGATGCCCTGCGTCACGTCGAATATCGCCGTTGAGACCGTGAAACGACCAATGCCCGCTCCATCCAAATGGACTCGCGTGTGCAGCACGAGTGCCGGTGTAGCTAAAAGGAGCTCCATTCTCATACTCCATCAACGCCTGACCGCCAGCCGTTCCCCAAACCCCCGTCTGGCCCAGTGACTTTTCCTGACGGGTGTGAAGCCGCGCTGTCACGTATTTCGGCAACCCCTTCGCCGCAACGAACTGATCGAGTTGATGACTTGTGCCAGCGTGAAAAAAAAGTCCCTCGACAAAGGCGTCCGGCTGACGAGAATCGGGTCCTGTCCAGAGGTTCTGGCGAATCCAGAATCGACACTCTCCACCAAGCATCTCGCCGATACCGACCTCCTCACGGAGCCATTCGCGCATCTTTGCAGCGGCAGGATTCCATCGTTTATTTTGTCCCTGTACAAGCATCAAGTTGGGGTGTGCTTTATGGACTTCAATGATTTCCCGGAATTCAGCTTGGGTTGTGGCAATCGGCTTGACGCAAAGTGTGTGCATGCCAAGATTGAGGCTCTCGATGATGAGTTTTGCGTGGGCTGTCGTTGAAGCGTAGATGAGGCATACCTCCGCGCCGTGCTTCTCCCTCGCTTCGGTAATCGTGGTGTAAATCC
>JADFGN010000494.1 GCA_022567695.1 Candidatus Poribacteria bacterium | reverse complement strand
AAATCTCTCTGCTTTTTTATCGTTTTCTATCATTTCACTTTTATTTACCCAAAACCCATACCCACATGGGCTTCCCCGACCCGTATGAATTGGTATTCTTTGAACCGATGCCCTTGGCACCGCTTTTGCTTTATTTTAACGTGAAATCCTATAAGGCTTCAATCCTCAAGCAGGTTTGAAGCCAAATCGAGACTCGCTTTACCGCTTAGACCACGCGAATCGTTGACTAGGTATGTCTACATGACAACATTACTACGAGATTGAAGGGCATCCCTACTATCACTCACCTCTTACGTCGAACTCACATTATTTAACATAGCATGCGTAATTGATTGAAAATGCGTGAGAGGTGGAAAAGCACAGAGTTGCCTTTGATGTTGATTTCAATGCCAAAAATGTGCGAATTTGTCACGCCAGAAAATGTGCAATATATATTACACCTGTGCGAATTTGTCACGATTTTAATCGATTATTGTTGACGAAACACGTTGGGACTTGAACTAATGACAAACCATTTATTCTTCTTTAACGGAACTCGAATCAAAGGCATTTCATGGAAATTAAAGATGTTTATTATCAGGGTCAAGATACTAAACCATCAATAAATCATGAGTTCCGTAAATGAAAGAACGAGAAAACCAGATTTAACAGAAGGTACTCCAGTGCAAAACGAAGTATCAGAACATCTCGCGAAAGCATTGAGACAGGTTAGAGTCTCATCACCATCCATGGAAAACCGACTGGAGAAAACGGATACAACTGGATTGGAACGGTCGAATGGATGCACGCCTTTTGACAAGCAAGACGCTGAAGGGCCCCCCAATTCTGACGTGTTAGCTTCGATTCGCGATCAGCTTGTGGAATGCTTCGATATTGGTTTCAATCTCTTAGCTCGAATTGAGGAGGCGGGGCAGGGCATGGATGCCTCACTTGGGTTGGAAACTTGGAACATGGCTGAGTATCTGGTCGGTCGCATCATTCAGGTCGCGAAGCCTCAACCCCAGGTTTTGATGGATGTTGCCATTAACCTGGAACGCCATCCACGTTATCTGTCCAAATTTATCCACACCTGTTTGTTATCCATCAACACTGGCATTGGTTTGGGCTATTCACCTGACAGATTATTGCATCTCGGTATTTCTGCTTTGTTGCACGATATCGGCTTGTTTGAACTTCCCAAAGCTATCCTACAAGGCGATCAGAAACTAACTAACAGGGAATTTGAAATGATGAAGCAACACACGATTATAGGTGTGCAAAGGCTACGTCAGTTGCTTGGAGATCGCGTCAATAACGACATTCTTGCCGGGATTTATCAACACCATGAACAGATTGATGGACAAGGATATCCCGAACAAAAAACAGAAAAGGGCATTCACGAGTTCGCACAAATTATCGGCATTGCGAATGCCTACGAAGCCATCACGCATAAAAAACATAAGACACCCCATGAGGCACTGCGCGAGATTATCAGATTGGGAGGAAAATCATATAGCCGCAAAATTACACGCACGTTTGTAAATCAAGTTGCAATCTTTCCAGTGGGTAGCCTTGTGACGTTGACGAATGGTGAGATTGCAAAGGTCATCAGTTCCAATAAAGATTATCCGCTACGGCCTGTGGTATTAACGCTGATTGATAGAAGCCGCCATAAGGTGAAAGCATCTGCTGTGTTAGATCTCTGTCAAACGATGACCCTCAGCGTCAATAGCAACAAGCCAATTAAACCGGAAGATATTGGTATTGATAGGAAGGATATCTTGTACGCGACAGGGAGTTTGGAGAATCAATATCATGAACCGGTTTATATTCCCGACGACCTCGGGACGAGGATTTGGGAAAACGCGGAAGGAAGTGGAAATCGGAAAGACTCGGGGGGATTCCGAGAAGATAATCGGAGTGATGTGGAAATGGCGTCGAGCCATCCCGATAAGCAACAGTCTGAAAGAATACAAACTGCCGATGTGAACAGACTTGAAGTTGAGAGTCAAGAGCCAATTGTATCCAGCCAAGAAGGCGTCACGTTCTCATATTCGGGAGAAAGGGATCTGGATGCATCTATTGATCAGGCAGGAGTCGCGTATACAGGCGAAGTGAACACAATGGCAAACGACGTTTATAGTGATTTCCCTGAAATCTCAGAAGTGGACGAGGAGGACGCACTTTATCAACTAGCTGAACAGCAGTTGCGTTCGATGTTGTTCTCTTGGCCGCAGGGTAAGCCAATTCCGGAAATTTACCTCCGGGCACAAGTTAAGAAGCTTAAAGACGCAAAAAGGAATTAAGGGGTGACAGCCAAACGAGTTTCTAACTCCCCTTGGGAAGAAGCTATTGCCTTCCTCAATGATGGGGCGCGTTACACAGCAATTGCCCGACATGCGGACAACCAACACGCTCGATTTGAATGGTCATGTGAAAAATGCCGAAATGCGTTTGCAGTTCCTGATTAATCTGTTGCAAGAGGTCGTGCGAGGTTTGACCTGCATCCTCTGTCATTAGTACGTGGGCACTGAGGGCACAGTAGTTTGAACATAAAGACCAAATATGCAGGTCGTGAATATCTTTGACAGAATCAATCTCGCCAATGTGTTCGGCGATGGTTTGTGCGTCTGCGTGTTTGGGAGAACTTTCAAGTAAAATGTGAATAGATTCTTTGGTAACCCGCCACGCTCCAACCAGAATAATGAGACCAATCATACAGCTTAGAATCGGATCGATGAGAACCCAGCCAGTCCAGTAAACAACGACCCCACCCACAATAACGCCAATCGAAGAAAGTGTGTCCCCGATGACATGAAGTACAGCGCTACGCACGTTAAGATTTTGATGGCTTTCACCGTGAAATCGCCACAGAATTACCATATTGGCGACAAACCCGATAACGGCGACAATTAACATCTCCGTTGCTTTGATGGGGACGGGAGTTATAAAACGGTGAACCGCTTGATAAAAAATCCAACCTGCAATGGCGATCAGGGAAACACCGTTGACAAATGCAGCGAAAACCTCCGTGCGGTGATAACCGTATGTACGCAAGTTCGTCGCCGGAAGAGTTGAAAGATAGATTGCCAGCCAACTGATAATCAGTGAAAGGGAATCAGATAACATGTGAGCCGCGTCACTCAATAACGCGAGGCTATTTGATAAAATTCCGCCAACAACTTCTGTAAGAAATACCAAACTGGTGAAAATAATCGCAAACTGAAATTTACCTTGAAGTTTGTGTTGATGACCGTGGCTATGTCCATTCCCATCCTCATCGTGATGATGATGCTGGTGACTCATGTCTTTTTCCTCTTTTATTTTTCGCTGGTTTTGGACTCTCCACTTTTGCTCGCCTTGCTGCTATCCGATTTGGACTTTCCACCTTTACTGCCTTTGTCTTTGCTGTCTTTATCTTTGCTGCTTTTACTGCCGTTTGACGAGGATTCTTTATCCTTCTTTGCGGCCTCTTTGTAGCCCTCACTCCGATAGTCGGTAATGTAGAAACCAGTCCCCTTAAAGATGAATCCTGCTCCACCGCTAATTAATCTCTTGGCTTTACCTCCGCATTCCGGACACTCCCGAATTGGGTCTTCGGTGATGCTTTGAAACCGATCGAACCCCACTTCACAGTCAAGACACTTATATTCATATGTCGGCATATTTTGAATCTCCAGTTGATGTCGATCTGTTTATTTGTTGCTAAAATTCTGGAATTTTGATATATTTTATCCATGCAACAGATAACATGTCAAGTCGAATTAGGGTGCAGAGTGCTTTACAAATCACACCGTGAAAGGAAGCCAATATGTTCAAATCGATAGATTCTGAGAGTTTTCCACTCGGAAAAGGCCCGATGGTCATGCTGATTCTATTTTTAATCTCCACAGTTTTCATCTTAGCAAGGTCCTCTGAACGGGGAGAGGGACTTGAGTTTTGGGTATTTGCCAGCACTCACTTTGAAGAATATCAAGCACGTGTCCCGATTTTCGAGGCGCAACACCCCGGTGTTAAAGTCCACCTCACGAATTTCGGCAACTCAATGCACGATAAACTCCTGACAGCGATGCTGTCCAATTTCGGTGCTCCAGATCTGGTCGAAGTCGAGATCACGTCAATCGGGCGTTTCCTCAAAGGCGCAATTGATGAAGTCGGTTTTATCAATCTCCGTCCGCGGCTGGAAAGTGAAGGGTGGATGGAAAAGTTGGTCGTGAGTCGATTTACGCCGTGGTCATATCGAGAGCGGATTTTTGGCATCCCACACGACCTACATCCGGTGGTGCTTCTTTACCGCGATGATCTTTTCAAAGCCGCAGGCGTCGATCTGACGCAGGTTGAAACGTGGGCAGATTTTATCGAAGCGGGCAAAAAGGCCACTCGCGACCTTGACGGTGACGGTGCAATCGATCAATACGCCATCGTACTAGACCGGCGCACGTCAAGCGATTTTTTTAACATTCTGCTACAGCGAGATGGAGGATTCTTCGATCAGGACGGCAACATAATTATCGACAGCGAGTTAGCGATCGAAACGCTAGAGTTTGTTGCCGATATGTTTAATAAGCACCAGATTGCCACACCGGTCTATGGCACATGGCATGGCGATCCGAGCAACTTCGCTGCGATGCAAGAGGGACGTATTCTCTCGATTATGGCACCAGATTGGTATGTTGGCATTTTGAAAAGTCAAGTGCCGCAGATGTCCGGCAAGTGGCGAGCGATCAGCATGCCCGCGTGGGAAATTGGGCAGAGACGCACAACGACCCGTGGTGGTACGATGATTGGAATTACCAAACAGTCTGAAACTCGGAAAAAAGAAAAACTGGCATGGGAATTCTTGAAGTTTATCTATTTTGATCGACAAGGCTTGGTCAACCGCTACGATAAGACGCGGATTATTCCACCGCTCAAAGCGGCATGGGACGCGCCAATCTTCAGTGAGCCAGACCCATATCTCGGCGGACAGCAACTCGGTAAACTGTTCACGAAACTGGCGTCAGAGATTCCAGCCCGGTATCAGAATCCATACTGGTCAGAAGCCGATGATCTGTTGAACGACGCAGTTTTTGCTGTCATTACGCAGAAGCAGACGGCGGAAGTCGCACTCAGGGAACTCGCCGAAAAAGTTCGTGCGCTCATGCGGAAAGATCAACAACGTTGGGGAGAGATGTAAAACGTGGAGAATATTGAACAATTAAACGCTTGGTGTGATTATCGGTTAAACCTGCCTAACGATATAGAACTGACAATTGCCACATCCTGACGCAATATCCATGATACTTCATCAGTGAAAAGAACACGAAAGGTAACAACAATGAATTTCTGGAACCGACAACAGAAGATTGCGCCTTATATTTTCATCGCCCCGTTCTACATCCTCTTTATCACATTCATGGGCTATCCATTAATCTCGTCGCTTATCTTGAGCCTGTATGATATGCGAGGATTCCAAAGCCGTATATTTGTCGGTTTGGACAACTTCGGAGATCTGTTTGGTGACCCGATCTTCTGGAAATCCCTCTGGAATACCTGTTACTTTGCACTCGGCACACTGACAATTCAACTGCCGTTAGCACTACTCTTGGCAATTCTGCTGAACTCGAAGTTTGTGAAGGGGAAGAATATCCTACGGCTCGCCTTCTTCGCGCCTGTATTGGTTGCGGGCGTTTTTGTCGCGATTATTTTCAATCTCG
>JADFGN010000493.1 GCA_022567695.1 Candidatus Poribacteria bacterium | reverse complement strand
AGTTAGAAATATACACTTCTGCATTTTTCTCCTCCATTCAGTTTGATTATGACATTCGCAACATTATACTACATCCGCGGTTGGAGTGTCCAAAAGCCGATGACATTGCTGATTAACCGCGAAGGGAAGAAAAGTCTTCACAACAATTGGCTTATCTTAGTCGCATTCCTTCATGATTGATTTGCGAATTTGCTATGATGGGAATGCCAAATTTCAATATCGAACGGTCGACAATGATTACTGAATTCTGTTTTATATTTTTTGGAACTGTGCTATGATAATATAAACAATCACGAAAGAGATTGAAAATTGATGGCAACGTAACCTTGAGAAGGTTTCAAACCTTCTCAAGGTTGGACGGTCGGCCATTCTCGATCCCAATTTCTAATCTGACAAAGTCGTGTTAATTTTCCCGACTATATTTTGTTTAAGGAGGAACTCAAGCATGGCGATTCAACTTAAGTTCCGGGGCAATCGATGTTTTAAGATTGTGCAATTCACCGACATCCACTGGCACAATGGCGAACCTGAAGACATCAAATCACGTGAGTTGATGCAGATGGTCGTCGAAAAAGAGCATCCGGATTTGGTCGTGTTAACGGGTGATATTCTATCTGGTGGTGGCTGTAAACACCCTCGCGAATCGCTTAGGCAGGCGGTGAGGATATTTGAGGAACGGCAGGTTCCTTGGGCTGCGGTTTTTGGAAATCACGACGATGAAGGGGATGTGAGTCGGAGCGGTTTGATGGAAGTTCAAACCGCTAGTTTAATGTCACTCTCTCAG
Organism: Candidatus Poribacteria bacterium; assembly: GCA_022567695.1. Lineage (GTDB taxonomy): Bacteria > Poribacteria > WGA-4E > WGA-4E > PCPOR2b > JADFGN01. Next base: position 4,898 of record JADFGN010000493.1, on the reverse strand, counting down.
CCAGGACCCAAGGACATTTCCGGGATTGGTAATTACGTTCTGCAAGTGCACGGAGCAACGGAAGATAAAATAGCTGCGGCACTTTACTTTATCGATTCTGGGAGCTACTCTCAGACGAATATAGGCGGCTATGACTGGATCCGACGCGATCAGGTCGAGTGGTATATCAGTGAATCTTCCGCATTGACTGCGGAGGTGGGTCAACCGCTGCCCGCACTCGCGTTTTTCCATATTCCGATCCCAGAGTATGATGAGGTTTGGGATTTTCATACCTGCTACGGCGTAAAATATGAGAATGTTTGTTGCCCTCGCATTAACACCGGTTTTTTCGCCGCCATGCATGAGATGGGAGATGTCATGGGAACTTTTGTCGGTCACGACCATGTTAATGACTTCTGGGGCGAGCTCCACGGCATTCGCCTCTGCTATGGACGAGGAACGGGCTATAATACATACGGACGGGATGGATTTCTGCGCGGTGCGCGGGTCATCCAACTGAACGAGGGCGAGCGTGGGTTTGAGACGTGGCTCTGTCTCGCCGATGGGAGCATCATCATGAATCAGCCTGCACATGCCCCAATCAGCCGCGTTTTCACGAAAGACTAAAAAATTAACCAGGGAGACAGGAAAAATAATCATGAGGTCTAAAGCTCAAATATCAGTTAGGTATATTGGAGAAATTGCTATATTTGATACAATTGGTTCTCTAACAGAAGACTCAGAAGAAGGATTAAACCGGGCTTATGATCGAGTCGAAGAGAAGGGATTGACGAAGATTTTAATCAACTTCCATCCACAAAGCTTTATAACCAGCAGCGGTTTTGGGCTTATTGTTAAATTAATCTGGAAGGCTCGAAACAAGGGCCAAATCTTGCGCGTTGCACATCCCTCAGATCAGGTGCGGAAAAATTTCGGTGTGATTGGTCTAACACGAAGTATCGATGTATTTGAGTCGGAAGAAGCCGCATTGGCGGATTTCTAAGGTGTGATCAAACTCAGACCGGTCAAGCATTGTCCAAGGCCGGAGGGGCAGATGAACCCTCAAGATGTATTTCACAGCGCAATAATGTCAGTTAATCGAAAATCGGTTTTAATCAACCCAGTCAAGGACAACCTTTCCGGATTTACCCGCCCGCATGACTTTAAAGGCTTCCTCAAAGAATTGATATCGAAAGCGATGAGTGATGACGGGTGAAATGTCTAAGCCGGTTTGAATCATGCTTGTCATCTTGTACCACGTTTCGTACATTTCCCTACCATAAATCCCCTTAATCGTTATCCCATTAAAAATCACCTGATTCCAATCAATGGCGGTATCAGATTCCTGTATGCCGAGCATAGCGATTTTCCCGCCATGGCACATGTTCGCCAGTAAACTCCTGAGAGCGTTCGGATTACCCGACATTTCGAGCCCAACGTCGAAACCCTCCTTCATTCCCAATTCTTCAATCACATCCTCGATTTTCTCTTGAGTCACATCTACGGTACGGGTCGCGCCCATTTTTCGGGCGATTTCTAGTCTGTAGGGATTGACATCCGTAATCACGATATAACGCGCGCCAGCATGTTTGGCAATGGTGACCGCCATTATCCCTATGGGACCGGCACCGGTTATCAATACATCTTCACCAAGCACATCAAAAGACAGTGTCGTATGTACGGCATTCCCAAACGGATCAAAGCAGCAAAGTATATCTTCTGGTATGCTTGAATCGCAGTACCACACATTTGTTACGGGAATACACAGATATTCAGCAAACGCGCCATCTCGATTGACTCCCACACCGTTGGTTTTCATGCAGAGGTGCCTACGCCCGGCAAGACAGTTTCGGCAGCGTCCACAAACGATGTGCCCTTCACCACTTACCAGGTCGCCCTCCTTAAAATCATGGACATTATCCCCGATATTTTTCACAGTCCCAACAAACTCATGGCCGATAACCAAAGGTGTCCGAATGGTCTTTTGCGCCCATTCGTTCCAGTCATAGATATGAACATCTGTTCCGCAAACAGAGGTTTTGTGAATCTTTATCAATACATCATTTATGCCAACTTCCGGTATGGGTACATCGTCAAGCCACAATCCAGGTTCGGCTTTTTTCTTAATAATTGCTTTCATCTTTTTCATAGGTTACTCTTTGGCGATTGAATGGTTCACATCATCAAATCTCCACCGTTGATATCGATTGACGCCCCCGTGATATACGTCGCGTCAGTCGCTAGGAAAAGCACTAGCCGTGCAACTTCTTCTGGCGTACCAAGCCGAGGAATCGGAAAACTGGCTTCGTAGGCACTCAAGCGTTCAGGAGAGCAACTTAATCTTGCCATTTCAGTATTGATGAGTCCTGGGCATACAGCATTTACGGTGATGCCAAAAGGCGCGACCTCTTTCGCCAAAGCCCTGGTGAAGCCGAGAACCCCGGCTTTGGCGGTGGTATAATGAATTCCTCCAAGCGTACTGACACTCCGCCCGGCTGATGAAGACATATTGATAATGCGCCCAAATTTGTTTTCCTTCATGATTCCAAGCACGGCTTTTGAGCAGAGAAATGTACCGTTCAGATTTACATCCAGGACGGCATCCCATTCCGCTTTCGTTACGTCATCCACCCGAGTTGAATAGAGAATTCCCGCATTGTTTACCAGGATGCTGATCGTACCGTAGCGCTCGAGTGTTTCCTGAACCATTTCGGCGATCTCATGTTCTTGGGTGACATCCATCTTTATTGCCAATGCGGTATGATGAGCGGCATTGATTTTCTCAGCGACCTGTTTCGCCTTTTCACCATTGATGTCGCTGACAATCACCTTCGCTCCTTCTTGTGCCAAGCGACTCGCAATCGCAGCCCCCATCCCTTGAGCGGCTCCGGTTACAATTGCCACCTTACCGCTGAGTTTCCCCTCTGATTGCCCCATAGTATATCCCTCCTCATTTTGGATGTAAACCTGTCCCCACAGTTACGAGTTTTTCAGTTATCATCCGAATGCAATCAGACCTAACCCCCCAGCCCCCTTCCCTGCGAGGGAAGGGGGAGTATCTCCCCTCTCCTTGCAGGAGAGGGGCCGGGGGAGAGGTTTTAGGATCGGCTAAGTGAAAAAGTCGTATCGATATTGTCGCCAAAGATCCAAAGCATCCACATGTTGCTGATTAGATGAAACCAACCTCCATGTAGAAACATGGACGTGAAAATGGTTAGTGATTCAAAAATTGGGTTTCGTACAAAGAAGGTTGGAGTCAATCCAAAGAGATGAATCAGCCGATTGAGTCCATCCGGCGGCAACGACGCTTCGAACATAAATACGAAGGCATTGGTAGCGATGATACACCAGTTGACAATGGGTTTGTTGCGTGAACGGATAGTATCTCTGATTGGGAACATTTTGATCCTTGATAGGAATTACGCATCGGATTCCGAGAGATTCACGGCTCATCGGCATTGGGCTTCAAGAATGCAAGAGATAAGTGGCACTACACTTGGTAATCCTTTAATGCATCAAGTGCTCGACATCATACAACACATTCGGTGCAACACGCAAGCTCGCGGAAATTGACTTCCCAAACGGATTGAGCCGATCAATCGCCTTTTGCGTCGCGCGACGCAGGATGGGTTCAAAGCGCGGCTTTCTACTGATTCGCCACGCATACGCAATGCTGTCAATACCTCGGTGGAAATTATCCGTACCCACGTTAGAGTGTGGACAGGAGGTTATTAAGCGATTTTTTAGCTGCCAGTCTTTTTATTTTTTTTTACGCTTCATTGTGGATTTGCTCGGCTATAACGCTTCGATGGTAACAGCACCATTCTCCACGACATCAACCGCTAGTCGGAAACCTTCAAGGAGCGACATCCCGACAAGTGGACCTCCTTCTGCCGCCAATACAAAAACATCTCGTTTTTGTCCGTCCCAGAGAACGGTTGCAACATGAACATTAAAAGCAACACTGCTTCCATCCCCCAGAGTAAATTCCGATGTCTCCCAGAAGGGCAACTGAAGCGCTGAGACAAGCTCAGGTGGCAGCGTTAGAAAGCCAGTGAAGCCAGTATCAAGAGCAGATTCGATGTTTGCTGTTTGCTCGTTTCGTCTGCGTACTTGAACGGATATGATTATTTCTTGACTGGCGTTTACTCGTCCATGTATCATTTCTTTGTTTCCATGAATTTCCCACCAATATGCCCCAGCGTTCGGTAACCGATTCTCATGGCAAATCGTGCGCCGTCTGGATTTTTCTCGACGGCACGCATGGAGGCCACAAAATGATCTTTGTCCATCTCATAATCACCCGTCTCAATGTCAATGACAAGGTATTTACCTTCGTTGTTGGCTTCTACTTTTGCACGGATGTCCTGTTCATACAGTGCTTTGGCACGAGTCGCGATTTCTTCGGATGTATAACGTGGATGTCCCACCCGTGGAGTTTTCATACACACCTTCCTCCCTTCCGTGATTGATGTCTTGCCTTCTGCCAACAGCCTCTCCTCGTAAGATTTAGGGGCAGACACTTGTAGCCGAATTTGCAAGTTGCTTTGAATCCCGTGAAACGGGGAATTCGGGAGCCAATACCGCCCGAACTCTTGCGAGTTCGGCTACGGGATGCTACGAAAACAGGCTTTCAACTAAACTGTCCGCCACTCACTCCGGCTCATAAGCCAAACTCGGCATCAGCCAACGCTCGGCTTCTTTCAAATCCAGCCCCTTCCGCCTCGCATAGTCAATGACCTGATCTTTGTCGATTTTTCCCACGACAAAGTACCGCGATTCCGGGTGGGAAAAGTACCAGCCGCTGACTGACGCCGCAGGGAACATGGCAAAGTTGTCTGTCAATTCGATGCTAATATTTTCTTCGACGTTGAGCAATTCGAACAGAAGTCGCTTTTCCGTATGGTCTGGGCAAGCAG
>JADFGN010000492.1 GCA_022567695.1 Candidatus Poribacteria bacterium | reverse complement strand
GCCGAAGAGCAAGCTAGAGATGACGGTTTTAGACCTCGCTGGCGGAATGCTCCTTGTCAACGGAGAGTTCAAGCTCAAGAAAGGCGGGTCAATTACTGGTCCCGGTACGATAGTCGCCACGAAGAAGATCAAGATTGAAAAGGATAGCACTATTGGCGTCGGTATCAGCTTTATCGCGGGTGATATCGATATCAAGGAACGAGTGATGACGGCAGTGGGAAGTGTCAATAACATCTGCTTCTCACAAAAGAACATCCACATTCACAAAGAGAGTCACATCGAAGGTTCTTTGCTTTCCTTGCGAGACATTGATCTCAAGGAAAACACGACTTTCATCGGCGTCGTCTATGGGGCAGATAAAGTTCACATCCACAAAGAGTCAAGTATCATCGGGAGTGTGATCGCCCATGAGATAAACCACGTCCATGAAAACACAATGGTGACTTATGATGAAGCGATAGCCGCGCAGATCTGCACGCAGGTCTTCATCCTCCGGCCAGCCGCTGCCCCGATTGCGTTACTCGGTCAAGGGTACACTGTGTCGAGGTCAATTCTAGCGATTCATAGCACCATCGTCAATGAAGTGAGACAGGACGACCTTGCCCTGGCATTAGCTGAAAGCGACTTGAGAATCACCGTGAAAAACCGGTCTACAGGTCACACACTTTTAACGCTTTCCACGCCAGCTTTCGACTCCACAGCCGGAATGTCTTATCTCAACTTCGCGTTGCCAAATACCCATACGGTCCGAGCAGGAAATGTGCTGGAGATAACGGGAGAGACCGCTTCGGCGTACATTGGTGTGCAACTTGTGCATCACATCGTTTCCGCCGAGGAGATCAGCTCCGGTCAGATTCACCTCCCAGATCTGATCGTCTACCAGATTCCCGTGGAGACGGAGTTGTTGAACAACTATCCGAATCCGTTTAATCCTGAAACGTGGATTCCCTACCGCTTGGCGAAGGCTGCCAATGTAACTTTGGCGATCTACGACGTTCAAGGGACGATAGTGCGACGGATTGAAGTTGGTCATCAACCCGCTGCCGCATATGTGTCGAGGAATAAGGCCATCTACTTCGATGGTCGCAACAACAATGGTGAACGGGTGTCTTCAGGCGTCTATTTCTACCGCTTGGAAGCGGGGGATTATAGTGCCACACGGAAGATGGTCATCGTGAAATAGGACAGAGCGAATTTCAACATTCTCAAGCCCCATGTGTCAAGCATGGGGCTTTTCGAGTTGGCCACCTGTTTGAGTGCCAATGCTCTAAAGAAGCCCATTGGTCTGATGGAGCCTTGGAGACATTGATTGTTCGATTTGAAGTTCTGATTCAATATCTCACCTAACCCGCCTAAGCCGTTGACCCTTCACTGCGTTCGAGGGCAGGCTTGGGATTACAGATCGCACCTACGCAAAACATAAGCCGCCAGCATCTATTAACACTGACAGCTAGATTCACCTCCGATGTTTGCTCGCATCAGAACAACTCGCCCAATGTGGTGTGAATGCCTTAATCACATAGAGGGGGTTTTTAAGTCTTTTCTCCAAACTGTCCGCCCCTGAACCTTCGCAAGGAGGGGTACAGGTCCTCCCCCTTGAGAAGGGGGAGTTAGAGGGGGTTAAGTTGCTCGCACCTCGAGGAGATTTTTGACGAATTGGCGCGTCCTTTGCACTCCCCTTGTGTTCCGAAAGGAGTAAGAGGGAATGCCACCAATTCATCGATATATCATCCTATTGTACCTTTTTATTATTCTAACAATCAATTGTGCGGAAGCAGCGACGGTTGCATTGCGGAGTCCGTCAACGCGAAACAGCGAATTCTCTGTGAATTTGGGAGAGGAGTTTGATGTCGAAATCTTCGTCGATCCCCAGGGACAAGGCATGACGGGTGTTTCAATCTACCTTTCCTTCGATGATCAGGTGCTTGAATTAATTGACGCAAATCCGACTCTGCCTGGAATTCAACCCGTTACAAATGGGACTTGGGTCCCGCCGGGATGGCAGATTTTCGAGAATGATACGCACGGCGATCCGGGAAACCGGTTCATCAAATTTCAGATCGACTATGCTGGCCAAGTTCTCGATGTTAACGCGGCAACTGTGGAGCCGGGAGTAGTTGGCACGATTCGTTTCAAACCACTTCGACCCGCAATCACCCGAATTACTTTTGATGTTGTCAGGCCCGCTTCTCGCGAAACGAAAGCAACCGTCGCAAGCGGGAACAAACACATTAGCATCCCTTTCGTGTTGATGACGCCCGCTAGCATTTCAGTCGTTGGTGGTCCAGTGATTCACAATGCGCTTCCTGATATTCTACTCTTCCTTGGTGAGACTGATGAATCACTTGACCTCGATGTGCATGTTGAGGATGTCAATGATCAAGATTCCCAACTGGAGTGGAGAGCTTCCGCAAGTCAAAATGTGGAGATTCATATCGATCCTGATTCGCATATTGTAACGTTTCGATCGGTCGGAGACTTCTTGGGAGAAGAGACGATTACATTTACAGTCGTCGATGGGCAAAACAATTCGTCAAGCGCAGACCTACGGGTGCGGGTCGTTGCTGCGCCAGAGATTTTATTTCCAGAAGAGCCCTTTCGCCTCCATATCAACCGGGAGGGAAAACTTAATCTGAACCTGTTTGTCAGGGATGCCGATGATCTAACGCTATCCGGGATTCGGTGGGAAATTACACAGAACACGGATGCGGCAAAAGTCCGTCTCGATGGAAGTCGGTTAATTTTTGTCGGAGACACACCTGTCCGTACCTCGGTTCTCTTGACGGCGACGGATGCTGATGGCAACAGCGATACCGAAGAAATGCGGATCGAGATTGCGCCGCTCGTTGACGGGCCTGTGGTTGATTTTTCATCGCTCGGCCGTGTGATTTCGACCAGCGACGGAAGGCTGTCGTTCCCACGAGAAATCGACCTTGACCTCTACGTTTTCGACTTCAATTTCGCCCCACAAGATTTGGTTTGGACAACAGCGGGAAACGTAAATATACAGGTTGAGATAGACCCGGTAACGCACCTCGCTGTTTTCCGTGGATTGATTGGAACGGAGGAAATTACGTTCATCGCTACGAACCCCGCTGAATTGAGCGGAGATGGGGCGATTCCTGTCATGCTGATCGATCCAAGTGCACCGCCCATTATCGCGGAAATTCCGCCGATTGTGTTGGACTTTGGAGAGGAACAGACTCGAGATCTCAAGGAATTTGTGTTTGACCTTGATAGCACACCCGCAGAAATTGAGTGGGAATTCAGCGGAAATCAGGAGGTTGAAATTACGATTTCTCCCGATCGAATTGCGACATTTTTTGGCGAAGTCGTTGTGTCAGAAGATGTCACCTTCACGGCGATCGATCCGCAATCGAATCGCACAAGTGTGTCTGTCCCAATTAGTGTGCTTCCCCCCAAACCGCCACAAATTCGCGACTTCCCAACGGTAATCGAAGTAACTCACGGCGAGGTGATTGTCGGATTTAATCTCGATGATTTTGTCACGGATTCAATAACACCCAATCCTGACATTGGATGGACCGCTAAAGGCTTTAATGAAGCTCGCTTACAGGTGACAATCGAACCAGACCATCGTGTGTTATTGGCGGTACAACCCGCTTGGAACGATGGCGAGGAGATTATCATCTTCACAGCAACTAACACAGTGGGGAGTTCTTCCACTGCATCGACAACCGTTATCCTAGTTGCGACGCAGACAAAACAGCCGCCGGTTATTACAGCGTTCCCCGACGTACGCCTGACACAGGGAAATAGCGATGACTCGATTGTGCTCGATGAGCACGTCTCCGACGAAGACACACCTATAGACCAGATTCAGTGGACGGCTTCAGGAAATACGAGAATACAGGTGACAATCCAACCCGACACGCGGCGCGTTATCTTCGCTGCCCCGTCTGACTTTGTGGGGACTGAGACAATCACCTTCACTGCAACCGACCCTGACGGACTCAGCGATAGCCAACCCCTCAATGTCACGGTTGAGGAGAAGACGTCGACAAAACAGCCGCCCGTTGTCTCTGCAATTCCCGATGTTACTTTCATGCAAGGCGCAAACGATAGCTCGATTGTGCTCGATGAACATGTCTCCGATGAAGACACGCCTGTCGATCAGATTCAGTGGACGGCTTCAGGAAATACGAAAATACAGGTGACAATCCAGCCCGACACGCGGCGCGTTACCTTCGCTGCCCCGTCTGACTTTGTGGGGACCGAGACAATCACGTTCACCGCGACCGACCTCGATGGACTCAGTGATAGTCAAACCACTCGTGTGACAGTGGAAGCACCTTCCGACGGAGAAGCACCGATAATTACAGGGTTGCCCGATGTCATCTTTATAGACGGTATCCCCAATCAAGAACTAGCACTTGATGAATTTGTGTCAGATGCGGACACACCGCTGAATCAGTTGACATGGACGGTTGGTCGGAGCGGGATAAACTCGCCTCCACTTAATCTGAGTGTTGACATCGACCCCGACACCCATATCGTGACAATCACGCCCAACGCGGGTTTCATTGGACGTGAGGCGGTTACCTTTACAGTTACCGATCCGCAACAAAATCAGGCAGAAGGGACAATGCTCGTCGAAGTGCGTTCTGCTGCGCCCGACACTAAGCGTCCGATCGTCTCTGCCCAACCGATTGAACTGGTGGCAGGGGAGGTTAAGGAAATCAACCTTGATGATTTTGTAGCAGATGAGGATACCCCTGATGACGAAATCCTTTGGACAATAACAGGCAATGAAGCGATCTCGATCGACCTCCAGCCGGGAACCCGCATCGCCCGATTGCAGCTCAAACCGGAAAAGAAAAATTTTCGCGGATCGGAATTCGTTTCCCTCACTGCCACCGATTCGGAGGGAAATAGTGAGAGTGACTCCCTCGAAATTATCGTCAAAGAGCCTCCTGACCGCACGCCACCGAGCTTTCAGATTTTCGTCCTGTCAAATCCCATTCAACCTAACTTCCTTAAGCTCACAGTGATCGCTTCCGAACCCCTGACTTCTAAACCGACAGCACTGATACGCCAACAGCCTGTTCAGATGAAGGAGACAGGTATCAACAGGTGGACAGGCACGTACACCTTCTCCAAATCTTCGGAGAGTACGCAAAACGTCAGCAGCTCAGCCGTTATCATTGTGCGGGGAGCCGACCTCGCCGGAAATCAAGGACAACGTACAAAAACCCTCCGCTTCAATACCCCCCTCGCACCATCTACCAATCCTCTAACAGTTATGCGCGTCAGCACCTATCCAAACCCAGCAGCCGCACCCATCGTCACCGTTGAATGCCAAATCGATGCCCCCGCTATTTTAACCGTGAAGATTTACGATGCCAAGGGGAATCTTGTCAGAACAATGAACGATGACGAATTTCAGGTTGTCGCCAATCGACTTGCTCGCAGTTGCCGGTGGAATCTCATGGATGACTTACAAATCCCCATTTCCAATGGGATGTATTTCTGCTACGCCATCGCGAAAAGCGGAAAAGTAACGAAAACGCACTTCTGGAAAATGGCAGTTGCTAGGTGATACTCGCCAGTCCTTAACCTCTCCCTTAGAGTTCGTATTTTCGATGTCAAGATCAGTGAGACATGTGCGCACACTTTCCCAATCTTTTCCGACAAAAGCGGGTGTTAGCAAGTGTCCGAACGCTTTGGCGCAAT
>JADFGN010000491.1 GCA_022567695.1 Candidatus Poribacteria bacterium | reverse complement strand
GATCAATAATTTCTTTCGTCCATCGGTTCTGATTGAGGTTTTCAGGCCGATAGAGTTGAAGGCTTGTCCCTTCGCCATTGTATCCAGAAATAACCTCAATGACCCCATCCCCATCAATATCAAGTGCGTGTAGAGAATGTCCGCGGTTGAGCGTATCATCAATCAGGTGCCGTGTCCAATCCCCTTTCCGCAAATCGCCCGACGCTTTGTACCAAACCAAGTTATTCCCATGCCACGGTTCGATCGACAGAATTTCGTTGACGCCATCCCCATCCAAATCGACCGCGAAGGCATCGCTAGTCTCCTGCTCGCTGATGACCCATCGTCCCCATTCGCCCGCCGTTGAATCCGAAGGTGGCTCGTACCAGATGAGTCCTTCGCGGCTGCTGATCAGGATATCGTCACGCCCATCGCCATCCACATCTCCAATGCTCAATCCGTGATTAATTCGTAACCCGCCATCAATCAGATGGTGTTCCCAAGTACCGTTAATTGGATGGTCTGGCAAGTCGTAACACCAGAGAGAGCCAGGGTCGTGCCACTCGCCGCGTTCACCATCGCGTCCACGAATCGAAGCGACAATCAGGATGGGGTTGCCGTTTCCATAGACATCCGCAAGTCCGACCCGATGAATGAATGGAATTTCATCGATACGGTGACTTTTCCAAGGCATACCGCTTTCTTGTGGGGATTCAAGCCATTGCAAGTATCCCTTGTCAGCGCGGAGTCCTCGATTAAATCCACTACCAACGATTAGGTCAGGGACGCCGTTGTCTGTTAGATCGTGTGCGACAAGCGTGATATTTCCGCTGTGTTGATCGGTGATGAGATGCTTTTCCCAATGCGGCGATTCGTACCACGCGACCACGGGTTCGCCGATTGATCCAACGATAATGTCTTTCTGTCCATCACCATTGATGTCCGCAATTGTAAGTCCGTAAGCACTTTTAATTGCGCCATCGATCAGATGTGCTTTGAATTGCATGATTTTTGTTCCTCAATGAATTCGGTATGCGAAAGTATGGTTCTCCAAACTTCAACGGAAAATGAACCATTCTGAATTGATTTAATCGCGGACAGCACCCAACTTCAGTTTTTTGAGGGTGAGCGTCGTGTATTGCTTCTCACCTTCAACAATCTGAATGAACTGATCGGCAGGCATATTGTGGAAGGTTTGCGTAAGGTTGGAGGTCGGCCAGAACACCTCAAGCACTTCGATTGTTGAAGCCCGTCCAAGCCCGATCGTTTGCCTAAGCGGATTCGCACCGAAGCTCCCGCCGCTGTTGACATATTTATAAATTGAGTGCCGTTGCCCGTTTTCAATGACCTCGGCGCGGATGCGTGCCCCGATTGCCGATCTATTGGAGCGCACACCGACAAGTTTAACGGTAAGCCAGTGATTGCCGAAACCAGGATTTTCATACAGAACATTGTTATACTTATCACCGGGAAAAGAACCACCCATCTGCTCGAAGATGTCCTGATCGCCGTCGTTGTCGTAGTCGGCAAAGGCAACGCCGTGACCTTTTTGTATGTGAGCAAAGCCGCCAGCATAGCTAACGTCAGCGAAGCCCGTCCCACCCCGGTTGCGGTACATCACACCGGGCATGAGATTTTTAAAGCCTGGATAACCGGTTCCGAGGTAAAAATCGAGGTAGCCATCGTTATCAAGGTCACCAAAATTTGACCCCATCGGCGCGTTGGGTCGTATCAGATTGTATTGTTCGGCGACCTCCTCAAAACCGCCATGCCCGTCTCCGCGATAGAGATGCGCGAAAACTTCGCGTTTTACAGGCAGGTCAAGCAGGTTCGCCGCGAGGTCAGCAATACCAGCGGAATAAGCGGACACATACAGGTCGAGTATGCCATCGTTGTCAAAATCCCAGAACCAGGCGGGAAAGCTGCGCATCAGGCCAGCGACTTTAAGTTTCCTCGCCACATTAGTAAAAGTCCCATCGCCGTTGTTGCGATACAGGCGATTGGCTTTTTCAAGATTGGACACGTACAAATCGGGCCAGCGATCGCCATCGTAATCGCCCCAAATTACGGATTTGGAATAACTGAAATTTTGCACGCCTGCTTCTGCGGCAACGTCTGTGAAAGTTCCATCGCCATTGTTACGAAAAAGCTGACAGGGGGCATTCCTCAACAATTCAGTGGATTCGTTCCCGACATACAAATCGATATCCCCGTCATTGTCGTAATCCCCCCAGGAGGCTGTCTGGGTCGGATAATGCACGTCGCCTAAACCTGCGTCGAAGGTTACATCCGTGAACGTGCCGTCACCGTTGTTACGCAACAAGGAGTTCGGGTATCGCCCAGATTGTTCGAGCCATGCACCTCGCAACACAAAGAAATCAACATTTCCATCGTTGTCGTAATCAGCCTGCACGAGATTCAGTCCACCATACAAACCGAGCAGTCCTGCCTTTTCCGTCCGCTCCGAGAAAGTACCATCCTGATTATTTCTGAAAAAGCGAATTTGCCCGCGAGTATCCCAGGTCGAAACCACAAGGTCTAGATAGCCATCGTTGTCGAAGTCATCGGCGATGGCACCGCCGGACAGATCGAATATATCAAGTCCGACATCCGATGCGATGTTAGTAAAACGTGGGATTTTCTCCTCAGATTCAAAGGCCTTCGGCGGGATGAGGTATTGCTTGGGAACATCATCCGGGTAACCATCGATAGTCATGTACGCGATGTTGAATAACCATTGGGCTGCGAGATGGAGCGGTTCGTCTTCAGCGGTGTTTTGCAAGACTTTGGTGAAATGTTCAATTGCCTTTCGGGAGCCCTCCTGCTGCGTGTGGATTGCACCATCTTGCAATGGCAGAATGCAGCTTTCGGGCGTATGGCGCAGACAACAGTTTTGTGTTTCGCCCTGCCTCATATATGCCACACCCAAGCGAAAGTTCGTCCCATTCATCATTTGTGCCGAGGTCGGAATCTCGGATGGGCTCACCAGTCGGAGCGCGTTGTTGAATTGACTGATCGCCTCCGCTTCATTGCCCAGGCCAAGCTCCGCTTCTGCCAATTGCATGTGAAGATTCCATAGCATTGAGATAGGTGTACCGGCGGGAGTTGTAGCAAGCTGTGCCCGTAACTGACGCGCGAATCCATCTCCGAGATAGACGTTTTCATCGTCAGTTTTATCTGCTATCTGCTGAAGGAGATCTAACATCCTTTGATGGCCGGACGTGGTTGATTCGGCGGAGGCATTGATGGCTATCGCCATCAATGCAATAGCACCGAGAACCCACAGCACACCCAAAATCATCTGCCATGTATAACGTGATGTGTAGTGCGTGTTGTGTAAAACGTAAGGCATGGTACCTGCTCCCTGATTTTCAGATTGGGATAATACCAATTCCAGATCTAACTAACTCGACAACAGTCGAGGAGAATGTGATAGATGGTAATCGAACGCCTCACCGAATTGCGGTTATGTTCGCTCACCCATTCGAGGGGGAACGCATCAATGACCTGTTCATCGCGTTGAGAGCCAGTTAAGCTCAGCTTTTTGGCATCTCCGTCAATTTTCCTTTCCACTTTGTCTTTCCATTCTGCTAATGAGTCGCTCTGGATGTAACCGAGCATACCAGCTTCATCGTATCTGCTCGCATACTTCCCACTGATGAAACAACCCATCCCATCCGAGCCCGTGTACCTGCCAGCCGTATGTTTACTGCCTTTTAAGCGCTTCGCTTCAAATACGTACTGGGGACCTCCATGTGGATTTGATTCGATGATGAGGTCCGCTTTCCATCTGTGTTTGCCGGAACGGCCTTCGGTTGGAACACGCGGATCATCGTCAACATGAAACCACTTCAGCCAACTCTCCTTCTCCCAAACAGTAATATCTTTGATAGACTCAGCAATGAAGCCTGTAATGGATTCTTCTTCCTCGTCGGCTCTGCTTGTTGGTTGTTGAATTCTGGGGTGTGCGTCCTCATATCCCCAATGGACTAATCGGTGGACGTGTTCCCTGAAGCTAAGAGAAAATGGTCCGAAGTATTCTTTGTTTGGTATCGTGTCCGCAGTTTCATTTGGCTTGATTGTTGTCATCTATGCTTATTCCACTTGATACAGCTTGCCCTATAATGTCTCCGGCGTCGTTTATTGCTTGCGTTTTTGTCCAATCAATCAGGCGTGGTGCTTTGTAAATGTAGATGCGTGGACCGTCAAATAAGCGTAGACCGCGCTGGACATATACCCATTGGCTGATTTGTTCTCTTAGCCCGTCGCTAATGTTTGCCAGAGTCGCACTAATTGTTGAGTTGACCTTTTTTATCCTATGTTCATCAATCTGAATCGTTTCGTTCTCTTTGGTGATTTCGACAACACATTCAATGAGGTGTTCAGATTGGTTGATATAGACGCGATGGTAAGCCTTGCCCATTAAAAAGCCATCAAGTTCTGCCTGGAGTTCACGGGCATAATCGAGTAATTCCTGCTGCGTGGGTTCTCGCGTGGCTTTTGCCATGGTTGAGCGGTCGTCTAAAGCGAGGCGGATGTGAATGAACTCATTGACCAACATTTGAATATCGCGAGGAATCCTAAACAACGAGAAAATTGTGTCATCGATTTCTCTTTGCAATTTGGCTCTTAGCTCAGAGCGAAATTCCTTAGCGAGTTTTCTTTCGCCCTTCGTAAAATCCGTCAGTAGACTCGGTTCTTGATTTTCCCTGGTCGGGTCAAGGTTCTGTTGAAGTCCGGAAATGAAATTGGATATCGCTTGCTTTTCATCCTTGACTAACTTTTCGTGAAGAGCAACGAGTACGTCAATTTGTTCCTTTGTGAATTCTGGTACAGGTAGTTTTTCGAGGGGGCGTTTTAAGACCTGTCTCGCTCGGCGATAAATCCCCCATTGTTCAGCATGGAAAAATACGTAGAATGAAACGAGGCTGGAATGCAAGTAAATTGAAAGAGCTTTTAAGTAATCTGCGTCTTCTTTTGCAGCGGCGATTCCCATTTGTGGAGATGGGGGAATCACGAAATCCTCATCGCTATAAAAAGTGTAACTGCGCCAAACAGAAGATAACACGATGTGCGGAGAGTGAGTGAGAGAAAGCCCTGCCTCGCCTCCTTGAATGCGAATATAACATTCTTCGTCAGGGATGTCTTGTAGTAATCCATTCGGAACAGAGAAAGCGTAAAGAGATTTACTCGCTTTAGCTGAATCGAATTTCTTTTTACCTTTTAACTCTGGTGTATATTTTGTTTTCTCTTTTGAGGCCTTCGTTCTTAATTCAGGTGCACGATTGAAAAACCAACTCTTTTTTTTCTTTAGTTCCTCAAGCGTCATTCTCCCCTCCCCATAGCGCATTATTAAAGCTCTGTCTTTTTTTCCTTTTAACCTTAGTCTATCCAGCATATCTCGCATAGCTGTCTTTAACTGGATCTCTTCTTTAAACATTTCCGTTACCGCTTTAGCCCGAGGTCGTGTTAGAACACCTTTTACTTTTTCAGCATCTACCCCGGCCGTATCTTCTATACGCTGCACCATAGTCCGGAAGGAATTAAATATAGGAATCGTTCTTTTTTTCCAGTTCACAATATCCCCCAGGATCTCCTGGGCCTCTCGTTTGGTTGTTGTGTTCTTTATACCGAACTGCTTTAAGCTCTCTACTTTAGATCTTGACAATACTGTATCCCCTACCTGGAGTTGTCGAAGATCCGCAATAAGGTTTTCAAGCTGGGCTACTGAAGCA
>JADFGN010000490.1:382-5719 GCA_022567695.1 Candidatus Poribacteria bacterium | reverse complement strand
AAGATCGATGAAATTGAATTTAACTAATTTTCGGGAATAAGTTTCCGCAAGAAATCAGTAACCATGGGAGTCCCGTGGTTTGAAATATATACTTTAATAGAGAAATTTAGTTAAGAAATCTTGACGATTTAAAAAAGCCCGAATTCACCGGGCTTATGAATCGAATGATGCTGGAAGGAAAGGAGCATCATTTGTATCCTATGATCTAACTCTAGTCCTCTTCTTGATGAAAAACCACAAGTGTTGACTTCAAAGCTAATTCCCTGGCAATACTCTGGCGTTGTTCTCTTTCAACAGGAAAGGGCCGAATATTTGCGTGTCGGGGGTGATCTGAAGTTTCTGGAACGACCTCAAGCCCTATGTCAAAGACACATTCTGCCAAGAGATCGGCACGCGCCTTTAGCCCTCGACTTGATTTTCGTAGTGCATTTTCCCCAATCGCCCAGATTGCCATTTCGCTTAATGTTGATATCCGAAATACGGACAAGTCTTGACTATCTTTAGGGCCGATAAATGCACCAAATTTCACTTCCCTTTTTTGTGAAGAATAGTGGCTACGTGATGAAAGAAAACGACTCAATCTTTCGTTTTTGTCAACCGGTTTCATATCACAGTGTTGAAATGTCGATCTATCAGATGAGTCAGAACCAAGAATGTCAACTTGTCTGTCAGTGGCACAATGCCACTAATTTTGTTATTCTTGCCCAAAATTCCTCCATAGATAATAGTTTCGTCACCATAAACGCTCATTGTGAAAATTTTATCTGAACCTTTTCGCCATTCAAAACCCACGCCGCCATCTTCCAGCCACATTATGTCAGGCATTGGTAGATATTCATGGATTGCTGTTAACAGTGTTATAGCTTCACTATGTGCTTGGGTTGATATTGGTTCTAGTTCTGAATCCTCCCTGCTGACTTCATAAGCCTCATTATACACTTCTTCTAAAACCGTTCTTGTATAGCGAAGATCGAAGCAATATAATTCAGA
This sequence comes from Candidatus Poribacteria bacterium, assembly GCA_022567695.1. Classification (GTDB taxonomy): domain Bacteria; phylum Poribacteria; class WGA-4E; order WGA-4E; family PCPOR2b; genus JADFGN01. Next base: position 4,729 of record JADFGN010000490.1, on the reverse strand, counting down.
AATCGCCTCGCTATATCCTCCGCTTATATTTTCGTTAGCGTTTTCCTGCCATTGGTAGGAGGAATGTGATGTTACTGGCTGAATCAAAAGCGCCATTATTCGGTGACCTCCTCGAATTTCTTCCTGAGTTTATCAGTGATGCAGCCCTCAAAGGTTTTCTCTATTCGATCGTGTGCAACTTGCAGCCACTCAAAGACACCGTCTCGTTCGACTGCTCCAGGCTTTCTCAAAGTATATTCAAGGTTGAGTGTCATAGAAACCTTATCGGGTATTCGAGATATTGTGCTACCTAATCTTACACTCAAACTGCTAAAATCTGTTTCATATTCGTTCTCAATTCCAGTAATAAATGAGTTGAAATCTTGAGGTAATGATTGCCCGACAAAGGGGTAAAAATAGAAGTAGTCTTCTAGCTCAACCGGAGGCTGAAATTCAATCTGGTTAATATAACTTAACCGAATCTTATCGATTCCTTTAGGTTCTACAACTTCCCAGTATGTATCAAACCCTTTTTGGATTAAAGGGAGAAATGCTTTCCACGAAGAATAAGGAGTTAAATGATTAATAACAAGCAAGTGTTGGGCAACTTGGATTATCGCAGTTTCATCTTCACGCAGAAATCGTATTCGTTCTGGTGTTGAAACACCTAATCGATTTATCCCTGAGGCGTTTCCCACAATATCAATGATTGGAAGCCGGATTTGTTGTCTTTTTGGAAAGTTTTTTCTGATTTTTTCATATATGAGGCCGGGTATTGTTAGATCCCAAGGTGAATCAGAGGAAAAGACAAATTCACAAAACGCTTCTATAATTGGTGGACTCTTATATTTTCGACTCATCTAATTTCTCCCTGCGAAGGCAGCCTGAATATTGACAGTGTAACACATCTTCTGTTCACTGACAACCCCAAAACGAAAGCCTGACTTGCCCTATCGTTCGGCGACCAGGGTGCTAAAAACTCGCGTCTTGAGATTTTTATATGCCTTGGGCGACTCAGTCCATGTGCTGTTTCTTCGATTCTTAATCATTGATTAAGAGAGCTAGAGGGATTCGCCATTCCTAAAGAACGCCCGCCCGACGCAAGCTCTCAATTTCTTGCGACGACATTTTGAGATAATTCATGAGTATCTGATTCGTGTGTTCTCCCAGCTTAGGAGCAGGGCGATGCTCAATTTTAGAATCGCTGATTTTAATCGGAGAAGCCACCTGACGCACCACACCGAATTCCGGATGTGGAATCTCTAAAATCATCTCATCTTCAGCCACCTGGGGATCACGAAACGCCTCCGCGACTGTGTTCACGGGGGCGCACGGCACCTGACCTTTAAGCATCTTAAGCCACTCCGCCGTCGTCTTTTTGCGTGACAAGTCTTTGAGAAGAGGTACTAGCAGATCGCGATTTTTCAGACGGTCAGCAAAACTCCGGAACCTCGGATCATCCGCCAATTCCGGGGCACCAAAAATCCGCACGAGATTCTGGTAAAATTTCTCCTTCGCACACATGACCACAAGCCAGCCGTCTTTCGTCGGAAGAACCTGAGATGGGATTTGCGATGGGTGCGATGAATCCGGCATCCGTGTGGGCTGATACCCTTTCGTGAGGTGCCATGCACCGACGTAGCACAACTCCGAGAGGGCAGTGTTGAACAAGCTCACATCAACATCGCAGCCAATTCCAGTCTCTCGCGCTCGCATGATAGCGGCCATCATGCCAAGTGCCGCCATGACTCCCGCACTTAGGTCAACCAGTGAGAGGCCCGTTTTCTGTGGCGGTGTACCGGGTTCACCCGTGATGCTCATCCAACCGGCGTATCCCTGCATCAGGTAGTCGTACCCCGGCTCGCTCGCACGGTCTCCGGTACGTCCGAAGGCGGATAGCGAACAACACACAATTGACGGTTTAATTTGTCTGAGTGCTGTGTAATCCAGTCCGAGCTTGGCGGGCAGATCGCCCCGTAGGTTGTTAAACACGCCGTCTGAAATTGCGACCAGCGGGTGCAGAACCTCCTTTGTGCGTGGATGTCGTAAGTTCAGGGTAATGCTTTTTTTATTTCTATTGAAGCTCTGAAAATAAATACTGTCTCCCTCAATTGTATAGGGCAGGACATAGCGTGCTACATCGCCCTGCGTATCGGGATTTTCGATCTTAATGATCTCGGCGCCGAGGTCTGCTAACATCATCGTCGCCCATGGGCCTGCGCCAAATTGTTCAACCGAAATGAGCCGCACGCCTTCCAAAGGTAGGCGACGTTCACTTTTTTCAGTGCTTGATGACATACTTTCCTTTCGATCACGTTTCCTTTCCGAATTTCAAAACTCGCCGAGCTTTCTCGACAATCGGTAGATCGACCATTTTGCCATCCACAACGGTTGGCCCCTCCGAATTCTCATAGGCTTCCATCACACGTCGGGCATGTTCCAACTCATCGGCCGTCGGGCGTAGGACTTCGTGAACGACCTCGATCTGGCTGGGGTGAATCAGCCCTTTGCCGGTGAAACCGAGTTCACACGCCTGACGGGTATCTTTAAGCAATCCAGCCGGATTTTGGATATCAAGGTACACCCTGTCGATAACCTGTAAGCGTTCGCTGACCGCTGCGACGACGAGTGACGATCGGGCGAAGAGCATATCCCCGTTTTCGCCCAGGATGCCTAAATCGAGTGCAAAATCCTCTGCACCGAACATCAGCCCAACCAGTCTAGGACAGGAAGCTGCGATCTCGGGGCCCTTGATGAGACCCCGGGCACTTTCAATTGTCGCAACCAGTTGGACACTGTTGGCTTCCGACTCCCGTTCTTTCAGCATTGCATCGACCCGAAGTACATCTTCGGTGTTTTCTACTTTCGGCAGTACAAGCCCATCCAGATTGGGGCGAATCGCCGCCTGTAGATCTTTTTCGATGTCGCTGTGCCCGACGGAGTGGACTCGCACAAAACGAAGCGGGCCTCCCGGTGGATGCGCTATCGCTTTTGCCACCAAATCACGAGCGACATCTTTTTTGCCCGGTGGCACACTGTCCTCCAAATCGAAGATCGCCACATCCAATTTCAGGCTCAACGCCTTATCGATCATCCGTTGCCGATGGCCGGGCACGAACATCCAAGATTGCATGGTTTGCATGTGAACCTACCTCTGCCTCCGTGAATTGAACTTTGAATTCACTTTCTATTCCTGCGATCAATCGTCTCCTCAAGTAAATCCTTAATCTCTTTGATATCCCTTGACATTCTGAAGATTTTCAAGATAGCAACGACACTAACAATAAAAAATGAAAACAAAACAACCTGTACCATAAATACAGACAGATAAAAGCCTCGAAAGAAGGAGGCGATGTAATTTTTCTTAGTCATTCTCAACGCGATATAATGATCTCCACCAGCAAGCACAGTGACAGGTTTACCGACCCGATCGCCATACCACTTTTTGTAAATACTGATCAGATAACGCCCCGGTGGCACATTGGATTTTTCAAACTCACCATTTTTATCTGTCTTTGTCTCGGACTGTGGACCATTAATACTTACAATAACCACTCTAACATCGGGGATGGGATTTTGCCGCGGCGTGGTATCCACAATCTGACCACGAATCGTACCGGTTGTGCTCGAGATGTTTGCGGATACGCCTTCATCTTGGGCAGATACAATCGCACCGTATATCACCAAGAAACCAGATAAAATGAAGGCCATACACGAATATCTCATCTTTTTAACCCTCCTCTATCTCAGGAAAGAAGCCTATCTTTGGGGAGGTCCCACGTTTATAGACCATAATATTGCGAGTATAGTCGATAACGACTTTGCCGTCCTGATTGATTCCACGCGAACGAACCCTGACCATCCCCGCTTCAGGATAGGACTTTGACTCCCGTTTCGACAGCACCTCCGTCTCACAATAAAGCGTATCTCCTATGAAAACCGGATTCGTCAGTCGGATCTCCTCCCACCCCAGGTTTGCCATTGCATTCTCGCTGACGTCCGGCACGCTCATTCCAGTTATCAGTGCGAGGGTGAACGTACTATTGACCAAGATTCGACCCCACTTCGTCCTTTTGGCATAATGGGCGTCAAAATGCAACGGGTTGGTGTTGTGGGTCAGTTGGGTAAACAGCGCGTTATCTACCTCAGTGACCGTATGGCCAAATCGACTTCGATAGACATCGCCAATTTCAAAGTCTTCGTAAAATCGACCTTCCCACCCTGGTTTAATCGTCTTATCTGGCTTTGCCATTTTGTTTTTCCTTGGTAAGATTCAAAAAACCGCCGCAAGAATCCCCCTGATTTGCGCAAGGGAACCAGTTACAAGCCCCTTGCTTTTTAGCTATGGGGTAGTTGACGCATACCCGA
>JADFGN010000490.1:0-346 GCA_022567695.1 Candidatus Poribacteria bacterium | reverse complement strand
TCAACTCCCATCTCGATATAATGCCGCATATCTTCAGGGGTATCGGCGTAAAAGACATGCACAACCAATCCGGCATTGTGTGCCTGCTGGACGAAATCCTGCGTTGTAATAGCACGTCCCGGCTGGATTGTTCGGAGCCCCATTTCAACTGACTTCTTGATATATTCCTCTGGCGTTCGACTTCTGGGAAAGATTCGGCATTCAATCGTCGGGTTTATTTCGGCAAACCGTCCAACGCTCTCATCATAATCGCATGCAAGGATTGACGCCTCAACCATCTGAAAGTCGCGCAATGCCCCCGCAACTTTCCGTTCATAGCGTCCCTCCGAATCGCCTCCACACTTGA
>JADFGN010000489.1 GCA_022567695.1 Candidatus Poribacteria bacterium | reverse complement strand
CCGACAGCATTTTGGGCATACCTCGACGTTGGTTATCGAATTGGCGTTGTCAGTGACCTTGGGGTCGGTGGATATAATGCGCTGCAAGGTTGGCTCTATCATCCCACGGAGACGGATTTTGCGTCTGTCGCATTTATGGGAATTGGTGCGCTTTTCACAGGGTTTCTTTGGTGGATACGCACCCGGCTTCCGCTGTGGCCATTCCATCCGGCGGGATATGTGATTGGCAGTAGCAGTTGGACGGTTGGCTGGCTCTGGTTCTCAATCTTTATCAGTTGGACGGTCAAGGTGACACTGCTAAAAGTCGGCGGCATCCGACTTTATCGTAAGGCGTATCCGCTGTTCTTGGGACTGCTCATGGGGGAATTTGTAATCGGTGGGGCATGGGTGCTCATCCGACTCTTTTGGGGTGTGACCGTCTATTCGTTTTATCGTTAAACCGCTTGTTAAGTCCCTTTGTCCGCAGACCTGACAGGTTTTCAAAACCTGTCAGGTCTATGTATATCTACGTACCTATTTCTGCGCGGCATTAACAAAGGCAGCGAAAAGCGCAGCCATCTGCGGATGATAATCCCACATCCCCTCAGGATGACACTGGATGCCCAACAGAAAGTCATAATCCCAACTTTCAATCCCTTCGATAATACCATCTCTCGCTCTGGCAGTAATCACTAAGCCGGGGGCAAGGTCTTTTATCGCCTGATGATGAAAAGAATTCACGCGAACGATTTCGCTATCAACAATATCAAAAAGCCGCGAACCCCTTTCGACAAGAATGTCGTGCGTGGCATGATACCTTGGCGCCTGCTGATAATGTTTCAGTACGTCAGGAGAAAACTGCTTGACATCCTGATATAAACTCCCACCCATTACCACATTGAGCATTTGCACGCCGCGACAGATGCCAAAGATCGGCATATTTTGTCCCACCGCCGATTTGATAATCCACATCTCCAACCGATCTTTGTCCGTATCCAACCGAGATAAATCGGGCCTGGGCTCTTCATTATATAGAGCAGGATCGATATCCTCGCCACCTGTGAGGAGAAGTCCATCAATAGCATTCAGAAGATTTAGAGCTTGTTCTTTTTTCTCTAACAAGGGCAGGAGTACTGGCGTACCTCCAGCATTTTCCACAGCTCGGATATAGCTGATCGTGACGGCATGGGTATCATAGGAATGCCCTGTCATCTTGGAAAATTCTGTGTATGTTTCGCATGTAATTCCGATAATTGGAGACCTCATTCCACTCCTCGTTTTTTCATCTGATTTGCATTGGCAATTTGTCAGCCGAATTTTATCATACTATAATCCGCTCATTGAGAAAAAGTTCATTCAGATACTCGTTTGTAACAGATGCAAACGAATTCCAATTTTTGATGAAGTTTCCGTCGAAAAAAGGATTGAATGAAATCGGTGCAGGTCAAGTCGCAAAATTTAGACCTATCGGGGAGGTCCATTTATTGAAATTGCACTATTGGAGGATATAATGCAACGATTACGCGCAAAAATTATCGAAACAAAAGAAATTGGAAAAAAAACAACAGAACAGGGATTCACCAGTACCGAAACGCTGTGTAAGGTAAAAATCGGCGATGGTGTACACAAATCGCTCAAATTTCCTGATGGCACCAAAGACAGGGAACATTGGGTACTCCGCGAAGCGATATTCCCTTGGGAGTTAAATAAAGATAACCAGATTGTTCTCCATCCCGACGAGACACAGGATGTCATTCATCCCATCCAAATCCAGCCTTTAGTCAATTTGGAAGAGAAACAAGTGCGAACAGGAATCCAGATCTACGAACCTGACGAAGCCGTAAAGACACTTGAATGGAAAGCAGATTTCGGCAAACTGGGAACAACCGAAGGAATCGCAGAGCGAGTTGACCGTTTACATCTCAACGGTGAATTGACTCTAAAAGTAGAGGATGAATTGACGCCGGGAGCATATCTAGGAAAGATAAAATGCGGTGACGAAAAAGCAATTGAAGTTGCTCTGACCGTGATTTCCCCTGGCACATCCATTCTTTATACTCTCGACATCAACCGTGACGGTTTCGCTGAAAAAGTGCTCGAAAACACATACCTGCGGGCGGTAGTCACTCCACACTTCGGTGCAGGGTTAAGCCAATTCTGGTATAAGGCGCGGAACCTGAATCAGTTTGCGGAAGTTCACCACCACGAAAATACAGAGGGTTTTCTGGACATTGGAGGACACCAAGACCATATTGAGAATCAGGGCTGGCCGGGTGAACTGTGGAATGCCGAGTATACCGAAGCCGAAACAGGAATATCGCAGGTCACTTATCGCTTTGAGTTACAAAAAACGAAGGGTGTGACGATTAGCCGTGAAATTGAAATTCCGCCGGACACACCGTTTGTCTACCAACGGGTGATACTCTCCTACGCTGGTAAGAAGGATGACAAAGCGGAAAAAAAAGAGGGAGAAGAAAAGTCTGACGACAAGGAAAAAGCACCCAAACCGGATGAAGTCGAATTGGTTTACAAACCCCGTGTTCGAGTTGCGCTTGGAGGGGACGCAACTTTCGATCAGGTCGTCAAGATTCCGACGCAAGAAAAGTTACATACGTGGCGTGTCGAAGACTCTGACTGGGGTGGCTGCGAAGATTATTTCGGATTCCAAGCGGGGTTTGCGCTTGCCCACGACGAAAGTACAGGCAGCACTTTCGCTTTGTTCACCGATCCGAAGGCAGTTGATTACTTTAGACGTTGCTATTCCGGGGAGAAAATCATTGTCAGAACCTACACCTTTGAGCCTTATAGCAGGAAGGTTAAGTTAGGGATTGGTAAACAGGTGACTTATGGTTACCTGTACGCAGTCGGTTCAGCTTCGGCGTGCACACAAGAAGGGATGGCGATGTTTTCGGAAGGTGAAACTTTTGATGGCCAGATTCCGATTTTCCTAATCGCCCGGCATATCGACGACGTTTCTCAATGTATAGCACAGTTGTCTTGGGATGGTGGGTCAGCCGAAGTTCGGATGCACTGTGTGGAGTACCGCGGCGTCGGCGGAATTTGGCAAGGGAAAGCAAGCATTCCATTAGCTTCTCGCCCAACGCTCAACGTCACGGTGAATTTGGACGATACATCGTTGACACTTGCCTAAATGCTTTATGAAGGTAGGGTGCGGAGCATGTTGATATCCACACACAGACCAATTCTTAGAGGGAGGTTGGAGATTTCTTCTTTTGATCTTCCAACAATTGTCTGAGCATTTTGCGTTCTTCCTCACTAAGCGGGCGCTGTACTTCGGTACTAAGGTGCTTGAGCAGGTCTCTGGTATTGAGATGCTTGAGCAAATCTCCAGGGTTATAAAAAGGTAGGAGTTCCTGTCCAATGTCATTGTAAATGAACTCCAACTCCGGTCGAGTCAGCCGGTAATGTCTCCTCGCCATGGCTAAAACCTCCTTCGTGATTTCGGCGCGAACTGCATATGCATAGCGAATATATGCCAGATTTCTTTCTTCAAGTGTCTTTTGTAAAAACTCTCTCAACTTTCGATCCGAAGCTGCAAATACTAACAGTGGATAATTTTGCGGAATCATCGCAAGTTCGTTGATGGGGATGATATGAACAGGCAGCTTTTCCGAACTCACATAATGGGCACTATCCACCTTCTGAAACTCCACATGGTCTTCGCAGTGATATAGCACTTTTCTCGGTTTTCGAGAACAGATAATTGTCACTGTCATTTGTGACGGAGAAATCCTTTGCTCTCCCATGTAGAAATGTGCTCGTCCCAGAATCAGATGATACCCTTCGATTGTGAGCGGATCTCCTTTGCCCTTAAATTCAACTTGGTTGTGTTCCCGAAAATAACCGAAAGGGGTTTGGGTTTGAACTTGCTCTATTTCTTGAGGATTGCTTAGGCGGATGAGCGCATCCATCGTTCGGGGCATACGGCCCACTTCAACCTGTGTCCGTAAGGGGATATTCAGTTGTTCGCAGCGATCGGTTAAAACCTGTTTGAAAATTGGGTCGATTTCCGTCCGTTCGACTTGAGGTTGGGTATCAGCCATGTTGTTGGGCGCTAGACATCCTCCAAAGGATTGCGATGAATTATACCCGATTACAGTTCGGAGATCAAGCAAGTCCGTGTATTGATTCATTTATCAATTTATTGAAGCGGGAAAGGACGGAAAGTATCAATGGCATTTGAACCATTAACGATTGGATTCGACTGGGAGGTTGGAATTCTCAACGCAGACTTGTCGCACTACGACGACGATGCAATATACAAGGAGTTCGCACTAGGAGTCCGTCGCAAATATCCAATGATGCCCACTGGCACAGATGGCCCCGCCCTTCTGGAACACAAAAGCGGCATCATGCGCAAGTGGGATGAATTACTGGAACGAGCAATCGCCACCGATGCGGAGGGCAGACGCATCGCCAAAGAAAAGGGCGCGTTTTATTGGCCCAACGGATGTTCCCCGCTGGACGATGCCGTCATCGGCGCACACATGCACGTTGGCTCGATGCATTCAAGAACGGAAGCTGTCTTGCTTCGTTACGCCGCACTTCCATACATGCCTGCTTTTATCGCGCTGATGGCGAACAGCCCAACTTACCGTTTAGAAATCGGTGGGTGGAAAAGTACCCGCGTGCATCGGAGTTGGGTTGCGGAGAATGCCGAAGGATTTACGTCACCGGAATGTTTTGTCGCCAACCGTTGCGGTGAACTCAACGTGTGGACATGGGGCAAATCAACGCTAGAAGCCCGAAGTATCGATAGTGTAACATCGCCTCATCTGTTGTGCGAGTGTCTCGTTTTTCTAGCCGGATTCCTCGCATATCTGGTCGATCAACTTGCCCAAGAACCAAGGGAGATTACGCAGGAGGACTATCAACGTTACCTCTTCAATCGGTTTCGCGCTTGTCGTCACGGACTTCAAGCGGACTTCGAGTGGGGTGAAGATGGTTGCATACCTGTAACTCAACTCTTGACGCAGATGCTAGAATGGGCGGAACCGTATATTAAAACATTTGACGTCAGTCCCGCAGACTTTACAATCATTCCACGCATGCTTGAAAAACGACAGAACCAAGCAGACATGATGCTTGCATGTGCGACACCATTGACAGATGTTTACACAGCTTTTTATCGATACGCCAATCTGGTTTCCACGCCCGACGCTTTTGAGGAATACCTGAAAGTTGCCCCGACCCTTTCCAGCGCGGATGCTTCGTCGCCGAAAGATTACATCCTCTCGCGGGTTCAGCGGGATACACGGTTCTGGAGATTGCAGGAGTTGAGTCATTTTTCCGTCAAACAACTCAGCCAAATTCTGCAGGAATTGGCGGCTGAAGGGCAAATCACGGTGAGGCAGGATGTAGAGCGTGGCGTCTTATATTCGCGCGCCACTTAAAATTAACTGGCGCAGTAGTGCACTGTTAAATAAATGCTAGTTTCGGCTACTTAGAGGAGATTGATTCCATTGAACAGCTTTGAACCTTTAACCGTGAAATATGGTTGGCGGATAGGAATTCTGAAGCCGACTTTTGATGACGCATCCGGAGGGGCAATCTCGGAGTTAGTATCTCAACTTCGGCGTAAGTATATAAGCATCAACAGTCGAGCCAATCGTGGTGCGATCGGACACGACCCCGGTGCTGTGAAGCACTTTGACGAACTGCTTGAACGTACGCTTCAACCGTTTGAGGACATACAGAAATATTGCCACGAACACAATTTTGTGCTTTGGCCGAGTGCCGC
>JADFGN010000488.1 GCA_022567695.1 Candidatus Poribacteria bacterium | reverse complement strand
TGCTTGTTCCTTTCGCGGATATCGGATTTCAGCATTCGGGATTCAGGATTTCCGTTAAGTCTTAGCATGTAGGTCGGGATTCTATTCCCGACAATCTTTTGTCAGCTATGGAAAGCTGACCTACAGCAACCCTTTCACTTATTTGTAACCGTTCAGGTCCAAAACAAAGAGGAATCGAGATGCAATCAATATCTGGGAGGGTGAGGCTCCCGCCGAACCGAAGTCAAGGCTCGGCAGGACCCTCGCCCTCCCAAACTACCTGAACGGTTACGTAAAATGTAACTATTTAAGTGGGTCGGCACCGCGATACGAACAGTCGAGGAGTTCTATGGGATGCATGACTTTCGCTGGCAAGCCCCGCTTCTGAACGCCAAGTTGAATTTGCAAGATACACCCCGGATTCCCGGTGGCGATGATCTCAGCGTTCGTTTCAGCGATGTAACTCATTTTTCGCTCCAAGATCTGTGCCGACAGCTCCGGTTGCACGATGTTATAGATTCCCGCACCTCCACAACACCATTCTGATTCGCGAAGTTCGATTAACTCCAATCCCGGAATTGACTGAAGGACTTTACGGGGTTGCAATCGAATCTGTTGGCCATGCACAAGGTGGCATGGTTCATCATACGTCACACGGCGTCGAATCTCTCCTTCAGGGGGCTTCATTTCGATTTCAGCAAGGAATTCGCTGATGTCCTGCATCTTGGTTGCAAACGCCTCTGCCTTCTCAGCATAGGCCGGATGGTGCTCCATTAAGACTTCATATTCCTTGAGCGTTGCGCCGCAGCCTGCTGAATTTATAATAATTGCGTCTAAATCATCGGTGTCAAACGCATCAATGTTTTGCCGTGCCAAATCGAGTGCGGTATCCCGGACACCGTTATGTACATGCAATGCACCACAGCACGTCTGTTGGGATGGGGTGATGACATCACAACCATTCTCGGTCAACACCCGAATGGTTGCAAGGTTTATCTCAGTGAAGACCTGATTCATAATACACCCGGAAATGAACCCGACGCGATACTTCGCTACGCCTTTCGCAGGCGTGAATTCTCGAATCGTTTGTTTAAGGGACGGATTCGGAATTTCAGGCATCATAGATTCCATCTCACCCATTTTCCCCATCAATTTCAGAATGCCGAGCTTTCGCGTCAGCCAACGAATACCGAATCGCTGATATAACCACAATAGTTCAAAGATAAGATCTAACCGATCTTTATTTGGTAAGATACCTTTGAAGACGACGTTTCTCCAGAACTTCTGCTCAGTCGGGCGTTCGGTATTCATCTCGTAGATCGCACGCGCTTCTTCGATGAGTTCGCCGAAATGCACCCCAGAAGGGCAAGCTGTCTCACAGGCGCGACAGTCGAGGCAACGGTAAATGTATTTTGCCCAATCGTCATTGAGTGGAATCGGATCGCTTTGTCTGAACGCGGCACCCATCAGATAAAGCCGACCACGTGGGGAATCGGTTTCCAACCCTAATTCACGGTATGTTGGACACGTCGGCAGGCAAAGCCCGCAATGGGTACAGGCATCCAGTTTCTTCTGGCTAAAAAGTTCGGCGCCGATAATCGGCTTAAATTGGGTTTGTGCTTGTTGCATTTTCCTTCCTAATTATCTTTGAATTGTTGTAACCCTGTTTCACGCTTCACGTTCCCGTTTCTCAGCCACACGCTTAATCGCAGCGACCTCCTCCGCCATGCGATTCTGAGCATAAGAATCAGCAATGAAGCGGTGAATGAGAACCCCCAGAATTCCTCGACCAATTTCAAACTCTGCGACGTGTTCCAATTCCGTTCCATCATCGGTTTCCTGAAGAAAGAACCATGCGCGAGCAGCCTTAAATGGTCCACTGAGTTGTTCAGCTTCAATCTTATCCGGCGGTGTGAATTGAAAACGAGTTTGCAGATGCTGAACTATCCCATGAATCTCCTCATCGATTTCTGCAATGACCGTGTCTCCTTTTTGTTGCACAACTTGCGCTCGGCGAATATACTGAAAATAGAAGGGATAATTTTCAATATCTCGGAGAATGCGAAAAACTGTGCTTCGGCTGGCTTTGATTGTAATTGAAGTGGAGAGACGGGACATGTTCTTTAAATGACGGAGCCGTGCATAATGAACTGATATTTTACGACGTCTCGGACGATTCCTGTATCTTGAATCAGCATCTAGATGCAGAGGGTTGGTAGTTTTATGCGCGGGACTATAGGTGATAATATCCAGTATCGGTTGATTAGTAAGCGTCAAAAGTTATGGGCTTTCCGAGTTTGAAGTCAAATCGAGGTATACTCTTGATATAGAGCCAACCCACTGTGAACGATGGCATATTGGACAGATTGCCTGATAACCGGTGCTACCGGTATTTCTGCTACCCAGGAAGTAATGCTTTTCTCCAGTGAGTTTGAGGCGAATTCCACATCTTAAACAGCGTTGAATCTTGAGAAACCGACGAATCAAATAAATCACTGGAATAATTAGAAGAATACAGAGGGCAATTATATCCGCCATTTCTTTTTTCTTCTGTTCTCAACCGAGCACCATAAAGAAATAGATTGGAATGAGTTCACTAGGCATCATTTAATCGAATGTTGTGTTGAAATTCATTCGTTGCAACGAGGGAATTTCGGTTTCCCACTTGGCCGTTTAGAATGCGTAAACTTGTATTTCCCCGATTCCCTCAACTCTTTCTCTAACCTCTGGTAATGAGCCACCAATTTGCTAATGTCATGTTCAAACCTTGCAGAGATTCTATGCCGAATTTTTCGGACTTCATTGATTTCTTCGTCAGCCATTTTAGTCATCACCTCCCAAATAATTCAGGGGCGTCGTCAATTCTGGCGTTGGTAAGCTCAGTTCTTGGTAAGCTCAGTTCTTGGTTAATCTGTCTTATGAGATTGATTTTATTGGCGTTGGCAAGGTGCTTACAATTCCAAGTCAGTAGGGCATCAACGTTATAGAATGATGCCACTGCCAAGTGTAACGCATCACCGGACGGATCCGTGGGCATTATCAACCTCTCAATGTAGATTCGGGCGATCAGCTCAACCTCATCCCTAATTGGCAATAGTTCAACGTCTTTGAGTAAATCAAGACGTTGTTGGGTTTTCTCGCTTGTGCCCTCGCTGAGTTCCTCAATGACTGCAACACTTGATGTCAAGATGAATTCATCTGCATATTCGTTCCACCACTGACGAGTCCATTTCTGCCTTACACGGGACTCGTCGTCGGTACGCAACGTGTGGTAGAAACTGGGAATTGTTGTTTCGATGTATATGCGTTTGTTCATATTTCATCAATAGATGGCAGGGAATGTCAACAAGTATCATTTCATCGAATGTTGTGTTGAAATTTGCACCAAACCTTCGTTCAAACTCCCAGAACGGTACCCTTGCAGATCGAGGGTGACATACTTGTAGCCGAGAGTTTTGAATTCTTCATTAATCTGAGTTCGAGCCGATTTTTCGGCGATATGCTCAATTTCCTGCGGATGGACTTCAATCCGTGCCAGATCGCCGTGATGCCGCACACGGAATTGGCGAATCCCTAAATCATATAGAAATTGCTCTGCGTCATCAACCTTGCGAAGCAGTTGACGGGTAATTCGTGTGCCGTAGGGAAAACGGGAGGACAAACAAGCAAAAGCGGGTTTGTCCCATGTCGGCAAATTCCACCGCTTGGAGACTTCCCGGATCTCTGCCTTGGTCAGATTCACATCAATGAGCGGTGCTTGAATCCCGCGCTGTTTAGCAGCCACCATGCCTGGACGGTGATCGCCAACGTCATCAGGAATCCCGCCGTAGACAATTGTGCCCATCTGATATTTTTCCGAAATTGGGTCAAGTTTATCGAAAAGTTCGGTTTTACAGAAGTAGCAGCGATCGGTGGGGTTACTGGCATAACCTTCGATTTCGAGTTCTTCGGTGAACACCATTTCAAAGCGAATTCCGAGTTCCTTTGCAATATCTTGTGCGGCTTGCATTTCGCGCTTCGGGTAGGAATCGGAAATTGCTGTGACGGCGAGGGCGTTGCTCCCCAATGCACGATGTGCGGCTTCCGCTAAAAACGTGCTATCAACCCCACCTGAGAATGCAACAATCACTTTTCCGTATGATTTTAAGAGTTCATCAAGTTGATCTAACTTCCGATCGATGTCTGAAGACTGGATCTTGGGTGACATATTTTTCCTTTCTGATACTGATGTATTTTTCTATGACTGCTCTTTAACTAATTTTCGTAACTTCCCACGAAGGAGTTGACGTTTCAAACCACTGACATGATCGATGAACAACACGCCGTTGAGGTGATCTATTTCATGTTGCAGCGCACGAGCAAGAAACCCCTCGCCCTCAACACGGATCTCCTCGCCGTCCATATTCAGCGCAGTGACGACAGCTTTTTCCGCCCGTTTGATGTCGGCTGTGACATCGGGAATACTCAAACACCCTTCCTCCGCAATCGATTCTCCCTCTAAGCTTTCGATCTCTGGGTTGATCAACATCAACGGCCTACTGGCCAGATCATTTCGATTGACATCGATCACGATCAACCGCTTCAACACGCCGACTTGTGGCGCAGCTAAGCCGATTCCGTTTGGAGCTGCATACATCGCCACCAGCATATCCTCCGCAAGTTTTCGTTCTACCTCTGTTATCTCCTGAATAGGGAATGCCTTTTTTCGCAAAATCTCGTCCCCGTAGAGTCGAATCCGACGGGGGCCTTGTGGAACTTCGTTTTGCTCAATATCTCGGCTTTCTGCTGGTTGCGAGGAAGCGGCTGGTATGTTGGGAAGGTTACATTTCTTTCGTTTACGCTTTGCCATCTCTGAAAGCATACTCCATTTTGACGCATTGAGTGAAGCGAAAGATCTCTTGAATATAAGGTTATTTTAGACGAGTAGATTCTTCGATTTTATCTCAGAATGACGTCGATTATCATATCATTTGAAAATAGGTTGGTCAAGCAAAAACGTGACATTAGTATTGCTTAGATAAATCGGGAACAGTAAAAGTCATATTGAGTTTTTGCCTCGTTAAGCCGGCTTTCAGGATTCAGACAGAACGGGATCTTTTTCGATTTAAAGTGCGTAACTCTTGACTGCGAATCATAGATCGGATACTTTAACCAACTGCTTACCGATGTTTCCTCCTTTCAACATTCCGATGAACGCTGTCGGCGCGTTTTCAATCCCTTCTACGATGGTCTCTCTATACTTCAGCTTCCCCTCTTTCATCCATGTTGCCATTTGGCGAAGGCCCTCGTCGTGCCGATCTGCGAATTCAAAGACGAGAAACCCTTCAACCCTTGCGCGTTTAACAATAAGATGC
The DNA here is from genome assembly GCA_022567695.1 of Candidatus Poribacteria bacterium. GTDB lineage: Bacteria > Poribacteria > WGA-4E > WGA-4E > PCPOR2b > JADFGN01. Next base: position 409 of record JADFGN010000488.1, on the reverse strand, counting down.
CACAGTTTTCGAGGTCCCAATTCGGGTTCTTCAAGGTTATATTGGGAGATCTGACCGCAGATGACGACCCTTGCTTTTATATTGATATTCAAAAAAACGGCATCGGTAATCGTTCCACCGACGTTGTCAAAATATACATCCACTCCCTCTGGACAGAGTTCTTGCAGTTTTTCATTGTAATCTGAAACGGTTTTGTAGTTGAAAGCGGCGTCGAAGCCGAGTTCATTAACGACGTAATCAACCTTCTGATCGGTTCCTGCGATGCCCACTGCTCGGCAGCCTTTAATTTTCGCAATCTGCCCCACAAGCGAACCAACCGCACCCGCCGCTCCAGAAACGACGACCGTTTCTCCCGATTTCGGCTGACCAATTTCTAACAGACCACAATAAGCTGTCAACCCGGGCATTC
>JADFGN010000487.1 GCA_022567695.1 Candidatus Poribacteria bacterium | reverse complement strand
TTCAAGCGGGAAAGTCCCCGATTGTCGATGTCTATGAAGCGGCTCGGAATGTTGCCGCTTGTTTGGCGGGGATAGAAGCGGCGAAGACGGGGAAGCCTGTGAAACCGATGCGATTCTGATGGTTTAGTAATGGCTCTAATCTTCTAAAAATATACATCAACTGAATTCGACGAGACATTCTGTTTCATTCCACGATTACCCGTTTTACGCTTTTACAAATTGACAATAGACAACAAATACGTTACCATAATCCCCGCTGTTTGAATGATGTAAAGCCCTGCTAATCAAATAAATAAGGAGAACAGATGATTAAACCACACGGTTCAGAAACCCTTAACCCCCTTTATGTAGCAGACGATGCGCGTCGTGCCGAACTTCTCAAAGAGGCTGAGAATCTGCCCTCGATTCTGATTTCTTCAGCGGCGGCTGCGTCGGCAGTGATGCTCGGTTCAGGTTATTTTAACCCATTGAGCGGGTATATGAACATCGCCGAAGCAACGAGCGTCGCTGAGAACATGGCCCTGCCAGATGGACTGTTTTGGCCGACTCCGGTGATGAATATCGTCAAAGCAGAACAGATCGCCGAAGTCGTGAAGAATGCTAAAAGAATTGCTCTACTTGATCCGAACGTAGAAGGAAATCCCCCCATCGCAGTTATGGATGTTGAGGCAATCGAGACGCTCTCCGATCGGCAACGGGAGGCGTTAATCGACAAGGTGTTTCGGACGACAGACCGCGAGCACCCCGGCGTTGCAACCTTTGCAAGCCTCGGCGATCAAGTTATCTCCGGCCCCATCCAAGTTCTCAACTACTCCTATTTCAGGACAGACTTTCCCGACACCTTTCGTACTGCCATTGAGATTCGCGAAGAGATTGTCCAAATGGGTTGGAACAAGGTCGTCGCTTTCCAGACGCGAAATCCGATGCACCGAGCGCATGAAGAATTATGCAAAATCGCACTGAAAGAGGTTGGCGCAGACGGCATACTGATTCACATGCTCCTCGGCAAGCTGAAGCCGGGCGATATCCCTGCCGATGTCCGCAACGCTGCGATTCGCAAAATGGTCGAACTCTACTTCCCTGAAAACACTGTTTTAATCACAGGTTACGGCTTTGATATGCTTTACGCAGGACCCCGCGAAGCGTTGTTACATGCCGTGTTTCGTCAGAATTGTGGTTGTACCCATCTGATCGTCGGACGTGACCACGCAGGTGTTGGACCATACTACGGAGCGTTTGACGCTCAAACGATCTTCGATGAAATTCCTGAAACTGCACTTGAAATCGAAATTTTCCGCGGCGACCATACAGTTTGGTGTAACAAGTGCAATAAGATAATGATGATGCGGGATTGCCCACATGAACCAGAAGACTATCTGTTTTTGTCAGGAACAAAAGTGAGAGAAATGCTGTCGGAAGGTGAAATGCTGCCACCGGAATTTTCGCATCCCGAAGTCGCCGAAATCCTGATGGCATACTATCAATCGGAAGCGGCTGAGGCGTAAAACATGAAAGGATTCACACAGATGGCACGTAACGAAATTCAACTAAAAAGTAGCTACACACGGGCACCAAATTGGTTTCGCGGCAACCTGCACACCCACACCACCCGCAGTGATGGTTCTCGTCCGCCAGAGGAGGTCATCGCCGATTACGAAGCGCGGGGCTATGATTTCCTTGCAATCTCCGACCATGATGTGTTGGTTGAACTCGATAGTTATCAGAAAAACACATCAATGACGCTCATCCATGCCGTTGAAGTTTCAGCACGGGGACCGCACATCTTGCAGGTCAACGCAACCGACCGGATCGACCCCAAAGCCGACCGGGGATGGGTGGTGGACGAAATCAATAAGCAGGAGGCGGTTTGTGTGCTGAATCACCCAAATTGGGGAACGAACTTCAATCACTTTCCGCACGAGTTACTCGAATCACTCGAAGGTGCTCACGGGATTGAAATCTATAACGGCGTAATCGAGCGGCTAGCGGGTTCTCCATTCGCGACCGATCGCTGGGATCGCTTACTCACCAAAGGACGTACCGTTTGGGGGTTTGCCCACGATGATTCACACATCCCGACAGACGTTGAACTTGGGTGGAACGTCGTTCAGGCGGAGAATTGCACAGTGGACGAGATTATCGCCGGGCTCAAAGCAGGAAGTTTTTACGCTTCCACGGGCGTAACAATCAACAGCGTTGAAACAGAAGGCACAACGATTCGCGTAGAAACAGAAGATGCACAGCGCATCCGTTTTATCAGTCGATCTGGTGTCCTGCGAGCCACGGTTGACGCCGCCGAAGCTACCTACGCACTCCCTGAAGATACGGATGAAGCCTTGAGGCTAGGATATATTCGTGCGGAGTGCTATGGGGCGGGCGGTCGTGTGGCGTGGACGCAGCCAATCTTTGTTGAGACTTCGTAAGTCTAACGGCATTGCCTACCAGATCGGATGGTCGGTGGGCAATACTCATTCTGCAAGCAAAAACCTAAAAAGAGGTTCCAATTATGGACACAAGGGGTAAGAAAACCGATGAAAAAATCAAGAGACTTGAGAAAGAGTGGGGAATACCGATTGGTCCCGTGACGAGGAAAATCCTTGAATTCCAAAAAAAGAAGTGGAATTATGGCGATGTTATTGCCTATCCTGATCAGAAGGAAGAGGAAAGTGAACAACGGTATAGAAAGCGGAAGGAGTTTGAGCAGTGGAAGAAAGAAAGGCTGAAGGCACTGGAAGTTCGTCAAGCGGAAAAATGAACGGGGTTATCATTGAATCAAATGCGATTTTCGATCTTGCATTTGAACGGGACAGAAATGTATCTTATATCGTAGGGCTTGCAGAAGCCAACCGGATAGCTCTGATCGTTCCTGAGTATGCGTTAGTTGAAGCTGATGGACAATCTGTGTCAATCATCGAAGCCAGAGAAAATAAGATTAGGGAATTTGGTCAGTTCCTTGGTCAACTTGGACGTGGAAATCTGTATCAACCAACCGTGCCGACCGTAAGGGAACAACTCGATTCATTGCTCTCAAACTGCAACCAAGATCGAATCCGATTCCAAGAAACACTCGAAGATCTGAGGCAAATCTGCACGGTCATTCCCCAAACGCCCCAAGCGCACGTCATGGGTGAACTCCGATTTAAGAGTGCCCTTCCACCATTCAAATCCGACGATTGCCAAATTTACGAAGCGATTTTAGAATTTATTCGGTTGCATAGACCAGAATACCAAGCGATCTTTTTTCTCACAAAGGATCGAGAGGATTTTGATTGGCAAGAGATCAATCGTGAGCTGGCAACTCTTGGAGTGGAGATCTCCTTCTCTTCAGGCGAGTGTATACGTCGTTTGCGCGAATTGCTACAATAACCAACGATGCTCACTTTCTTCCAGATCGTATTTCACAAATCATGCAAGCCATCCAGTACGTTAAAAGCATTCCGCGTTATCTCGCCGTTCGCCTCCTCGGAAAACACTGGAATCGCCTTTATACCTCCGGGACTTCGTGCATCCGTTTGGCAGAACTTGATGAACCGCAACTCCCCTCGCCGAAATGGGTAAAGATTAAAACTCGTCTCAGCGGCATCTGCGGCTCCGATCTCGCGACGATCACCGCAAAAGGGAGTCCGTATTTTTCGCCGTTTACTTCTACTCCATTTGTACTTGGGCATGAAGTTGTCGGAGAGGTTGCCGAGATGGGCTCACGGGTCGAAGGATACACCGTCGGCGATCGGGTCGTCATTGAGCCGGTGCTATCGTGCGAGATTCGAGGCATTGGGCCACAATGTTCTCAATGTCAGCGAGGCCGGTCCGCAAATTGTGAGAATATCACGGAGGGCAATATATCCGCAGGCGTTCAGACGGGATATTGTCGGGATACCGGAGGTGGCTGGAGCCCTCACTTTGTGGCACACTCCACACAGCTTCATCATGTGCCGGATGAACTCCCCGATGAGCTTGCTGTGCTGATTGAACCGTTTGCCTGTGCGTTACACGGGGTTCTGAAGAGTGACATCAGAGAGGGTGATGAAATCTTGATTATCGGCGCAGGGGCGATTGGGCTCCTGACGCTTGCAGCGATTCGTGCAATCGGGAAATCGAACAGAATTTTAATCGTTGCGAAATACCCCCATCAAAAGAAGTTGGCGCATGAACTTGGGGCGGATGAAATCCTTCCTGTCGGGCAAAATCTCTATCCGAATTTCTGTCATTTGACGGGGGCGAAAAGCTATCAACCGGAGCTTGGCAAACCGGTCCTACTTGGTGGTATTGATGTGACGTTTGACTGTGTGGCTTCATCAACCACCATTGACGATGCGCTCCGTTTTACGAGAGCCCAAGGGCGTGTCATGCTCGTCGGTATGCCAGCTATCCCGAAAAACATTGACTGGACAACGATTTGGCACAAGGAGTTGAAAGTAGAAGGGGCGTATACTTATGGGGTTGAGGTTTACGAAGGTGAACGCCTCCGAACCTTCGCGCTTGGAATTCGGCTCCTTCAACAGATGGGGGATAGGCTATTGCCTCTAGTTGGAAAGCGATTTCCGTTGAAGGATTATCGAAAGGCTATCCAAGCGGCACTACATACCGGGCAATCTGGTTCAGTAAAAACAGTTTTTGATTTAACGTGAAGAGGGTACGAACCCACGCAATCGAGGAGATTTCAGGTATTTACACTGCCTGTTCCTTATGGTTCTATTTCGTTTTAACAGGAGATTAGTACGATGATTCAAACCGACCAAATTTACAACGAAATCCTTGTCGGGCTTAAGCAGCTTCCAACCAATAAGTGGGTTGAAGTCCGAGACTTTGTCGACTTCTTGCAAACAAAATATGTTCGCCGACAACCAACTTGCAACCGATTTTCTCGATTTGCTGGGACATTATCCGATAGCGAGGCAACTAAAATGAAAGAGGCAATTGCAGAAGGATGTGAACAGATTGATGCAAGCGAATGGTAGTTTTTTAGTTGATACGAATGTTGTTATCGCCTTGTTTAATGGTGAAATAGGCGTCGAAGAAAAATTCAATGGTGCCGATGAAATCAATTTTTCGGTCATTATCGAAGGTGAACTTATCTACGGCGCAAAACATTCGAGGCGTTCGGAGGAGAATATTCAACAAGTTCAAGATTTCCGATCAGAGTGCAAACTGCTCCTTATCGATGAGGAGACCGCATATTTATACGCTGAAATTAAACTACAACTTCGCCGGCAAGGACATCCCATTCCTGAAAATGATATTTGGATTGCAGCAACCGCCCTGCAACATGGATTAACACTCGTCACACGAGACAGTCATTTCGATGTTGTGGAAGGGCTGTTGCTAGAAGTTTGGTAAGGATCTTCTTTTGCTTGTTACTGGGCTTGTTCGTTGCTCTACAAAACTTTGAAATCTCACATTGTAAAATAAAAACTGGTCAGACAGTAACTTTCTGTCTAAACTCAAAAGGGAAAAAAATGCCAAAAGAATTAGTTGCAATTGCAGTTCAGCAACCGGTCCTACGGGATTACGAAGATGGACCTGTGCCTGAAGGACATGTCCGTGTCAGAGTCGAATTTGGTGCGCCCAAACGCGGCTCTGAATTAACGGGATATCGCGCCGTTCGTGGCGGCAGATTTCCAATGGGTCTCGGTAATATGTGTGTCGGGCGCATCGCCGAAATTGGCGACGGCGTAACAGGTTTCTCGATAGGCGATCGAGTCGCAGGATATGGATCGCTCCGAGAGACACACACATGGCATGCG
>JADFGN010000039.1 GCA_022567695.1 Candidatus Poribacteria bacterium | reverse complement strand
ATAATCGACTCGATAGAATTGATAATCGACTTAATAGAGTTGATAATCGATTCGAGCAGATTGATAACCAATTCGAGCAGATTGATAGCCGATTCGAGCAGATTGATAGCCGATTCGAGCAGATGAATAACCGATTCGACCTACTAACCGAAGATGTGCATAGGCTGTCTGATAGAGTTGACGCAGGCCTTATGGCTGTAGGAAATCTCCAAAGTCGAGTGGGTCGGAATTTAGAAGACCTCGCTGCTGGCACTTTACGTTACGCATTAAACCGTCGGGATATTTCTCCTGAAAATATGGAGTTGCGTAAAAGCTTTGTGGACCACCATGGACAAATTGGTCCTGCTGGGCGAGATTATGAAATTGATATTTTTATTGATAATTCAAGTGTCATTGTATTTGAAGTTAAATCAAATTGTGATTCACAACAGCTATTGCACTTTAACGATAAAGCGGAGTTTATCCGAAAACTGGACTATCCCGATAAGCCTTGTGAGAAGGTAATGATTACATTAGAGAAAAATGCCTACCTCCAGAACAAGTGCCGAGAACTCGGGATTGTATTGGTTTAAAAGTGGATTGCAAGTCTCAATCCGCAATTGAAATGATACCAATCTAACACAATTAGGAGATGGAATGCTCACGGATTTAAGAACTAAGGTTGAAGTGATGTCCTCTCGACTCCTTGAACTCAGGGGGTATCTTTGACTTAGCGAACAAGGAAAAAGAACTGCAACAACTCCAAGAAGAATCTGCAAACCCCGACTTTTGGAATAATTCTCAGCAAGCTCAACAGGTTACACAGCGGATTGCATTACTCCGCGGAGACATCGGGCGGTATCAAAAACTTCATTCTCAACTCGAAGAGCTAGAAGTGATGGTAGAGCTTTGCATCGAAGAGGCAGATGATAGTTTGAACCAAGAGATTAATACTGGCTTGGAAGAGATTTCGACGCAAATCGATCAGATTGAGTTGAGGATGATGCTTGATGGAGAACATGATCGGAATAATGCTATTCTGAACATCCACCCCGGCGCAGGTGGTATAGATTCACAGGATTGGGCGGCGATGCTCATGCGAATGTATCTTCGCTGGTGTGAGCAACGTAACTACCGAACTGAAACAATTGAATTGACACCAGGGGATGAGGCAGGAATTAAAAGCGTGACCATTTTAGTCACTGGCGAATACGCATTCGGTTACCTTCAAGCTGAAGTTGGCATCCATCGTCTTGTCCGCCTGTCACCCTTCGATTTTAATCACCGCAGACATACTTCCTTTGCAGCCGTTACCGTTACTCCTGAGATTGATGATACAATCAATGTTGACCTCAATCCTGTTGACCTACGGATTGATACTTATCGATCCAGTGGTGCTGGTGGACAACATGTCAACACTACGGATTCCGCCGTTCGGATTACCCATATCCCGACAAGGATTGTTGTCCAATGCCAAAATGAGCGCTCGCAACATAAAAACCGCGAAATTGCTATGAAGGTTTTGCGTTCCCGGTTGTACGAATACTACGAAGCCCAGCGCCGTGAAGAGCTTGCCAAACTTCAAGGAGAGCGTCCCGGTATTAACTTTGGCAATCAAATCCGGTCCTATGTGTTTCACCCCTATCGGCTTGTTAAAGATCTGAGAACGGGCGTTGACACCGGAAATGTGGATGCGGTTATGGATGGCAATCTGGACACTTTTATTGAAAGCTACTTGAAGCACAAACAAAAGCGCAATGTGTGAAACAAGTCTGTATTCTTTTTTATTGCTTAAAGGATACAGACGTGCTATACTAACTCGTTTGCGTAGTTAGCTCACTTTGGAGGGAATGAGAAATTGGAAGAGTCTAGTGACTTGATTCAGCGGCGCCGAGAAAAACTAAAAGAAATCCGAGACCTCGGCGTTAATCCATATCCATACAATTACTCGCCGACATGCACCGCTTCAGAAATTCTCCAGCAATTTGCAGATATCGAGGTCGCTCTTGACAAGGAGAAGTCCGTTACTATTGCAGGGCGTCTCATGACTAAGCGAGACCACGGCAAAACCGGCTTTGCTCACCTGCAAGATTGCAGTGGTCGTATTCAGATCTATGTTCGTCAGGATACAGTCGGTACTGACGCTTATCAGGTCTATAGAAAACTCGATGTTGGAGACATTATCGGAGTGGCTGGCTTTGTTTTTCGTACCCGAACCGGTGAACTCACAGTGCTGGCGAAGGAGGTCGAACTTCTGTCGAAATCGCTCCGTTCGCTACCCGAAAAATGGCATGGCTTGCAGAACAAAGAAACGCGCTATCGTCAACGTTATGTAGACCTCATCGTTAATCCCGACGTGAAAGAGGTCTTTATCAAACGGACGCAGATCGTCAGTGCCCTCCGCGAATACCTTAATCGACAAAATTTTATTGAAGTCGAAACACCCATCCTTCAACCAATCTACGGTGGAGCGAGTGCACGACCATTTGTGACCCAATATAATGCCTTAGACCAAACCTTTTACCTGCGGATTGCAAACGAATTATACCTGAAGCGGCTAATCGTCGGTGGGTTCGATCGCGTTTACGAATTTTCACGAGACTTCCGGAATGAAGGCATTTCCCCTAACCACAACCCCGAATTTACGATGCTTGAGCTTTACCAAGCTTATGCCGATTATGAGGATATGATGTGTTTGACGGAAGAATTGATCGTCCACACCGCCGAAACGATTCTTGGAAGCACGCAGATCTCCTATCAAGGTGAGCCGATTTCGCTGAAACCGCCGTGGCTTAGGATGACAATGATTGAATCCATTCGAGAACAAAGTGGAATCGATGTGGAGTCCTTGAGCAACAACGAATTGCGTGATGCTGCACAGAAGGCAAGGGTTGATTTGGAAGGGCATGAATCAAGAGGGGAGATTGTCGCAGAACTTTTTGAAGCATTGGTGGAACCCTATCTCGTTCAGCCAACATTTATTTACGATTACCCGATTGAGGTTTCACCGCTTGCAAAGAAAAAGCGTGATAATGACCAGTTCGTTGAGCGGTTTGAATACTTTATCGCTGGCATGGAAATGGGAAATGCGTTTAGCGAATTAAACGATCCAATCGATCAGCGTGAGCGGTTTATTGAGCAAGCCAAGAAATGGGAGGCAGGAGACGAAGAGGCATTCATGATGGACGAGGATTACCTGCGGGCGTTGGAGTACGGTATGCCACCGACAGGTGGACTCGGCTTCGGTATCGATCGGCTCACGATGTTGCTCACAGATCAGCGTTCGATACGTGATGTGCTTTTGTTTCCTCAAATGCGTCCCGAAGACTAACCCGCAATACCCAACATTTAAATCTATGAAATTTGAATCGTTCATTGCATTTCGCTATCTGAGGTCTCGCCGAAAACAGTCCTTTATTTCAATCATCAGTGTAATCTCCATCGGTGGGATTGCGCTCGGAATTATGGTCGTTATTCTCGCCATCTCTGCGTTGAACGGTTTTGAACACGGACTCAAAGAAAAATTCCTCGCCAATGAAGCGCACGTGATTGTTCAGTCTACGGGTGGTTACTTTTCAAATTATCAAAAAAAAGTTGAGCAGATCGAAGGAATTGAAGGGGTTGTCGCGGCCTCACCTGCCATCTACAATCAACTCGCTGTTCAGCCCAAAGAGAGCGAGCGTATTGAGGGTACCCTTTACGTAAAGGGCATCGATCCGGTGCAAGAAGATCGCGTCACCGGGTTTTCAGAATTTGTCGATGAGACGGTTGATTTTAAAAATTCCCCGCTGATCGAACAGGCGCGAATGGAGGTCGCTGCAAGGCGAGAGACGATTACGGGCGGCATTATTTTGGGATATAATGTTGCGAGCCGCATGAGAATTGTTAAAGGGGATATTCTCCGGCTCATCTCACGGTTGGAACCCAATGAAGCGATGCCGGGAAGTTTTTTTGCACACATCCGCAATTTTGTTGTGATTGGTCTCTACCGCTCTGGACTGTATCTTTACGATAATGCTTTCGGTTTTATCGACCTCGAGACCGCACAAAAGCTCTATAAAAGACCGGATCAGGTGAACCTCATTCAAGTCCGTGTGGACGACCCGGACATCGCATCTGATGTCGGGCGTCGCATTGTGTCGGCGATTCGCTTCGGTGAAGGGTTAGCGGGAATCCCCCGGACAAATACCTGGGTCGATTCTCGGGCGGATCTGTTTAGCGCAATGAAGTTAGAACAATTGTTGACGCTGGTTATTGAGGTACTCATTATTATTGTTGCAGCGTTCAATATCGCCAGTACGCTGATTATGATGGTGATGGAAAAGACACGGGACATCGGTATCCTCAGAGCGATGGGGGCTTCCAAAGGAGCAATTCGGAAAATCTTTATCATTCAGGGTAGTATTATCGGTGTGCTTGGCTGCGTCTTAGGTACAGTGCTTGGCGTGGCACTCTGTTGGCTACTCGACTTCCAAAGCTTGCGACCCTCCCGTTGGCTCGCACTGGTTCTTCTGTTTCCGATTGGCATACAAGTTGCCCTCGCTCTCCGCCATACCTCGTCTTTGCACTTTAGCCTCAAAGCAACATTGACGCTTTTCTGGATTGGGGCAATCGGACTCTTTCTTTATTGCCTTGTCCAACCTATTCGGCTTGATGACATTTTCGGGCACGATTTTAGCCAGGTCTACCAACTCAACCAGTTACCATTCAAAATTAACTGGTTTTTCGTGGCTTTTATGAATGGGCTTTCATTAGCCATCTGTTGGCTAGCGGCTGTGTTTCCAGCATGGCAGGCTTCCAATCTGAATCCCGTCGAGGCACTCGGGTATGAATAACCTCGTCCGTGTCGTAGATTTACATAAATCCTACTATGATGGTTCAAGGGAGCTTCGGGTCCTCAAAGGAATCGATTTGGAAGTCCGGAAAGGTGAGATTCTCGCAATCATTGGCGCATCGGGGGTTGGCAAAAGCACGCTCCTTCATCTGATTGGTGCGCTCGATCGCCCAACAGATGGATTACTGTTTAGCATGGAATCGAAGTTCCAAACCCATTTGAACGATGAAAATCTCTCAGAGGATCTCACACAAGTTTTGCGAAACAATAACATCCGACTTTCTGAAAATGTCACAGTTTCGACGAAAAAGAAAGATAGGGAGTGGTTGATAATTGATAACGATGATGGTCGGACATTCCCCGTTAAGGCAGATGGAGAGCAACTCAATGTATACACACGCGGTAAGGTTTTTTACGAATCCCAAGATGTCTTTGCACTTAGCGAGCGAGAGCTAGATCGATTCCGTAATCAAGAGATCGGATTTGTCTTTCAGTTTCATCACCTTCTGTCGGAATTTACGGCAGTTGAAAATGTGGCGATGGGCGCATTGATTGCTGGTCAAAACTCCCGTGAAGCATACGCTCAGGCTCAAGAATTGCTCGATTATGTCGGATTATCCGAACGATTCGAACATCACCCAAGTGAGCTTTCTGGCGGAGAACGCCAGCGAGTTGCTTTTGCGCGTGCGTTAACCAATCAGCCAAAAGTGGTTTTAGCTGACGAACCAACGGGAAATTTAGATCGCAAGACGAGTGAAGCGTTGCTCGATCTTTTGTGGGATTTAAACGATCGATTAGGTCAAACGTTTATCATTGTTACACATAATCAAGCATTGGCACAACGCGCAGATCGATTCATCCACCTTGTTGATGGAAAAGTATCCGATCAGGTCCAAGTTCTCGATTTCTGAAAAAGTTACCCACTATGAACCTACGGTGATAAGGTCGGCGCGATTGTCCACCGGAAGATTTAGAGAGCGTACGTAGAGGAGTCATAAAACGAAAAATAACGGGATCTCAATTATGCAGAAGAGAATGAAGAAGGAATAACAGTTATGGACATCCGAATAATAAAATCCACGACTCCTAGCCAGAAATACCGTCCGAAAGATTCTGAATTGGGTTTCGGCAAATACACCACCGATTATATGTTTCTTATGAATTATGAGCGGAAAAAGGGATGGCATGATGCACGCATTGTGCCTTACGAGCCCTTGAAACTCGATCCGGCCGCCATGGTGTTACACTATAATCAGCAGGTGTTTGAAGGGCTCAAAGCGTATTCCCTTGCAGATGGTGGGATTGGTTTGTTTCGACCAAACAAGAACATAGAACGCATGAACAGGTCCGCCCGACGAATGGTCATGCCAGAGCTGGATTCAGAGGTATTTCTTCAAGCGATAAAGGAATTGGTCTTGCTTGAACGCGAATGGCTGCCAACGTCAGCAGGTACTTCTCTTTATATTCGCCCCACGATGATAGCGACAGAACCGGGAATCGGGATTCGGCCGTCGGAGGAATACCTGTTCTATATGATTCTCTGCTCGGTGGGTGCGTATTATCCTGAAGGTTTCAATCCGACGAAGATTTATGTTTCTAACATGTACGTGCGTTCTGCAAAGCACGCCGTGGGAAACGTAAAAACTTCTGGCAACTACGGTCCGACCCTCCTTGTTTCACAGGAAGCGTTCATGAAAGGCTATACCCAAGTGTTATGGCTTGACGCGGAAGAACTCAAGTATGTGGAGGAGGTCGGCACTAGCAATGTGTTCTTTTTTATTAATGGCGAACTTGTCACACCACCCCTTAATGGCTCTATCCTGCCGGGTATCACCAGAGATTCAGTACTCCGTATTGTGAAACATTGGGGGCTGACGATCTCTGAACGCCTGATTTCGATTGAGGAGGTCGCCGACGCATGCAGAAGCGGCGACCTTGAAGAGATGTTTGCGACTGGTACCGCAGCAGTCATTTCTCCTGTAGGCCAAATCTGCTACAAAGGAGAGGATTTCCTGATAGCGGATGGGAAGACAGGAAAATTATCTCAAAGACTCTATGACGAAATTACTGGTATTCAATATGGCCTCAAGGATGATCCTTTTGGCTGGCGGGTTCGCATCGCTTGATACGGTTTTTTTTACGAAGCGCGTAAGTTCTATTTATAATGAATGTAATGCATAATATTATCTATCTAACATTTTAGGAGACGTTTGCATCATGGTCAGAATAGGAATTGGTTTTTTGATTATCATGCTGATAGTCACTCTGGTCTCGATACCAATTGGTGCTGAAGAAATAACCGACACAAGCAACAAAGTAGCCGTTTCTGCGGATAATGCTTTGGTTGTAAGAAAGATCACTTTTCGTGGTACCGACGAGGAATCGGAAGTTTTCCTTCGCACTTTCATCCAGACCAAAGTTGGCGCGGAGATTTCGCCAGATCTGCTTTCCAAAGATCTCAAAAGCCTTTATAAGGGCACCGGCTTCCTTTCTGAAATTGCCGTTGACGTTCAACCTGCTGAAACTGATGGTTTAGAAGTCATTTATCGACTTAAAGAGAGTCCCCAAGTTGAAAGTATTAACATTATTGGTACTGAGAAGTTGAAATATGGAAAAGTGAAGGAAGGAATCGTACTCAAAGCAGGTGAGACCTATAGTGATAAAAGGCGTTGGGAAAGTGAACGAAATATTCTAGAAACTTACAAAGAAAAAGGCTATTATCTGGCAAGCGTGAAAACATATTCTGACATCGATCCGGATACCAACACGGCTACCGTAACGTTTGAGGTCAGTGAGGGACAACGAGTTAAGATACAAGAAATCAACTTCATCGGCAATGAGAATATCACTCCCAAGGTACTTGCCAAGCAAATCAAGACACGTGTGGATAAGCATTTTGATGAGGGGTTATTTGATGAAGATCTAACCGCTTTGCGTTATTATTATCAGGATAAAGGATTTTCTCAAGTAAAGATCATGGGCTATGAGAAGCGTTTTACCGATGATAAAACCGCGCTGATGCTTGATGTGACCGTTGATGAAGGACCTCAGTTCATCATCGGATCATACGAGATCAAAATCCAGAGTTCAGAAAAATCGGTATTCTCTGAGGAGAAAATTCGTAAAATGTTGGACTCCGTCGAAGGGGAGATTTTCAACCGTGGTGCTTTTCAAAAGTCGGTTGATAAGATTTTTCAAGCTTATCAAGATAAAGGCTACCTCCTGGCTACCGTTGTACCGATTCCCAAGTATAACGAAGTCGATGGCGTTGTTGATTTGACCTTGAACATCAATGAAGGTGATGTGCTGATAATTGGCAAGGTTAAAATCAACGGTTTAGAAAAGACAAAGGAAAACGTGGTTCGACGGGAACTCAATCAACTTAAAATCAAAGAGGGGGAGTTTCTCGACAGACAGGCGTTACGTAAAGCCCGCCAAAGGCTTTTCCAGATGGGTTCATTTATTCGAGATGTAGATTTTGTACCCAGCGAATCCCAAGAAGAGCGTCGAGACCTCGCTGTCAATATCGCTGAAACTTCACGGACAGGTTTGTTTAGCCTCGGGGGCGGATTCGGTACAGAAGGTGGCATTTTCGGGGTCGCAGAGGTTGGTGAGAATAATCTCTTCGGACGCGCTTACCGCCTTCATCTGAAGTTGGAATTAGGTTCCCGCGATCGCCACACCGCAGAATTACGTTTCAATACGCCATGGATATTTGGAACGCCAACTCGTCTCGGTGTGAATTTGTATAATACCAAGAGGCAACGCAGATATTATGGTCAGCTCTTCCGTGACCAGGGATACGATCGATATGTTTACCAACAAAGAGGGGGATCGGTAACCTTGGGAAGACCGGTCTCCAAAGATGTGGATGTATCTGTTCGTCTCAAAAACGAGCATGTTCAAGTTGATCGATCTAATCCATTGTTTAGTCTTGGCTTGCAGCATCAGCCAGATTTAGAAAATACGACCATTACACCAGATCTGAAGGAAGAGTTCAAAAACAGCACAACAAGCGGACTGTCTGAAAATGCCGTAGTTTCGATAAAAGAGGAAGGTACCAGGTGGTTGATATCGGACCTCGATGGGGATACAGTTTCAAAGTACGTCATTGTAGAGAATGACGGGAAGCTAGATATTTATAAATCTGGAAATGAACCCTTCAGCCGCCTAACGCGGAGTATGACTTTTTTCCTCACCAGAGATACCCGTGATTATCGGACAAGCATCTACGCTCCGATGGCTGGTTCTCTGAACACTTTTTCTTACGAATTTTCCGGCGGTATTCTCGGTGCCAAAAACACTTTTCAAAAGTATTCTGTGGACTCAAGCTGGTTTGTAAACTCCTGGTTTAACCATGTTTTCGCCGCACACGCCCGCGGTGGCTACATGAGAAGTAAACGTAGCGATGACACATTCCTTTTCCTTGAACGATACCTCCTTGGCGGTATTGATACGGTACGCGGGTATGATGACTATGAAATTTTGCCGGATAGCGGAAATATCAACGGCGGCAACAAGGTTTTTTACGCGAATTTTGAATATCGTATTCCGCTGGCCCCTCAATTGACTGGAGCGATATTTTTCGATATTGGGCAAGTATGGGATGAAAGTCAATCCAACATTTTTAAAAATCTGAGTTTAAAAAAAGGGGTTGGTGCCGGTATTCGCTTTGATCTGATGGGGATGTTAGCGCGTATCGAATGGGGATATGGATTTGATCGAGAAATTAACGGTATTAAGGAACCGAGAGGTAAATTCCATTTCACAATTGGTCCCGGTTTTTAATCGAGGATTATTGACATAAGCACATGGACACAAATTTTGGCATATTAGACTTGACAGGGGGATCGGCGAGCCCGGAGACGATAGATAAATGGCGAGCCCGGAGACAGTCAAACCTGTCAGGTCTGCGAGTGACGAAAACCTATAGCCGAGAACTTAATTAAGGATTGAAGTATGAATCGAATTTTGAAGTTACATTTTGTTTCAATCGGGTTACTTCTGCTCATTGCAGGGGCTACTGCCCAAAGTCAGTTTAAATTTGGTGTGATTGATACTCAAAAAGTCGTCGAAAATTATAAACAGGCTCAAGATGCAAATGAAGTCTTGAAGACAGCCGGGGAAAAGCTCAGAAGTCAGTTGGAGAACATGAGAGAAGAAATCCGAACAATGGAAGAACGTCTGATCAAACAGAAGCTTTTTCTCGAAGATGCACAGACTGATGCTTTAGAAACTGAAATCCGCCAACGGATGCAAGAGTACGAACGTGAATTGAAAACGGGGCAAGAATCAATTCTGGATAAGGAAAAAGAACTCTTTCAACCGATTTTGAAAAAGATTGAAGAACTCATTATACAGATCGGCAAAGATGAAGGATATAGCCTCATCCTTGACAAGCGTCTCGGTGCTCTTTACGTTGATGAGAAGCATGATTTAACACAGAATATTATCGACTTGTTGAACAAAAAAGCAGAGCCAGCTACATCTAAATCAAATGATTCCAAATAAACGAAGTGGATATTTGTGCTTCGATTTCGATTCCCTATTTCGGGAGGCGAATCTCTCCCACAGTGAATCCTAAGCTAATCGGATTTGGTAATAACCATCCCTCAAATAAATAAGGAAGACAATTGTTCATCCATTAATCCCTCTTGTTTTCCAGATAGGACAATATGATAAAAAAACTCAAAGACATCTGTGAATTCATTGACGGGGAGTTATATGGTGATGGTGAGATCGAGATAAGAGGCGTCGCAGGAATTAAAGAGGCACGACAGAACGAAATCACCTTTGTTGCGAATGCAAAGTACCGCAGGGAAATGGAACACACCCAAGCTTCCGCGATTATCATTGGCAAGGATATTTCTCCGATGGATGGGGGTATAGCCTGCAGTGGAAAATCAACGATTCAGGTCGAGAATCCATATATTGCGTTCGTAAAAGTGATGGAGATATTCGCTTGGCGTAAGCGCCGGAAATTCGATCGCGGAGTTCACAAAACAGCTATTCTTGGCGAAAATGTCCAACTCGGTGAGCGGGTTTCAATTCAAGCCTATGCGGTTATCGAGGACGATGTTGAGATCGGTGATGAGACAGTTGTTAGCCCTTTCGTATATATTGGCGATGGCACGAAGATTGGCGGTGAAGTGCTAATTTATCCGAATGTGACGATCCGTGAAGACATCCAAATTGGTAATCGGGTAATCATTCACTGTGGTGCTGTCATTGGAAGCGATGGATTTGGATTTGCCACTGTCAGTGACCGGCACCATAAGATTCCGCAGATTGGGACCGTTATCATTAAAGATGATGTCGAAATTGGTGCCAACACGACGGTAGACCGGGCGACGATGACGAACGGCGCAACTATTATCAAACGGGGAACCAAGATTGATAACCTCGTGCAGATTGCGCATAATGTGGTAATCGGTGAAGATTGCCGAATCGCGGCACAGGTCGGTCTCGCCGGAAGTAGTGAAATTAAAGATCGAGTAACGATTGCCGGACAAGGAGGCACTGCGGGACATCTCACAGTTGGGGAAGATAGCGTGATTTTAGCCAAATCTGCGGTCACCAAAGATACGCCAGCCGGGAGTTATGTTTCTGGTTTTCCAGCAAGACCCCATGCGAATGAACTGCGAATCCAAGCTTCTTTACGCAAACTGCCGGCGATGTTACACGAGTTTTCGCAACTCCAGAAAACGGTGGTTGAATTGGAAAAGAAACTTCATCAAATTAATGAAAGCAAATGAAGTATGCTGCCAATCCCACTCCAGTTGAAGAACCCGATTTAGCGGTATTACAATTTGCTTCTCCTTCGGTTTACGAAACGCTTCCGGTTTTGGCTTATCATAAAGTAGATACCGGATTTGAACTCGGAGTGAATTCGATTACGCCGCAGGCTTTTGAGTGCCAGATGAAGTTTCTTGCTGAGCAGGGATATACTGCTATCACTGTGGATGGGCTTATTTGTGCGATTGCCTCCAACTCTCTTTTTGATAATAGATCTCAAAGTCGGGACCGGCAATTTTACCAATTCACCACCTCTCAATGTAAGCATAGGCAGGGTTACCATTCTGGGTTGCTCAATCTGCCCCCTCGTTCGATTCTAATCACC
Source organism: Candidatus Poribacteria bacterium (assembly GCA_022567695.1). GTDB lineage: Bacteria > Poribacteria > WGA-4E > WGA-4E > PCPOR2b > JADFGN01. Next base: position 13,234 of record JADFGN010000039.1, on the reverse strand, counting down.
TTTGACGATGGCTACGAGGATTTTTACACGTATGCTTATCCAATCTTAAAAAAATATGGTTTGACCGCGACCGTCTTCGTCCTCGCAGGATATATCGGGAAACTCAACACATGGGATGTCCGTCTTCGCTTGAAACGCGCTCGACATTTAAATCAAGAACAGATTCAAGTGCTCTCTAGCGAAGGCATCGGGTTTGGGTCGCATGGGATGTATCATCGGTTTTTAACGCGCTGTAGACCGGCCGACGCGGAGGTTGAACTTCAGAGTTCTAAATCTATACTTGAAGATTTGCTGAACCGCCCAATTTACAGTTTTGCCTATCCGTACGGAAGTACGAATGCGAAAACGGTGCAAAGGGTAAAATCCGCTGACTATCGCGTTGCTTTTAGCCTGAATCCGAGCCAAGTGATTACGAAAAGTTTGATGTATCGTTTTCCACGCATTGCGATCTATCGCTATGATACCGCTAGATCTTTTCAGGCAAAACTGGGTTTACTGGGAAAATCCCATTTTAGATTTGAATGTCTGAAAAATAGAATCATCAATCGTTTTGCGTATTTGAACCAATTGCGGATGTAATGCTGTGAAGATTCTTGATTACTTGATTGTGCTCCGTCCAACCCTCCTTTTTCCCGTTTGGACACTCGTGCTTCTCGGACATTATCATAGTTTATCAAACACTTCCCACCACGTCAACATTGGGCTGTTGTCGGCAGAAATTCCCATCCACCTTAATCTGAACTCTCGCATCCTCGGTACCATCTGTCTATATTCGATGCTCATGGGTGCGGTCTATATTATTAATCAGATTTCGGATAGGGAAACCGATGAAGCAAACAACAAACTGTATCTTGTCGCTCAAGGGTATGTGAAACTGCCCATTATCAAATTGGAAGCCGTTCTCTTACTGACTGCGTCTACCGTCTGGGCAATTGCTTGGTTTCACGATAACTTAAGTTATCTGATCCTTATCGGTCTTTCAATCATTCTTGGAATTATCTATTCTGTCTCTCCATTTCGACTGAAAGGCAGACCGATTCTCGATCTTTTAGCAAACGCGATTGGATATGGGGGTATCGCATTTCTCGTCGGTTGGGCGGCGACTGGATGGGTTGACCGAAATGCGTTGTGGCATGCTTTGCCTTATATATTTTGCGTGGGTTCGGCCTTTATCAATACGACCCTTCCCGATTTAAAAGGAGATAAAATCCACGGCGATCGGACAACTGGCGTTTTATTGGGTGTACGGCGTTCGTGCCAATTGAGTTTAATTCTCTTAGCTTGTGCGCTCCTGTCAGCATGGTTGGTCAGAGATATGGTAGCGTTGATCGCGAGTTGCTGCTGCATTCCGTTCTTTGTATACATGAACTTCAAACCGCAACGCGCTGTCATTATCTTGACAACTCGCCTCGGGATTCTCATACTTTCACTAATTACTTGTATTATCGTTCCGCTTTATTTAATCTTGTTTATCGGTAGCTTATTTTTTGTTCGTTGGTATTATGCCACGAGATTTGGAATTAAATATCCCGGGCGTGAAGCTTGATTTAAAGGACGTGGGCAAATTCATGAGTTCATGTGATGTTTTATTCTGCTTGCTTGAAGAATGTGAGTGAATGGGCGCAACAAAAACAATCCTTGCTTATCTAGAACTCTCCCGTCCAATCAATGGCGTAATCGCTTTGATCTCCGTTTTACTTGGTGGATTTTTTGCTGTCGGAACCCTTAATCACCTTGATGTGTTGACGGTAGCGATCTCCGCGTTACTGCTTTTGTCCGCAGGAAATGCGTTCAATGACTATTGCGATTACGAAATCGATCGAATCAATAAACCACAACGTCCAATCCCTTCCGGCCGAGTTCAGCGGAGAGGGGCCTTAATCTTTGCCATTGTCTTGCTCAGTATAGGAGCCGCCCTCGGGTTCCTCGTTAATCGATATGCAGCCCTGATCGCGCTGATTGTATCGAGCTGTCTGATTGCATACGCCGTATGGTTAAAACGGACCCCACTTGTCGGAAACCTCGTCGTCGGAATGTTAACCGGCTTAACGTTCATTGCTGGAGGGGTTGCCGTTATGTCTATACGCGGTGTGCTTGTTCCTGCGATATTTGCTTTCCTATTTACGACCGCCAGAGAAATTGTTAAAGATATTGAAGATACTGAAGGGGATATCGAAAATCGCGCAAAGACCATTGCCGTTATTAGCAAACGGGTTGCCGTACTTATGGCTCTGGTTTTCATGTTTGCCGTCATCTTATTTAGTCCAATTCCCTACTTATTGGATTGGTATTCGTGGCGTTACCTCTTGACTGTCGTGATTGGCGTGGATCTGGTTCTGATTTACCTTACAGTTCAGCTCTGGAGAGATGCTTCCAAAGAGAATAGTGCTAAAATTCAGCAGTGGATGAAGTGGGATATTTTTGTCGGACTTGGGGCAATTTACCTTGGATCTCTGTAAAGCGATTACTGATTAAGGAGTCAAACATGGAACATACGATGACCTTTGGAGAAGTGCTAGAAGCCGCGGATGGATTGTCCCTAGAAGAACAGGAGACATTGATGGATATTCTGCACAGACGCGTGATAGAGTGTCAGCGGGCAGCTTTAGTTAAAGACATTCAAGAGGCCCAACAAGAATTTGAGGAAGGACATTGTCGTTTGGTAACCCCGGCTGAACTCACGAAAGAAATATTGTCATGAAACGGATATTGCTTCGATCCAGCGCATTTACTCGGAGAGCAAAGAGAGTGGTTAAAAAACACCCTCACGTCATCAATGATATTCAAGCTGTACTGGAGCTATTGTCCGAAGATGCATTTCATCCCCAACTGAAAACTCATAAGTTAAAAGGTAATCTTGTAGGCTCTTGGGCATGTAGTGTAGGCTACGATTTGAGGATCGTTTTTAAATTCGTACAACACGAAGGAAGAATCAGAGGCCATCCTTCTGGAAACAATCGGAAGCCACGAAGAGGTTTACTGAACTATGTCCAAGAAAATTCCAGCGAACATCTTGACTTCCAGATGGTTGGCAGATCGGCTTGTAAATGAACAACAGTCTATAACATAAACCCCAAAATCAGGAAACTCCCACGATGTAAGCGGCGTTTCAAATGAAAGGCGTTGTATGATTCTTATTAAAGAAGAACTATGTAGTTATTGTGGTGCTTGTGTTGCTGTGTGTCCTGAAAACATCATTGAGTTGATCGACACCTACTTGAAAATTGACCAACCCAAGTGTACTGATTGCATGCGTTGTGTCAAAGGCTGTCCGGTTGGAGTGCTTGGTCTAGAACGAAAGGGTAAAGTCTATTACCCCTCTTATGAAGGACGCGGGTTATTTTGATTAGGGATTCAGAATTCACTCGCATCTTTGCATCTTGTATCCTGTATCCTGTATCTTTGCATCCTGCATTTATGTTTCTGATTCACTGATTCCAAAACTTAATAAGGATAATTTAATGCTACATTCGGAATACGACGTTATTGTTGTCGGCGCGGGGCCGGGCGGCTCAATTGCTGCAAAAGTTGCCGCTGAAAATGGATTAAGCGTGTTGTTGTTGGAAAAACGTCAAGAGATTGGTGCTCCCGTCCGCTGAGCAGAAGGCATTGGCACAGAGGCTCTGTGCGAGTTTACTGATCCAAATCCAATGTGGGTTTCTCGTCAAATCAATGGTGCTCGATTATTCTCTCCCAACGAGACACCAGCAATCATTGACTATCCGGGGGCCGGGTATGTGCTTGAACGCAAAGTTTTCGATCGATACCTCGGTGAGATGGCAGCCGAAGCGGGCGCAGACATCATCGTCAAAGCGCGGGCCACAAGCGTCACCAAATCGAACGATGGTTTAGTCAACGGTGTGGTCTTCCGTTATTTTGGACGCGACTACACCTGCAAGGCAAAGGTCGTTATTGCCGCTGACGGAATCGAGTCGCAGGTTGCACGCTGGGCAGGCATTGATAGCACTCACGATCTGCGTGACGTGGACATTTGTGCGCAATACCTCATCTCGAAAATCGACATCGCTCCAGACTACTGCGATTTCTACCTTGGACGGAAGATTGCCCCACGCGGATACGTTTGGGTTTTTCCAAAAGGCGAAGACATCGCAAACGTCGGGGTGGGAATTGGCGGCACAATCTCAGGTAAAAATGGGAAACTCGCTATCGACTATCTAAATGAGTTCGTCAAACGCAAATTTCCCAATGGTAAGATCTTGGCTCAAGTCGTTGGTTGTGTCCCGGTAGGCAACAGCCTGCCTAACATTGTTGGGGATGGAATTCTCATCATTGGGGATGCGGCACATCATAGCGATCCGATTTCCGGCGGAGGAATCGCCAACGCAATGTTCTCTGGACAATTTGCCGCCGAGGCTGCCATTGAAGGCATCCGAATTGGCGATGTTTCCGCGAAGGTATTAAGAGCTTATCAAAAACGTTGGGACAAACAGATTGGGAAAAATTTCAAACACATCTGTCACATACGAGATGGCGTACTCAAATTTAGCGATGAGATGTTTAACAAGTGTGCCGAAGTTTTGTCAAAAATGCCTCCTGAAAAAGTGACCATGGCTCAGATCTTCAAAACCGTTTTGAAGCATCAACCGCGATTACTTTTGGAATTGAGGCATCTTATTCTGGCTGGCTGGGTTTGATATCGAATCATAATATTATCTCATGAGATCAGGTTCTGTCCTCAACTACCTTCGAGAAGTGACTGCCAAACACAAAGCGGGATATTTAGTTCTCATCGATCCGGATCGGTCTTCGATCGCCGATTGCGTTCGTTTAGCCCAGCAGGCAGAAGAAGCCGGCACGAATGCCATTCTGTTAGGAGGCAGTTTTCTTACGGTCGATCTGCATCCTGTGGCGAAAACCCTGCAAAACGAAACACGATTACCGCTCATCCTCTTTCCCGGTGATTCGATGCATCTATCCCCTCACGCAGATGCAATTTTATACCTCAGTCTAATCAGCGGTCGAAATCCAAATTTTCTCATCGGCGAACAGGTCAAGGCAGCCCCTTGGATTCAGCGATATGGCATCGAAGCCATCCCAACGGGGTATATGCTTATCGATGGTGGATGCCAAACTTCGGTTGGTTTTATGAGCAGGACAACGCCTATCCCGCGTGATAAGTACGATATTGCATGGGTTCATGCACTGACTGCCGAATACCTCGGCATGCAACTGATCTACCTTGAGGCGGGAAGTGGTGCAAGGCTACCGGTGCCGAATGGGATGATTGAGACTGTCAGGAAGCACGCTAGCCTTCCAATTATCGTCGGTGGTGGGATTAAGACGCCGGCAATCGCCGCCGAAAAGGTAAAGGCGGGAGCAGATTTCATCGTGACCGGAACTGTCATTGAAAATAGCGTCTCTCCTTCATTGATCAAGGAATTTGCTGAAGCAATTCATGGGGAATCATGAGATGTTGAGTCTCCTTTTTTGCTTGACAAACCCAGTTGGAGATGGTATTTTTTCAAGCTAATTTAGCACTCTCACGAAGCGAGTGCTAAATTTGAAATTGGGGTAATGCTATTGACAACTCCTATTTTAGATGCTCGGAAACGCAAAGTCTTAGAAAAGATCATTGATTGCTATAACCGTACGGCTGAACCCGTTGGTTCGCGGACAGTTGCGCGTCAATATGGCATGGGGCTGAGTGCTGCAACGATTCGGAATACAATGGCAGACTTAGAAGAACTCGGATATGTAACGCAACCTCATACTTCCGCGGGTCGTGTACCAACAGAGATGGGTTATCGTGTGTATATTGATAACCTGATGAAATCTCAGGAACTCAGCACTAAAGAAAAGAAATTCATTCAGGAAGGGTTTGCTTCATCAAGCGACGACTTTGAAAAAATTATAGAACAAACCTCCAAAATCTTGTCTGAAATCTCTCATTATATTGGTCTTGCCTTGACTCCAGAACTTCACGAGAATATCTTAAGTCGTCTTGAACTTGTCTCGATTGACTCAGCTGAGCATAAGGGAAAGGTACTTGCCGTTTTGGTAATGACTTCGGGGACCGTCAAAAATCATCTTGTTCCGGTCCACAGAAATCTGTCTGCTGAAGATATCTACCGGATTAAGTGTATCCTGAATGAAAAGTTAGTTGGATTACCGTTGAGAAAGATACGGCAGATTTCGCAAGATACAGCACAATTGAAAGAAATCTTCAGTACATACTTATCTGAGCCAGTTGTTGCTTTTACTCGTGATACATTTTCGCTAGAACGCGAGATTCACGTTTATCTCGATGGCGCCTCTAACTTCTTCAGCCAACCTGAATTTCTAGATGTACAAAAAATCAAACCGTTCTTTCGTCTGCTGGAACAGAAAGATCAGATCGCTGACCTGTTCTCTCCGCGGCAAAACAACTCGGGCATTCAGGTATTTATCGGTAGTGAAAACGAATGTGAAGGCATGGAGATGTGCAGCGTTGTGTGCTCCGACTACAGTATTCATGGGGATATGTTTGGAACAATTGGCATTATCGGTCCAACACGAATGGAGTATCCCCGCGTTGTCTCAATTGTCAAATTTACAGCTCGAATTATTAATCAAATGTTTGAGAACTCCTGATGAGGTAATGAGAATGTCAGAAGACAAAAACACAAAAACTGAAACAGATGAAAAAGGGAGTGAGGATACACCAGAAACTCCCAAAAAAGAGAACGATCAAAATGAAACAGAAACAGCAGAAACCACCGAAGCAAAAGAGGCGTCAATAGAGGATGAATTTGCGCAGTTGAAAGCTGAATATGAAAACCGATACGATCGGATGCTTCGCACCATTGCGGAGTATGAAAACTCTAAAAAGCGGGCGGAACGTGAAAAAGAGGAATTCTTAAAGTATGCAATCGAAGGATTTGTTAAAGATCTGATCCCAGTGATGGACAGTATAGACAGCGCGATCGCTTCAACAAATGAATCGAAAGACTTTGATGCGCTCAGTGAAGGGGTCCAACTCATTTACAAGCAGCTTCTCGATGCACTTGAAAGGCGTGGTGTTACGCCAATCGAAGCTGTTGGTGAGACGTTCGATCCAACTCAGCATGAAGCGATTATGCATGTTGAATCCGATGACGTTCCAGAAAATGCTGTTATCCAAGATTTCCAACGCGGCTATATGTTACACAACCGTGTTGTTCGCCCATCAATGGTTTCAGTTTCTAAGGGAAGCGGCAAAAAAAAGGAGGAGACACCGCCAGTTTCTGAGGATAAAAATGACGCATCGTCCAACTCTGGAATAAAGGAAGAAAAGGAGGAGACCGATAATGAGTAAAGTGATTGGGATCGATCTAGGGACGACAAATTCGTGTGTGGCCATCCTTGAGGGAGGTGAACCGAGGGTTATTCCAAATACCGAAGGGAATCGTACAACACCTTCGGTTGTTGCTTTTACCAAGGAAGATGAACGTATTGTTGGACAAGTTGCGAAAAGACAAGCGGTGACCAATCCAGAGAATACGGTGTTTTCTGTCAAGCGGTTTATGGGACGGCGTTATAATGAAGTGAATGAGGAACTCCAAAAAGTGCCTTATACAGTCTTAGAGGGTGCAAATCAAGATGCAAGAATAAAAATTGCCGAACGTGAATATGCGCCCCCTGAAATCTCAGCGATGGTTCTTCAGAATTTAAAAGAAACAGCGGAATCATATCTCGGCGAAACCGTCACACAGGCGGTCATAACTGTGCCTGCATATTTTAATGATTCCCAACGCCAAGCGACTAAAGATGCCGGACAAATCGCCGGACTCGAAGTATTACGAATCATCAATGAACCAACAGCGGCATCGCTTGCCTATGGACTCGAAAAGAAAGCCGATGAAAAGATCGCGGTTTACGATCTGGGCGGAGGCACATTTGACATCTCCATTCTTGAAATCGGCGATGGTGTCTTTGAGGTCAAAAGCACGAATGGGGACACGCATCTAGGCGGCGACGACTTCGATCAACGGATCGTCGATTGGTTAGCTGAAACATTCTCGCAAGAAAATGGCATTGACCTCCGGACGGATTCAATGGCACTTCAACGTTTGAGAGAGGCGGGTGAAAAAGCGAAGTGTGAATTATCTACAGCGTTACAGACGGATATCAATCTCCCCTTCATTACTGCTGATGCAAGTGGTCCTAAGCACTTGAATATTACCCTGACCCGAGCCAAACTTGAACAGCTCACCCTCGATCTCATTGAGCGGACAATCGGGCCATGCCGTCAAGCCCTTGAGGATGCTGAATTGAGCCAATCAGATATTGATGAAATTGTGCTTGTCGGTGGTCAAATCCGCATGCCAAAAGTGCAAGAAATGGTGCAGCGATTTTTTCAGAAAGAACCCCACAAGGGTGTCAACCCCGATGAAGTCGTTGCAATTGGTGCAGCAATCCAAGCGGGGGTCTTAGCTGGAGACGAAGGCGTCAAAGATGTGTTGTTGCTCGATGTCACGCCACTTTCGCTTGGAATCGAAACGTTAGGTGGTGTCTCCACACGCCTCATCGAGCGGAATACGACCATTCCAACTCAAAAAAGCCAAACCTTTTCGACGGCTGCTCATAATCAACAAGCAGTGAGCATACACGTTTTACAGGGAGAACGAGAACTGGCTACCTATAATCGGACGCTCGGGCGATTTGATTTGGTTGGGATTCCCCCGGCGCCAAGGGGGGTGCCGCAGATTGACGTGAGTTTTGATATTGACGCCAATGGCATCGTCCACGTATCAGCAAAAGATCTCGGTACAGGGCAAGAACAGAAAATCCGCATTGAATCTTCGAGTGGTTTATCTGACGCTGAAATCGAACAGATGATTCAAGACGCTGAACAGCATTCGGAAGAGGACAAACAGAAGAAAGAGGAGATCGAACTTCGGAATCATGCCGATTCTTTAATCTATAGCACGGAACAATCAATCAAAGAATATGAAGATAAAATCTCTGCCGAAGACCGAAATGCCGCTGAGAATGCAATGCAGAAGTTGAGAGAAACGTTGAAGGGAGATAACATCGATCAAATTCGGGAGGATATGGAGGCCTTAACACAAGCCTCTCACAAATTGGCCGAGGTTATGTATGCTCAAGCGGCTGCCACCGATGCAGAAGCAACAGGGGCGGATGCCGCGACATCAGAAGGAGATGCGGACGAAACCATTATTGATGTTGAAGGAGAGGTGGTTGAGGAAGATTCGGACGACAACTCAAATGCGAAATAAGGGAGAAATGACATGACGCAAAAACGTGACTACTATCAAGTCCTGAATGTCAGCCGCAACGCGACTGGAGATGAAATAAAAAAGGCCTATCGTAAACTTGCGATTAAATATCATCCCGATAAGAATCAAGGAAATAAAGCGGCTGAGGACAAATTTAAAGAGGCGACTGAGGCCTATGAAATTCTGCGAGACTCGAAGAAGCGTGGTCGTTATGATCAATTCGGTCATGCTGGCGTAGAAGGCACGATGGCAGGATTTGACTTCGGCAGCTTTGAGGATATTGTTGGGGAAGTTTTCGGTGGCTTTGAAGATCTTTTCAGCTTCGGAACTTCCCGCCGCCAGAAAGGGCCCAAACGTGGACGAAGTTTACAATATGACTTAACAGTCTCTTTAGAGGATGTCATTTATGGTAAAACAGTCACGATCGAAGTCCCTCGACTTGAGACCTGTTCCAAATGTCATGGTAACGGTGCTGAACCCGGATCGAAACTCGAAACCTGTCCAGAATGCTACGGGCGTGGTCAAATTACGCGATCGCAAGGTTTTCTTACAATGCGGCAGACCTGTCCGCGTTGTCAAGGTGAAGGACGTGTCATACTCAATCCATGCCGGGAGTGTGGAGGACGCGGTGTCTCTCGTGTCACACGCAAAATTAAGATAGGTATCGATAAAGGCATTGACACCAATACCAAAATCCGAATACGCGGTGAAGGCGAAGCAGGGCTAAACGGTGGTCCCCCAGGAGACCTTTTCGTCGTGGTTTACGTTGAACCTCACGATACCTTCGTGCGCGAACAAAATGATTTGATTGCATCTGTCAAAATCTCCTTTGTTCAGGCTGCCCTCGGTCTAGAGATTGATGTCCCAACGATCGATGATTCCGCTAAGCTGATGATTCCGGCAGGGACACAATATGGTAAGCGATTGCGTATTCGTGGCAAGGGAGTTCCCTACTACAATCATTATGGTTCCGGCGATCTCATCGTTGAGGTCGAGATCGAAACGCCCTCCAATTTAACGGCTCAAGAAAAGGAACTCTTGGAGGCGTTTGCGCAATCACGGCACGAAAGTACGGCAGAAGAAGGAGAGGAACACGGCGGATTTTTCGACAAATTAGGCGATAAGCTGTTCCATCGCGATCACAATCATAATGATAATAGTGGCTGAAATAGGTAAAATAAAATAGTATTTTGTGCTCAGAGTCAGAATGGGAAAGTAACCAATTGCTACTTTCCCATTTTTATTTTCTCATGCCCCGTGTTTTTGTCGCCATGTTAAGACCGGTTCAGATCCGAAAGAAATTAATCTGTAGGGATTGCGTAGTCAAGTTGAACTATGAGATGGGCGCAAATTTCAGTGATAACCTCTCAAGAAGCATCAGATGCCGTTGCAAATTACCTCTTTGAGTTAGACGCCGTTGGCATTGAAATCAAAGATGAAGCCGCTCTGGTCAGACTAATCTCATACTTTCCGATGGATGATTTGGTCGGGGAGCGTGTCCAGAAAGTGCGGCAATTTCTCAACCAACTGCCGCAGTGGGAGATTGATTCTCAACCTGCGGAGATTCGTCTGGAATCTGTCGAAGAGGAAGATTGGGCGGAGGCATGGCGTTCAGCGTTTCCACCCCTGAATATTGGGAAACGCCTCGTGATTGCCCCGACGTGGCATCAAGTCACCCTCCAAGCATCGCAGATTCTTATTCGACTGGACGCGGGAATGGCATTTGGTACCGGGCAACATCCAACCACACGTTTATCCCTTGAGCTTCTCGAAGAAGCCATTGAGAAGAATGAAGTGATCGCCGACTTGGGAACCGGATCTGGTATTCTATCCATTGCAGCCGCAAAGCTGGGGGCAGAACTGATCGATGCCGTCGATTTCGATCAGACAACCATTCCAATTGCCAAGGAAAATTTTCAACTCAATGACGTTGAATCGGTTATCCGTTTGCATCAGGGGGATGGAGTCAAGGTGCTGAGACAAACGTATGACCTCATCGTTGCGAACATCCTTACGAAGGTTATTCTCCCGATGATTCCCAAATTCCCGCAATTTCTAAAACCAGATGGAGAAGTTATACTATCCGGGATTATGACCCAAGAAGCAAAGCAGGTCGAAGGGGTGTTGGCGGAAAATGGATTTCACTGTGTTGAGACCCGGCAGCTGGAAAATTGGGCGGGCATTCGGGCGATATTAAGACGTTAGAAATTCACGCCTTTAATCAGAAGTATTTTTACGCGCTTTATTTTTTAGAGATGATTTCGCAAGGCGGTGGCAGTAATGGCAGTTGCCGATATTGAGGTGTGGCATCGTGGGCGATTTTTCATTCCCCACAAGATGACACTCCAAACATGCTTTGGCATCTGTGTAAACATGGTGATCGGGGATGTTAGAACGTGCGGGAGCAGCGTTAAAAAATAAGATAACCATGACAACCGCAAAGATGAGCCCAATGACGCTGACAATCATCATTAGCGTCCGGGCACTGGCTTCTTCTGTTGGCACGCTTTGCTCCTTATGAATCCGGGAAAAATGGAAATAGTTTGGGCTTATTTTCTTCTGTCAAAGATGCCCCATATTCACACCCTTCAAACGCTTCAGCATATTGAATATCCTTGCCCCGTTCCTCGCCGTAGAGGTTGATTAGTACCTCCCGATATTTGTCGGCAATTGCCTTAAAACCACGGGAGCGACGTTCAGCCATCCATTGGCGGCGTTCGTCGGGGCTTTCTGGGACTTGGTCCAAAACGCCCGCGTTGTATGGCAGCCACTCATACATCTGTGATTCGTGGCAGTGAAGCATATCCAGTTTCTTTTCAAGAACGCTGTCAATCCCAACAACGACGTCAGGTGTGAATGGATAAGGTTTCGTGAAACCATCGCTGGAGTATACGATCACAGGATTATAATCGAGATGCGGCGTCAGCGCACAGATGTTGGGCACAGTGACCATGTAGGCGGCATCTTGCACAAGGATTGCAGTATATCGATGATCGGGATGATAATCGTTGGGACGGGGTGATACCACTAGGTCGGGCTTGAACTCACGGATTAAACGAATAATTTTGTACCGATTTTCCAGCGTTGGCTCAAGTTCACCATCGTGATTGTCGAGCAGTTGATACTCAATGCCAATCACTGCGGCAGCCGCCTGTGCCTCTGCAGTGCGGCGACGTGCAAGAGGTCCACCGCCCATTTCATGATGTCCCGCATCTCCATTGGTGACGGAGACAAATTTGACTTGGTGTCCTTGTTGAACATACAATGCTGCGACGCCACCTGCTTTGATGTCACAATCATCGGGGTGAGCACCGAAAACAAGAATTCTCAGTTGATTTTGATTCATTGTAGATATCCTTTTTCTACGATTGATAAGTAAATTGCAGCGTATTTCAGAGCCTGTCGTTGAGCGTAGCGAAGGGCTGACGAAATGTAGGGAAGTGCTTCAGAGATTGAGGAGACTCACACATTGAAATGGAAAATTGAAGTTCACTACAAACCTGGAACACCAGATGCCGCCGGACAGGGCATTCTTCAAGATATTGGCGATCTCGGGATTACTGGCGTTGAGTCAGTTCGTACAGCGCAAGTCTATTGGATTCAAGGTCATCTCAACGCCCGCGAAATTGAACGGGTCTGTTCTGAACTTCTCGCCGATCCAGTGACGCAAGATTATAAGGTATTCGGCGAATCGGAAGCTTCCGCGAAAACAGAATTTTCGCACTCCAGAATTTGGACAATCGAAGTGCAATTTAAGCCGGGGGTTACCGATACTGTTGGTGATAGTGTTATCAAAGGCATCCACGATTTGAATATTTCCGGCATCCAATCCGTTCAAACCGGACAGAAATATTGGGTGCACGGAAATCTAAACCACTCCGAGCTTGAGACGATTGCCCAACGGTTGTTGGCAAATGGTGTTATACAGACGTTTGATGTTGAACGGGAAACTTAATTCTCGTTTGTCTACTTCGCGTTCACGTTTTAATCTCTTGGCAATAAGCGCAAGCAGTCAC
>JADFGN010000486.1 GCA_022567695.1 Candidatus Poribacteria bacterium | reverse complement strand
AAACGGTCGATCGAATTATCGACATTTATCCCAGCGGTCAACAGGCTCAAATCCGTATGCAGTTGTCAATGGCGTTACAAGGTGTGGTGTCCCAAATCCTGTTGAAACGACGAGATAATAAAGGGCGTGCCTGCGCCATGGAAATCTTAGTCGGTACCCCAGCGGTTCGTAATCTGATTCGGGAAGGCAAGACACATGAACTGCCGAGTATCATTCAGACAGGTGGAGATGCAGGAATGCAAACCCTTGAAGATTCCTTGCATGCCCTTTATAAAAAGAATCTCATTACACGCGAAGCGGCTGTAGGTGCAGCAAATAGTCCAGAAAGCCTTGAGCGGAGATTCGCTATGGCAGCCCCCGCGCCAACACCAACTCTAGGCAGGCGTCGCTTTTAAAAGGAGAAAATACTTTGGCCCTAGCTGCTTTGAACAAAAGATTTGAAGATCTCTTTCGTTCTAGCCACTTGATCACCACCGAACAATTAGCAAGGGCGACTGGAGAAGCGGAACAAAACAACGAATACTTACACCAGATGGTTGTGGACATGCGATTTGCCGAGGCATCTCAGGTATTCGAGCTGGCGCAACAGGAGTGGGGAATTGAAACGATAGATGTTCTTAGTGACGAACTGGCTTCGCTGGATACCGATTTCGTGAAGCGGGTTTTTCCTGAAGCAATGGCATTCCGCATCCAGAGTCTGCCGCTGAATCAGACGGAAGATGCATTATTTGTTGCCATGGTGGACCCATTTGACGTGTTCATTCGCAATGAAATCCGTGTACGTCTGCACTCGCGCTATAAAGTGAAACCCTACCTCGCTTTTCCTAAGGATATTGAAAAGAAACTCGATGAAGTTTACGAGAGAACAAACGTAGAGGCTCTTGACTCAGTTTTTGACGATCTGGGCGAAGAAGAAGCTGCGGAGATGCAGACGCTAGATGCTATTGAGGATGGGGATGAAGAGATTGATCTCGAGACAATCGCACTCGAACAGGCACAACAATCGTTTGTCATTGGCATGGTAACGAAACTGATTTTTCAGGCAGTTCGGGAGGGGGCCAGCGACATTCACATTGAGCCATTTCCCCGGCAAACTGTCCTTCGCTATCGTATTGATGGCGATTTGCAGGAACGACCTATGCCAAGCCACACATGGCATAATGCGCTTATATCGCGGATTAAAATCATGTCGGGGATGGACATTGCTGAACGGCGCATGCCACAGGATGGACGATACGCCTTTAAGCTCGGGAATAAAAAATACGAACTTCGTATCTCAATAATTCCTACGGTTTTTAAAAAAGAGAGTATTGTCATGCGAATCCTTGATAAAGGTAGTATAACACTACCTTTGCCCGAGTTAGGGTTTAGTTCGAGAAATCTGGACCTCTTTGAGGAGGCGATTCATAAACCGTATGGTTTAATCCTGGTTTGCGGCCCAACAGGTAGTGGCAAGAGTACAACGCTGTTTGCTGCTCTCAATGCTATTAACTTACCTGAAAAGAAAATCCTCACCGTCGAAAACCCTGTAGAATATAATCTGCCGGGTATTGTCCAGGTTCAAACCCAAGAAAAGATTGACCCTCCATTGACATTCGCAACAGCACTTAGAGCATTTCTTCGTCAAGACCCTGATGTGATCATGGTTGGTGAAATGCGCGATTTAGAAACCGCTGGCATTGGAGTCCAAGCCGCATTGACGGGGCACCTTGTTTTTTCAACTATCCACACCAACGATGCCTCAAGCTCGATTATTCGACTCTCAAATCTTGGCGTAGATCCATTCTTGATTGGGGATGCGCTTCTATTGGTTATTGCACAGCGGCTCCCGCGAACACTTTGTAAAGATTGCAAGACTCCGGTCGATCCGACAGATGAGCAAATGGAAGTGTTTGAATCCTACGATATAGATACGACTAACATACAATTAAATGAGGCCAAAGGATGCGATAACTGCAATGGAAAAGGGTTAAAGGGACGTATGGCGATTCATGAAGTAATGAGCATGAGTAATGACCTCCGCGAAGTAATCTCAGGAAATGTTACGGGGCACCAGGTTCTGCAAGCAGCTCTTAAAAATGGTATGCGAACGTTACGGCAGGATGGTCTTGAAAAGGTGGTAAAGGGATTGACGGCGATGGAAGAAATCATGAGCATCACCCAAGATGTATAACATACCATGTTTGACAGTTGGCGTGGTTTTATCGAAGGAGACATAAATGGATAAGGATGAAATCATCAATCGGCTTATCGATTCTGATGTAAATCGACCCATAGAAATTGTATTTCTTGATGATGCACTTAATTTCTCCAGATTGACTCGCTATCTTGCCGCCTTACGATACATTGGTGAAAATGAATTCTATATTATCCTACCGGTTATTGACAACCTCAAAGCTCCCCTTGATGATGACCTAAAAGGTCAAAATATCACAATACCTTCATTGGACACCGACTTTGAGATTACGTTTTCCTTTTACAAGCAAAATCTAGGACATGTACTCGGGATTTCCAACTCTGGAGTTAATCCTCGACGGTTTCCACGAGTCCCCTTCGATATGAAGGTATATTTGTCGATCAACAGGGGCGGTGAGCAAGGAAGGGAAGAGATTGAAGTTTATGCCCTTAATTTGAGCGGTTCGGGGATCGCTATTCGCCATCACCGAACCGCAACGCCTACCAACGGGTTACAGTGTCAGTTAAGGATTCCAAACTCTGACTTTCCCGGTTATGATTCTGTTCAAGGAGCAGCGATCTTAAACGGAGAGATTATCCGCATTATGTCAGATGGGCATTTGTCAGACTGGGAGGACTTAGGAATTGCGTTTAAATTTGATGATGCCTCCGAAGAATTGCTTCAAACGGGACAGATTGATATATTCTGTTGGCAGATTGCTTTTGTGAAAAATAGGGGAAATGAAAATATTCGTGAAATTCTGAATCTGATTTCTGACCTTGATGCAACCCTAGACCTTGATACAATTCTGTTCAAAACTAATATCTCAGCGGCCAAATTGGTTTCCGCTGAGGGGAGTTCAATTCTGCTGTTTGATGATGAAAAACGCCATCTGGATTTCAAAGTTGCCTCCGGGGATAAAGCCCCCATCTTGAGCCGTATCCGTCTTGCGAAAGACGATGGTGGTATTGCATGGTGGGTTGCCCAAAACGGAGAGCCAGCCGTTGTCAACGATGTTGGTTCAGATGTACGATTCACAAAGGCAATTGACAAAATTACCAACTTCAAGACCAAAAGTGTACTCGCGGTCCCAATCATTTGGGAAGGGGAAGTTATGGGAGTCTTGGAAGCCGTGAATAAGATGGCGCAAGCTAAATACACCCCTCTTGACCTACAGGTGTTTACGCTTTTCGCAAATCAGATTGCCACCGTCATCAAAAACGCCCAAATCGTAGGGAGATATGAAAATTATTTCACCAATTCGATCGAACTGATTGTTAAGGCCATCGAATCAACGGGAGTGCTTGCGGGACTAATGTCTCAGGGCCACTGCTGGCGAGTTGTTGCCTTGGCAACTTCTATCGGTCAACAATTTGGGTTGAGCGAGGCGGAATTTGATAACTTGTATTACGGTGCACTTTTACATGATATCGGTTTCCTCGAACCGCAGAATCAAACGCTAGTTCAACTCGATTACGCCTACGAGGATAATAATTATGACGCCGAGAACTTTATTAGATCCCACCCCATAATGGGGGCGAATATAGTTAAGGGGATTCAAATGCTGCGAGAAACTGCACCCATTATCCGACATCACCATGAGCATTTCGATGGCCTGGGGTACCCAGATAGATTAGCGGGTGAGCGTATCCCATTAGGCGCACGAATTGTTGGTGTCGTTGAAGCATACGAAGAAATGCTATATGGTCAGGAAGAAAATTTAGCTGTCCAAGAACAGGCTATATCAGCAATCCAAGGAGCAGCGGGAACACGATTCGATCCAGAGGTGATAGAAGCTTTCATCGATCAAGTAACTCAATCACGCTGAAGAACTGGAGAATTGGAGGAAAGGTATGCCTACGTTCAATTACGTTGCCCAAGACCGCAAGGGTAAAACCCGCAAGGGAACGTTGGAAGTTGAATCCGCCCAAGCACTCGTAAAGCAATTGCGTGGAGAGGGGCTCTTCGTTAGCGAGTATCAAGAGGCTGTTGCGGTCAAACGTTCCAGGAAGTTCAAGCTGTCGGAAATTACAATTACCAAAGCAAAGGTCAAAACGAGGGATTTGATGCTCTTCAGTCGTCAATTTGCCTCGATGATAGGTGCCGGGCTACACCTCGTTGAGTGTATGGAGATTTTGGAGCAACAGAGCGAGAACCCCACCCTCAAAGAAGCCATTGCAGGAGTTAAAATGGATGTCATGGAGGGGAAATCACTCGCAGAGGGATTCGCTAAATACCCCAAAGTGTTTAACAATCTCTACGTGAGTATGATGGAAGCCGCTCAAACCACCGGTTCTTTTGCAGGCCCTTTAGACGATCTGGCAACAATGCTTGAAAAAACAGAGGAGATTCAGCGCAAGGTGAAGGGGGCACTTATGATGCCTACGTTCACGATGGCCTTTGCAGTTTTAATCAATCTGCTCTTAATCAAATTTATGGTGCCAACATTTGTCATGGTGTTTGGGGACACAGAGTTGCCTAAACCAACCCAGGTCCTAGTTAGCATTAGTAACATGTTGCAGGGCGTTCAAAGTTTAATTCTTGTTGGCATCATCGTTGTAATCACATTCAGTACCAGAAAATTTGTGCAGACCTCAAGAGGCAGGCGTATTTGGGATCGCCTCAAGCTCAAACTTCCAATTTTTGGCACGATTATTCTGAAGAGAAGTATCACACTCTTTTCCCGAACTTTAAGTCTGCTTTTAGGAAATGGAGTGGAGTATCTGGAAGCTTTGAGTATCGTTGCAAATGTGTCAGACAATCAAATAATTAGGGAAGTTTTGGAAGATGCAAGAGAATCAATCAGCCGTGGGGAAGATTTGTCTGACGCCTTTGTGAGGAGTGATGTCTTTCCACCGTTAGTGACTCAGTTAATCGGATCAGGTGTCAAGACAGGGAAGGTCCCTGAAATGTTAGGGCATATTAGCAAAATCTACGAAGCAGAAGTCACTCAAAGCGTTGAAGCACTCACCGAGGCTTTAACACCAATTTTAACGATTATCCTAGGTGTGCTAATTGGCGGCGTCTTGATTGGACTATATTTGCCCGTTTTCGGGATCGGTGAACAACTAATGAAATAAGTTGAATCGACAATGTACTGGGATGGTTCATTTCACGGTTGAGTAGGGGCGAGGCATGCCTCGCCCTCACAAAATGTAATCGATACAAGATACAAGATGCCAGTGACCTTATGAATCCTGTAGCCCTTTGGAATACCAGATCATCAGCATTTTCAGCCCAAAGTGTCAACCCGTTTTTGAACCATGCCCAAAAGCCTTCATCATTCTCCGAAAGAATACACCTGTACAGATCTCTTGTCCACTAAGTATGACAAATCCGCACAGGTGTTTATCTTTTGGATGGAAGGAAGAATCTCGTACACATCTGCGTTGGGCAAAAGAGAAACTTGATAACACCAGCAATGGACTCTACGACAGTCTTGATCATATCGTCTCAACGTTTCCAAAAGATTCTCGAATTTATTTCTTTGTTTTGGGCACAATTGGCACAGGGCTTGCTTATTTGGACCAGTGAAATCGAAGTAGAGTACAGACAGTAAACTCTACACTTCACGCATGATGAGGTAAGTCGGAAATGTTAGCGGTAAA
>JADFGN010000485.1 GCA_022567695.1 Candidatus Poribacteria bacterium | reverse complement strand
CACCTTCATCGATAAGCACTAACATCTGTTCAAGAAGGGAAAGCGCGCGTTCTCGTTCTCCGATGTGCCGATACGTTTTGGCAATCTCGTGTAGAGACCACACAAGTGTCTCTTTTCGAGGGGTACTCGCAACGATATGCAGAATAAGAGTTGCCCATTGAGAAAGCGTGGAAACACTTTGTTGCGCATTTCGTGTGGTATCACAAGCATCGAAGATATGTTTAATTTCTAACTCACCTAGCATCTTATCAAGTTGCTCAACCGATGTTCGCACCTTCTCATTGGCATTGGCCATGGCTTGCGAATCATCTTTGAGTTCATCAAGTATTGCCTGAATTTCTAAAAAATCGGTTTGCATGATTTTTCCTGACTTTCAAAAAAGATAGATTTTTCAAACAATTCATACCATGCTGAGATTGATTCGTGTAAATCGGCGTGTGGGAGCGGTGGCTTTCTCTGATTCCGCGATACGAGAAAGCGCCGCTTGTGTGTTGGCTATGTCCGCTTTCGCGTCAAGTTCGGTAAAAATCTTCATCGCTTCATTAAGTTGATTTAATGCCTTCGTCTTATCTGGCGGTTGCTTGTCCAATAGATGAAGTGCGTATTCATACCGTGCTTCCGCACCGTTGAGCAAGGAGTCGCATTCTCCAGCTATTTTAATGCTTCGCTGAAAGAAGACATCGGCTTTATCGAAATTCTGCTTTCGGTGCTGAATTATCCCTGCGAATTTTAAGGCATCACCCAACTGGGCTTGCGCGCCAATCCGACCAAAGGTCTTAATCGCATGCATACAGCTTCCTTGGGCAAGTTCGAGGTCTGAGAGCTTTAACGCAAGTTCGGTGTAGCTGAGATAGATATGACCCATCAGGTGTAGATTGGTCTGTTTTTGAGCATACTCGAGACTTTTTTGATAGCATTCTCCAGCTTTTTGCCACTACTTGGTATCCACACATAACATCGCCATATTGTAGTAAGCTTGTGATAAACCCCGCTCATCATCAATTTCGGTATAGACATCGACGCTCTGTTCATAGTGGGAAAGGGCAGAATTTGAGTCTCCTTTAACGGTGGCGAGGATACCTAAGTTCATCGATACGTCTGCCACCAAACGCTCTGCCCCCTCGGTGGTTTGTGCCAGAGAAAGGGCTAAGTTGTAGTTCTCTATAGTCTCTGAATAGTTACCGGATTGGAATTCGTCCCACCCTATGTTGATATGGAGTTGAGCAACCTGATAAAAGTCTTGTAATTCTTCATAGATGGCCAGACTGGCTTGATATTGCTTGTTTGCCTCACGAAAGTCTCGCTGTTTGGATTTTATCCCACCGATAGATTTGAGAACCTTTGCTTTTTCAGCGGGGTCATCAGCGATGTAGTCAAAAGCTTGGTCAAATCGGTCAAGGGCAGCCTCCCATTGGGTCAAAAGCTCATATGTTCTTCCCAACTCAATTAACAGCTTTATCTTTTGAGCGTCATTAAGATGCCCACTTAAAACCAGTTTCTCAACGGCTTTTAGTGGCGGAGCGAGGGTGGATAATATCGCTTGCTGCTTTGTATCAAGTGCCTTCGCCAGTTCGCCCACCAAATCCTGTTGACTGGTGGAGACCATCAACCCCTGAATCCGGCTTGTGGCGGAATGAATCTCTTCTGCCAGCGATTGATGCCAGCCTGAGATGGAATCTGCGGTCAGTTGGTCAACGGTGTTAAGCAATCCATTTAATTGATGGGTTTGGGCTTCGCTTAATAGCGAGGGTTGACTTTGCATAGATTAAACTCCATTTAATCGTCATAGTGGTCGTAGCTATAGCTGGAGAAATGGGGAATATAGTAAGTGATTTTATTCCCATCGGGGTGCGGATAGCTTGCAACCGGTTTGACATCTTCATCGTACAACATTGCGTCAACCACTTGGGTGAAATAAATGCCTGAAAGTTGGAGTTCCAAGGGTGGGTGAAAGTAAGCACCGGAAGGTTGAAAGGTAAAATCGAGTCGATAATACCCATCCCCATTGCCTTTATCGACCCATGCCTGTTTGAGCTCCGCGGTGATTTTCACCGCGCTTTGACGTGAAAGTTGTAAGTAATCGTCTAACGCCCCCTTTTCAACGGTGACTTTGATTTGGTTGGGACCATCGTTGACAATGAAAAACTGCCCACTGCCGCCTTTTTTGACAACGGCGCGGGTGTTGTCGTGACTCACTGCCCTAGCGGTGAGAAGTCCAACAACCAGAATCAAAGCGATAATCACGGTCGCCTTTTTTGTTTTGTGGGAAAACCTGAAAAACATAGCAAAGCTCCAATGTTTCCCCGTTCGATGTTCTTTGATTCGGACGGTATTTGGCTTAACTAATTTTGGGGATTAAACTTTACATTCCTAAAGGCCATAACATTTCACCGCAGAGACGCAGAGAACACAGAGGAGCACAGAGTTTTCTCTGTGTTCTCTCAGTGCGCTCTGTGGGAATTTGAAATGTATGGGTTCTTTTTGAAAATTAGTTAGCCGTTTAATAGCAATAACTCTCGTAGTAGTAGCAAGATAAGTGAGGTATCTCAAACTTGATCCAATCTGCGTTATCGTTGCGCGTACCAGAAACCGCTTCTCCGGTTTCGTCGTAGAGCCAAAATTGCGTGTTAGAAGAAACATATTCTCCTTTCACCATCAGGATGAGCGGATTTGGCTGAAAGTAAGCACCAGAGGGACCGAGTTCAAAGGTCAGGTCGTAATACCCCGTCCCATCACCGTTGTCAATCCACACCTTGGTGAGGTCCGCCATAACGGTCACTTCGGTAATCCCCTCTTCTTCCATGTAGTCGTCAAGGGTCTGTGCCTGAATCTTGAGTTGGATTTTGTCAGACCCCTGAATGAGATTTATCACTTTATCCTGAGTGGCACCCTTTTGGACAACGACGCTACCACTATAATAATTTGTCGTCGCCCAAGCGATTGAAAGGGCAAGGACGAAAACCATCCCGATGATGGCTGTTAATTTCATAGGGCTGTAAAATTTCGTAAACATCTTTAATTCTCCTTTATCGATGACTTGGAGGATGATTCTCCTGAGTCCATCGAAAAAATTTGGACAT
The DNA here is from genome assembly GCA_022567695.1 of Candidatus Poribacteria bacterium. Classification (GTDB taxonomy): domain Bacteria; phylum Poribacteria; class WGA-4E; order WGA-4E; family PCPOR2b; genus JADFGN01. The sequence continues at coordinate 2,746 of JADFGN010000485.1, read as the reverse complement.
AAAAAAAGCCGAAGTGTGGGGAGAATCAGATGAAAACGCGGGGATAATTCCAGCACCGTTTGGGGAACGGTACTTAGCGTTTTATTGATTTCTTTGACTTCGGCAACGCAGCCACCCGGCGAATGCAGGGGCTTAGCTTCGGTAGCTCAGCCACCCGGCAAATGCTTAGGGTCTGTCGCTTTGCGCCCCGCCATTTCGGACGGTTTGCCTTTATCGGTTATCGTGTATCAAAAATAAAGCGGGTTTTTCAATTAATAGATGTGGACAAAGAGTGTGCGGATTTTTGATATGATATTGTGGGGGGGCTTGAAATAGAGCAAAAACTGTGCCAAGGGCATCGGTTTTTGGGATACCGATTCATACGGGTCGGGGAAGCCTGTGTTGGTACGGGGTTAGGGGGAGTCAAAGTCAAGTGACAAACAAATTCGATAAAAAGGCAGAGAGATTTTTATTGTTGCGTTACAGAACAATTTGTTCCGTAATGGAGCAACCTGTTGCGTAACGGCACAATGCCGCCACGGATTGGGACTCAAAAGTGTTATGGCTTTTTTAGTGGGTCTAAAAAAAGCACCGATAGTGACCAGCTATCGGTGCAATGACTACTACAGCTACTAAAAAGAAGAATTAAAAGATGTTTAAGATGTATTTTAATGATGTTTATTATGCCTATTCATATTCTTTGTCGGAAGGTTTTTAATAATCTTGAAAACAAATTCGTCCGTAAGCATAATTTATTGGGAGCGTGAGCTATTTTGGCACCGATTTTTTCACACCCAAGGTCAGCAATTGCAGGGGTTTGTTTACCGATTCGCCAGCAAAAGGGGTGCGGAATTTGACAAAAGTCCCCGATTTATTATGCTTATAATTCGTCCGTAAGTGTCAAGAATCCTGTGCCTGAATCAAAGCCGTATGAGCAAAGGGTTTGACGAAATCGGCATTCCTCGATAAGTGGTCAAATCCGATTTCCTTGCGAGTTGAATGGTGCTGAAATCGAGCGGGGCGTCCGTGAACCGATTTTTCGCATTTCGCATTTCGCATTTTTGCCACGAATATGAATGGAGAAAGAACGTCCGAACCCCGATGAACACTAAAAAGCCATAAGTCTGAATGGGAGTTGGGTGGTTGAACACTCCAAAACAGACAGTGATTTTGACAATATCCGTGAGTGTCCAGAATTCAAGCAACTCATCAAGTGAATCTCTGCAAAGGAGAATCTGGGTATCATTTCCCTATCTTGTTATGACAATTGTAAACACAAATGTGAGTACAAGATGAGAGCCGCTAAGCCTATTGGCAACAGCGGCAAGCCGCTTGAACGTTGACTTTTGCTCAGGCACAGTATTTCTGACGCTTATAGACAAAAAGTAAGCGTCAAGAATACTGTGCCTGCCCTAAACCTGCATTGTGACTGGTTTTGAAATTGTCAGAGCTTTTCGGTCAAAAACCCTTCATTTTACCCGTAGGGCTTCCGCCCACTATAACCCTTCTCCTATTCCATACAATTCAATCTGAGGCATTCTAGGACGCAAGAAACCGTCCTAAAATCAGACTCGCAACTACCAATGTCTAATTTCGGATTGATTGCTTTGGAGTTTTTTGTCTGACTTTTTTGCAATTGTGTTATCATTGTCCTGTGATAAAGTCATAGCTTTTTTAGTTTGCAACCGAACCATAAAATCCAAACAAGGAGAAGGAAAATGAAAAGGCATCATGTAAACCGGATTTTCGCGCTTTCTGTAATTGTTGGTGTGTTGTTGGTGGTTGGCTTTTGGATATATCAAACCCAAGCTCAGGAGAACGAACAACGGGTTGTGGAAGTTGAAATCGGTGGCGATGACGATGCGAAGGGAGAAGGAGCCATTAGCCCGAAAGCCGTTATCATAGATGATATCCTCATTAAGGGCATCTTTGGGGTTCAAGACCCGACTACCCCCGGAGTGAACCCGTTAAATCTGATTGTTCTCAATAGCGGTGTCGGTATAGGGACAACAACGCCACTGCAAAGGTTACATGTAACTGGACGCGGTCAGCTAGACATCTTACGGCTTTCTGACACGGGGGGTGACTCGAATTTCTGGGAGTTTACTGAGAACGCGACTAATGACTTAACTGTGACATATGGGGGTGAAATTCTTCGGGTCACCTCAGACGGTAATTTTGGGATTGGAGTGACTTCCCCGGCAGAAAGGCTACAAGTCAATGGCGCAATTCTTGTTGACAATACCACCAATACGAATGCAGGAGCCATACGGTGGACAGGAACTGACTTTGAAGGATACGATGGATCGATCTGGAAGTCTTTCACTCAAGCCGCGGATGGAGGAGTTACAAGTGTCACTCCAGGCGATGGTTTAGTCGGTAATGCTCTGCTCACTGGAGATGTCATCTTAGATGTGGGTGCAGGTGATGGTATTTCTGTGGCTGGAGATACGATTTCCGCGACCCTAGGGACAAGTATTAGCGGCAGCGAACTTGAAAACAACGCCGTGAACTCCGCAAAAATCCAGGATGGCACCATTACATCGGCGGATATTCAGGATAATACGATTACCGAGAGCGACATCTCCGACTCTTTCACGGCAAGGGATGCGGATAAGCTGGATGGATTCGATTCAACCGCTTTTTCACGCTCCTGGACCGACGGTAGCGGAAATGTTACAACGCAGGGTTTCGTCGGCATCGGGACGACGAGTCCGAGCTCAAAGTTAGAAATAATAACTTCTAGCCAACATGGATTACTTAGCCG
>JADFGN010000484.1 GCA_022567695.1 Candidatus Poribacteria bacterium | reverse complement strand
GCCTTGAGCACACAGCAATTTTGGGAGATACATGCACAGCCATTGCCAAGGAAAAGGCAGAGATTATTAAACCCAATCGTCCACTTGTGTTAGCACCACAGCCCGCGGAAGCGCAAGCCGTTTTTGAAACGGTTGCCGCGCAACGCAATGCGTCAATCGATCAGGTAGGGCAAGCAATCAATCTGAGGCAGCAAGATTCTAGCATTGACGGTCAAACGTTTGATGTCGAGACGCCAAATGAATCTTATCCAAATCTTTTTTTGCCCCTTTTAGGTGGACATCAGGCAATTAACGCGGCAACTGCCATTGCTTGTATTGAACGCGTCAAACAAGTTGAGAAAACCGAAATCTCTGTGACCAAGAAAACCGGAGTAAGCTATTCTATCTCAAAGGCAAGCGTGTATGATGGATTGAAAAAACTGCGATGGCCCGGCAGAATACAGGTGGTTAATCAAACACCATTTATCGTGCTAGATGGCGCGCATTCCCCGGCTTCAGCCGAAGCATTATGTAAGACAATTCACGAAGTCTTTCGCTACGAGCATTTAATTTTCGTGGTTGGTTTGATGAGTGACAAAGACCTCCGAGGAATCGGCCATGTTATATGTACACTCGCGGACACAATTATCACCACGCAAGCGTTTGATAATCCTCGGGCGATTCCCGGCGTAGAGATTGCCAAGTCATGGTCAGATTTCGGGACAGCTCTACGTATCTGCCCGACCGTCAGTAAAGCCATTCAACTGGCGAAAACCATCGCAACCCCTCCAGATCTGATCTGCATTACCGGTTCCATTATTTTGGTTGGCGAAGCCATGCAGGCACTTGGTATTGAAATCCCTGAAACATAAACATGACATTGTCGTGCTAAATCACATTATTATGAGGAGAAGTTTGATGATAGAGACAATTTACAAACCGCTCTGTGCAAAGCGCAGAAAATACTTGATAATTTTCCTGTTGATATTTTTGAGCGTCATTGTGACCAATTCAGCTTTTGCACAAGCGGAAGCTCATCCATCGGTACCAGCCGCTTGGTGGCTTGCCCCAATCGGTTCACTGTTTGCGCTAGCATTTGCGCTCATCTTTTACAAATCCGTAATGAAGCAGGACGAAGGTAACGAAACAATGCGCGAAATCGCGCAAGCTGTCCGCGAAGGGGCAATGGCTTACCTGAAACAACAGTACAAGGTTGTGGGCATCGTTTTCGCGGTGCTTTGTGCAATCTTCCTATTTATGGCGTATGTTTTAAATGCACAAAACAAGGTCATACCTTTTGCTTTCCTGACGGGAGGCTTCTTTTCAGGTCTTTGCGGATTTTTGGGCATGAAAACCGCAACCAACGCATCAGCTCGAACAACGAGTGCCGCCATGCAAGGACTCAATGAGGGATTGCGTATTGCCTTCCGTGCCGGTGCCGTAATGGGGCTGGTGGTTGTTGGTTTTGCGTTGCTGGACATTGCCGTGTGGTTTATAATCCTCTATGATGTCTTTCCCAAGGTTCTTCCAAATTTCTTTGAAGGAAACCCTTTGCCTCAAATCACCGTGATTATGTTGAGCTTCGGCATGGGGGCTTCGACGCAGGCACTATTCGCTCGGGTAGGTGGAGGCATTTATACGAAAGCCGCTGATGTCGGTGCAGACCTCGTCGGCAAACTGGAGGCCGGCATTCCGGAGGACGATCCACGGAATCCAGCAGTTATCGCCGATAATGTCGGAGATAATGTCGGAGATGTTGCGGGAATGGGCGCAGACCTGTATGAATCTTACGCGGGCTCTATCTTAGCGACGGCGGCACTTGGTGTGGCGGCGGTTGGTGCAAAATACGCCGATCTGCCATTAGAAGAGTTAATGACCCTTCAGTTAAAATACCTCTCTGCCCCGATGATTCTTGCAGGCGTTGGCGTCCTTCTGTCCATTCTTGGTATTTACATGGTGAGAACCAAAGAAGGGGCAACGATGAAGCAGTTGATGGGGTCACTGAACCTTGGAATTAATATGAGTGCGGTTCTCATTGCAGTCGTCGCAATTCCTGTGCTGATGTATTTAGACCTCCCAAATAAGTGGCAGATTTGGGGCGCCATCGTCACAGGCTTGGCGGCAGGGTTAATCATCGGTAAAGTCACAGAAATCTTTACATCTCAAGATTATAAACCGACGCAAGGTATCGCGGAGCAATCCCAAACTGGTCCGGCAACCGTTATTATTGAGGGTATCGCTGTGGGTATGGAATCCACCGCCATCCCTGTCATCACGATCGCCGTGGCTGTCGCAGTGAGCTTCTATCTGCCCGGCGGTGCGAAGGATACGTTGATGGGACTTTATGGCGTTGGAATTGCTGCGGTCGGTATGCTCGCAACACTTGGTATCACACTGGCGACCGATGCTTATGGTCCTATCGCAGACAACGCGGGCGGCAACGCAGAGATGGCAAAACTTGACCCGGAAGTCCGGCAACGCACAGATCAACTCGACTCTCTCGGTAACACAACCGCTGCGACCGGCAAAGGATTCGCCATCGGTTCCGCTGCCCTCACAGCACTTGCGCTCATGGCTGCTTATCTGGAGGAGATTCGATTTGGGCTGATTCATCTCGCAAATAAAGCGACGCTGGAGATTCCCGGCGTGGCAGAACCGGTTGAGACACTCAAGGTGAGCATCTCGCAATTCATGATCTATTACAATGTGACTTTGATGAATCCACAGGTGCTAATCGGTCTGTTCATCGGCTCGGGCATGGCTTTCTTCTTCTGTGCTTTGACAATGAAAGCGGTCGGTCGTGCTGCAGGTGCAATGGTGCAAGAGGTCCGCCGCCAGTTCCGTGAGAAGCCCGGAATTATGGAATATAAAGAAAAGCCGGATTATGCGCGATGTGTTGCTATCTCAACGACTGGAGCGCAACGAGAAATGATTGCCCCTTCGCTAATCGCCATCATCGTACCTGTCGTAGTCGGTCTAATCCTCAATGTCGCTGGCGTACTTGGCTTGCTTGCAGGTGGATTGGCAACGGGCTTTGTTTTAGCCATCATGATGGCTAATGCCGGGGGCGCGTGGGACAATGCGAAGAAATACGTTGAACAGGGAGCATATGGCGGTAAGGGGTCCGATGCCCACCATGCAACCATTGTCGGTGATACGGTTGGTGACCCGTTCAAGGATACTTCTGGTCCGTCACTCAACATCCTGATCAAGCTGATGACGATGGTTTCTATTGTCTTCGCTGGCTTAATTGCAAAATACGGCGATGTTATCGGTGGGTTGTTGGGGATGCAGTAACTTGAGATCTCGGCGGGCTGAGTTGCCTTTACGTTTCACGAAGGAGGAGATGGAGCATGTCTGAGGAAAAATATAAGCGCATTGAACTCGGCAAATATATTGTCGCCGATCCACATATTTGTCATGGGCAACCTACTTTTCGAGGGACGCGAGTCATCGTGCCTCCCGTTATAAAGAGTCTTAGCGGTGGGAAAACAATTGATGAAATTGCTGCGGATTATCAGATTCCGGATGAAGCGGTGATTGAAGCCTTGTATCTCGCCGCGGAAGCGTTGTTGGAAAAATATGCCGTTCCCTTTCCAGAACCAATAATACCGACAGAAGAATTAGTAAAAATGAGCCATACCGAGTACAGAGCACTATGGCCGAAAGAAAAGTATAAGCGGGTTGAGATTAGCAAGCACATTGTCGCTGACCCCTTTATTTGTCACGGAAAACCGACCGCTCGAGGAACACGGGTTCTCATGCATATTGTTATAAAGCATTTTAGCACTGAAGAAACAATTGATGAAATTGCTGCAGGTTATCAGATTTTGCGTGAAACGGTGGCTGAAGCATTAAATCTTGCCGCAGAAGCGTTATTGGAAGAATATACCGTCCCCTACCCAGAGCTGTTACCAACGGACGAATCATTAGAACCTAATCCAACCGATTCACGTGTATCATGAGTCAGCACGTTCTTGACGAAAATGTTCACGACCCCTATTATCGAACCTTACGTCGCCGCTTTTCAATGGTCAAAGTGGGCGACGGTTTTGGACATAAATCGATGTCAGATGAAAATATCCGTAGTGAACTGCATGGCTCGAAACGAACCTTTCACACTCAAGATTGGGACTTTTATAAACCACGCCATCGGCATCCAATGTACTGTCTGGTATTCTATGATGTCGAAGCTAAAGATTTTGTCTCTTGCGTCCAACGTTTTCTGCGTCATCCCAGATTCAGCAGCCGTGCCAAAAGGATGGGGAAGGTTGTCTGTGTGACTAAACTTCATATTGAAGTCTGGGAACTTCACAGTGAAAATCGGGAAACTGTCGAATGGAATTAGCCCAGATTTAGTCAGGGTTGAGCATACGGAGGGGGAAAGAAAGATGGCTTATAGTCAATTTACACTCAGTAAAGCCAAAGATCAGTTTCAGTTGCAAATCGATGAAACGCAGGATCTTTTCTCCACGATCAAAGGGATTCAAATCAGCGATCTACTCGCAACAATTCTGGAAAGATATGTCCCTTTGGCACTTGCGATCAACACTGAAAAAGCACGATCGGAGATGATTGTCGCACCGATTTTGCTAGAATTTCGGGAAATGGCAGAGCCGAAAATTAGTCTGTTTTCTGGCTCCACATTCAACGTGGATAAGGAAAAAGGTTTGGCTGGACCAGTCGATTTTATAATCAGTAGTTCACCAAACCAATTGTTTATTACGGCACCGGTGATTGCTATTGCTGAAGCCAAAAATGAAAATATCATTCGAGGAATGGGACAGTGTGTGGCTGAAATGTATGCCGCGAAATTGTTCAACGAACGAGAGGGAAACAGCATACCTACAATCTATGGTGCTGTCACAACTGGGGACCATTGGAAATTTCTAAAACTGGAGGATGGGACCGTTTATATTGATGTCAAGGAATATTATCTTGTCAATGTAGATAAAATCTTGGCTATTCTGTTAAGTATGATTCAGTAGCGTCGCCGATTCTCTTACCAAAATTCGGAGGATGTCATGGAAAAAACGCACGATCTTCTCGTTGTCGCCAATGATGAGACAAACTGGTTGGAACGCAAAAACTGGGTTACACGCGAAGGGTTAGATCTACTCGAAGCCGTTGGGACAGTCAGAGATTTTAATCCATCGGCGCATGCAAATACTGATGAGAAAACTCACGCCTTTGAAGGGGTACTGCAACAGACAGACGCAGTTATCTTCGCACCGTGGGGAAATCAGGGTCTCGAGCTCACACCACATCGTCTTGATAATGCACACAGACTGAAAGTCATTTCCGGTACTTTCGATAATCGTTTCAGTCACTGGTTAGATGTCGCCGATGCCAAACAGCGAGGTATCACTGTGATTGACACCTCGCGTAGCATGACGCCAACCGTTGCTGAATTTGCGCTCGCAATGATGCTCAATCTGTTGCGCGATATTCCCCATGAAATCGATCAGGTCCGCCAAGGGAAATGGCAAGATGGTTGGTATGACATCAAAGGATTCGTAGCTGGAGACTTGACCGGCCGACGTGTCGGTCTTGCGGGCTTCGGCAGTATTTGCCGCCGTCTGAGCGAATTGCTCCAACCATTCCGTTGCGATGTCTGTACCTATGACCCTTTTGTATCGGCTGACACCCTCGCCAGCTATGGCGTGAGTTCTGCTGAATCGTTAGTGGACATGGCAGCGTGGAGTGAGCTGTTTGTCGTTGGAATTCCACCCACACCGAAAACTCTCGGTATAATTAGTAAACAGGTTATCGATGCCATGCCAAGCGGTGCGTTATTTGTGTTGGTCACACGCATGGCCGTTGTGGAACAGGAGACGTTGTGGCGACGAACTTTTGCCGGTGAAATTCGAGCGGCAGTTGAT
>JADFGN010000038.1 GCA_022567695.1 Candidatus Poribacteria bacterium | reverse complement strand
AGTTGGCCCAATCTCATGCAACCTAGATAGAATCTTGGGCTACCGGGAAACTTAACATTGTCGAAATAGTAAACCGCAAATAGACATCAAGAGAAACTCACACAAGGAGGATAACATTGGGTTTTGAATTTTATCCGGATGGAATTTATCGTGATGATGTTCCAACAATCAAATCGGTTTTGGGGTATGCTCCCGGCGAGCGACTCACACGCTATGCAGATTTGGTGCGTTACTTGACCGCACTGGAGCAGAGCGCTGACCGCGTGTTGCTACGAACCTACGGCACAACTTATGAAGGACGTCAGCAGTATTATCTCATCATCAGTGAACCTGCAAATTTAGAGAACCTTGAAGGGGCAAAATCGAAGATTGCGAAACTTGCCGATCCGCGCTGTCTGAGTCATGCCGACGAAGCCGAAGTGATTATCGCAGAGACGCCAGCCATCACATGGATCGCGGCGAATGTTCACGGGGGTGAGCATTCAACGATGGAGGCGGCAATACTACTGGCTTACCAACTTGCGGCAGGGGAAGACGAAACCACGAAGCAAATTCTCAATCAAACTATTGTCATCATCGATCCGCTCCAAAATCCCGATGGACGCGAGCGATCGGTCAATTACTTCTATTCTGCTTTCGGCCTCCGTTTGAATTCTGATGCGAACGCCGCAGAGCATCATGAGCCGTGGGCTGGCGGGAGAGGAAATCACTACCTTTTCGATCTGAATCGAGATTGGTTCGCAATGACACAACAGGATACAGTCGGTAAAGTTCAGGCGTATCTGGAGTGGAATCCGCAGGTTTATGCAGACCTGCATGAGATGGGGCATGACAGCACTTTCTTTTTCGCGCCGCCCGCCAAACCAATCAATGCCAATCTCCCCGAACAGACGATGAAGTGGTGGCAAACCTACGGCAGAGCAATCGGTGAGGCGTTCGACAAACATGGTTTCGACTACTTCACGGAGGAGATCTTTGATTCATTCTTCCCCGGCTATGGCGAGAGTTGGCCTGCCTTTCAGGGCGCAACGGGGATGACTTTCGAGCAGGCATCCGCGCGAGGTATCCGAATCAAGCGGAGTGATGAAACCATCCTCAATTTTCGAGATGGAATCTGGCATCACTTCATTGCGGCGTTCTCGACATGCGAAACAACTGCCAAATACCGAACAGAATGCCTCAGAGATTTCTATCAATATCACAAAACAGCGATTGAGGAAGGACAAAATGGGGAGATTAAAGAATTCATTATCGATGCCACAGGACGAGAGTCGGACGTTGCCAAGCTTGTCGAAAATCTAACGCGACAGGGAATTGAGGTTCATCTGGCTGATGAGGATTTCACAGCAAACGATGTTCACAATTACGATGGCGAATTCTCTTACTCGAAGGCATTTCCGAAAGGGAGTTACATCATTCGCTTAGATGCGCCCAAGAAACGTTTAATCCAAACACTCTTTGAGCGTGATGCAATTCTCGACGAAGATTTCCTCAAGGAAGAGGAAGCGCGGAAGGCCTCGAAGCGTTCGAGCCAAATCTATGATATTACCTCTTGGTGCGTGCCATTGTCGAGCGGAATCGATGCGTATTGGACAAATCAATTCACTGCTGCAAAAACAGTACAATGGACACCACCGACCAAAAATCAGAAAATCTACAACGCTGTTAAAGTTGCTTATCTGCTTCCGTACACTTCAAATGCGGCGGCAAAATGTGTCGGAAAACTCCTTCAAGAAGACTACCGCGTGCACGTCGCCCGTGAACCTTTTCAACTCAACGGGAAATCTTTTAACCGAGGAACATTGGTCATTCGCGTAAACGAAAATAAAGCAGATTTACACGAACGGATTGGAGCACTTGCTACGTCCGAAGGCGTTGCGTTTATTCCCACAGACACGAATTGGACCGAAAGCGGAATCAAACTCGGTAGCCATGAAGTCGTTTACCTCAAACGTCCGAAGATTGCTCTTCTCTACGATTCTCCTGCGTCCACCCTTTCCTACGGATGGATGGCTTATCTCTTTGAACAGCGATATGGCCTTGAATTTTCCGCCGTTCGTTTGAACGTCCTGCGGGACAGCGAACTCAGCGATTATAACGTAATCATCCTCCCCGACGGAGGCAGCGGTGAGTATAGAAGGCATTTGGACGATGAGGCTGTTAATCGCCTGAAAACGTGGGTACGAAACGGCGGCACACTGGTACTAATCAAAGGCGCGGCGATTTTTGGTACGCATGACGACGTCAAGCTCACAACTTCACAACGGGTTCGTGACCTACGCAAACTTGAGGCAGAAGCAGAAAAAGATAAAGAAAAATCGCAACAGTCAGAGGTTAAGAAGAATGAAACGGACGAACCGATTCCAGAGGAATACAAACCTGAGCGGGTACATGGTGCGGTCGTCAAAGCCAAACTCGATCCATATCATTTCCTCAGTTACGGTTACGGGGAGACAATCAATGTCCTGATCACTTCAGATTATCTGTTTACGCCGAGCAAGGACGGGCATAATGTCGCAACCTTTGTTGATTCCGACAAACTTAGGGTGAGTGGGCATCTCAGCAAGAAAATGGCGAATGCACTTCCAAACCAAGCCTATCTCATTGACGAACCGACAGGCCGAGGGCATGTTATCTTATTCGCCGAAGATCCGAATTTCAGAGCCGTATGGGACGGACTCACACGACTTTTTCTAAACAGCCTATTTTTTGCACCGAGCCTTCGGCGGTAAAAGTTCTCTTCACTCAATAAGATAAAACATTGTCTTCAGGTAAAACGAAATGAGCCAGATTGTGAAGGTAGAAATTGGTAGATTTGATTATGACGTTGTCGGCGAGTTTAAGTTTTTCAAACCTGGCCCCGACGGGCATATTCGTCGCCCTTCCGTCCTGATCCGACTGACAGATGAAAACGGCGTGAAGGGATGGGGACAAGCTGTACCGACACACACATGGACGTATGAGACCGTTGAAACGGTCGAGACAACCCTAGCCGGTTATCTCGCTGAAGTCCTCCTTGGTACCCATCCGGAGAATATTGATGATATTCATACGCGAATGAATCAGGCGATTCGACCGGCATTTTCGGTTGGGCAACCGTTGTGCAAAGCTGCTGTAGACCTCGCTTGCTATGATCTGGTCGGAAAGCAAACCGATCGCTCGGTTTCGGAAATCTTAGGTCCAAATGAAACAACCTCTCTGACGTTGAGTTGGACGGTTGCCTCACCTGATATGAGGGTGGTTGAAGAACAGCTTGAGAATGGACGCGCCCAGGGCTATCGAAACTTCAACATCAAAGTAGGTGCGCCTCAGACACCGAAATATGATCTGGCACTCGCCCGAAGGGTGCGTGAATTCGCTCCCGAGGGTTTCCTCTGGGCGGATGCCAACACGGGTTACACGACCGACACCGCCCTTGAGATTATGCCGAAGCTGGCTGACGCCGGTGTCGATGTATTGGAATCTCCCCTACCACCGACGCATATCAGCGGGTATCAGGCACTCAAACGCCTCGGTGCCCTGCCGATTCTAATGGATGAGGGGATTCTCTCCCCTGTCGAAGTTGCAGAATTTATCGCGCTCAATATGCTTGATGGCATTGCTATGAAGCCTGCGAGGAATGCGGGGATCAGACCCTCTGAGCAGATTATTCGGTTGCTGAAAGAACGTAACCTGATGGTACTCGGTTCAGGTCTCACCGATCCAGACCTCTCCCTCGCAGCATCGGCGCATCTTTTTGCGTGGGCGGGGATAAATTATCCATGCGCCTTGAATGGGCCTCAATTCTTGGTGGATGGGCTTTCTGGCGAAACGCTGGTTCCAGACAGAGATCAACTGCATGTCCCAACGGGGCCTGGCCTTGGCGTCGAATTGGATAGTCGTGCGGAGGCTGCGCTTTCTGTGGTGGCGGAACGCTGATTTAGCTCGACTCTGTTAAATTGAAGCACAATATTGTCGACGAGTATAATTACAACGCAGTCTTTATCAGGACTTAAAGTAGGGGCGGGAAAAATCGGAAGGTCGTTTCTTTTTACCGAAACCAGTTAAGCAGATGCATAAAATATCGAGTTGGTGACCTCATTGGGCAGATTTTTAGTATATTTCTTGTCAACAGCGAACCTTTACCTCCTGAGATTCGCCTTATAGGGAAAGAGGTTGGAAAATGAACCGAATTCCAGATAGCGAACTCATAAAACGAAGTATTGGTGGCGATCAACACGCCTTTGCCACTCTGATAAAACTCATTGAAATGCCACTCTTGAAGCTTGTCAGGTCCGAAATACCTGACTCGACATCTGCCGAAGATGTCTTCCAAGAAGTACTATTGGGTGTATGGCAAGGCTTGAAGACGCTTCAGGACTCGGAGCGGTTCTACGCATGGGCTATGCAGATTGCTCGAAACCGATGTCGCGACTTTTTTCGGTCGACACAACGTCGAGAGCATCCGATGGCGCACATCGACCTCGAACCGATCGTGAACGGGCGTAGAACACAGACGGGTTCTGAAGCAAAATTGCTCGATACCGTACTTCACGCACTATCGTACGCGCCGCCAGATGAGGCAAAAGCCGCTCGTCTATTCTATCTGGAAGGTTTGTCCATCAGAGAAATAGCGGAGCAGTTGGGAAGGCCCGAAGGAACCATCAAGCGATGGCTTTCTCACGCCCGCCGTTTTGTCAGGAGCCGCCTCGGACTGAGGCAAATGAGAATACCAAGGAGGAAGACCATGACTCGTGAAGCATACGAACGCAAATACTACCAACGTGAAGCCCTTCGCAAGATCTCTGCCTGCCGTGAAGACAGTGCGGCGTCGCTCCACCTGCAAAATCCTGCTGGGTCGAGAGAACTCCCCAGTGAGTTGTGGACGCTGACTCAGTTGAAAAATCTCAGCTTGCATTGGAATGGGCTTGAGAACCTCCCAGAGGAGATTGGGCGATTGAAGAACTTGGAGATGCTTTGTTTCGTGAGTGACCAGCTCAAGCGGTTGCCGAGCGAGATTGTATCGTTGTCACGCCTGCGACATTTGGAAGTGACTGATAGCCAACTAGGTGAATTGCCAGCGGATTTTAGCCGTCTCAGTGCATTGCGGACGATTATTCTCCACCGAAATCAACTTCGGGAATTGCCCGCCAGCTTCGGGGAATTGAACCGTCTTGAAATCGCCGAGTTGGACATTAACCAGTTGGAGAAGTTGCCAGACGACCTCAGCGGTTTGACCAATCTCCGTGTGCTAACCCTTTCATACAACCGGCTTTCGGCGTTACCCAAAGCGATAGGTGAACTCCCTGCCATGGAAGAACTGTATGTTGAAGCGAACCAGTTAAATGAGTTGCCCGACGAGATCGGCAATCTTGAGAACCTTGAGACGCTGGCAATAGCGGAAAACCAAATCCGCGCGTTGCCATCGACGATAGGTCGTTTGTCAAAACTGCAAGAACTCTGTGTAGGGTCTAATCAACTCACGGGAATTCCGCCAGAGATTGGGCAACTTACAGAGTTATGGGAGCTGACGCTGAGTAAAAACCAGTTGACTTCCTTGCCAAAAGAGCTTGCTGACCTGCCAAACTTGCAGGTTGTAACACTCCACGACAATCCGCTCCCTGAACGGTTGATCCAAGCTGCGGAAAAGGGGATTGATGAGTTCCGTCGGGTCGTCGTGGAGGTAATGTAAAGCATCGCAACCGCATGGCTTGTTCAAGGGAAAATCATTGGCAGCAGAAGCAAGCCGCCTGATAAGAACCATGCCAATTTTGTTCTCCAACCCGATATTTTATGCTTACAGTTAAGCCGGTTGTGCGAGCAACAACTTCAGCGAAAAGCCTAACCAAGCGTGTCTTCTCTGTTGTGGATTCAGCCAACTATGTGTGCGCAACCGTTATTCGTTGAGATGAGGAGGCTCAAGGAGCGTCTTACCCGTCGCCCGGTCAAACAGATGCACCTTGGTAGGCGTAAAACGAACAGCAATTCTTTCCCCACGATCGGAGCGAACGTCAGGGCGGGTGCGTGCTTTGAGAGTTATGCCATTAAGTTCCAATGTCAGAAATAGATCGCTGCCCAACGGTTCACGGACCACAACGGTGGCGTGGGCGGTCGGTGAGTTGGTAGGCGGCACCTCAACATCTTCGGGACGGACACCAAGTTGTACTTCACCGGAAGCGGTTGTGAGCAAACGCTTCGCAGTCTCAGGTGCCAGTTCACAAGCAAATCCCTCGCCCTTTACCAGCCATCGACCATTTTCATCGTTTTGTAATGTCCCATCGAAAAAGTTCATCGGTGGACTACCCACGAAGCCAGCAACGAAAGCATTGGCGGGCTGATTGTAAATTTCCTCTGGTGTTCCGAGTTGTTGCAGTTTGCCTTCATTAAGTACTGCAATGCGGTCCGACATAATGAGCGATTCTGCTTGGTCGTGCGTGACATAAACGAACGTCTTTTCTAGCTCAGCATGTAACCGCTTGAGTTCGGTACGCATCGTTACGCGCAACTTGGCGTCAAGATTTGACAAAGGCTCGTCAAGCAAAAATACGCGCGGATGGCGGACGATGGCACGTGCTAATGCAACCCGTTGTCGTTGTCCACCACTAAGTTGTCGTGGCTTCCGTTTAAGCAAATGGTCGATCTCCATCGTCTTTGCCACAGCCTCTACACGACGCTCAATTTCATCACGCAACGTTTTACGCATCCGCAAGCCAAACGCGATGTTATCGTAAACCTGCATGTGGGGGTAGAGTGCATAGGTCTGAAAGACCATCGCTATATCACGTTGTTCCGGCGGCACATCGGTGACATCATCATTGTCGAAAAATACGGCTCCGGTTGTTGGCGTTTCCAGTCCCGCGATGATGTTCAGTGTCGTCGTCTTACCACAGCCTGATGGCCCCAGCAGTGTCAAAAACTCGCGGTCAGCAATTTCCAGCGTTAGATCGCTCACCGCGATGACATCTCCGAAGTTTTTCGTGAGGTGCTCAAGGACCACTTTTGCCACAAGCCTCTCCTTATTATTCCTTGGCTAAATCGGATCGGAGTTTTTTGATTAGTTCGCTTACTTGCTCCAGAATAGAGAGATTCTTCATGCGGCATAAAGAACTTTCCCCTTTTCCAGAATTTCAGCGATAAACTGATCTCCCCGAGCTAAACGCTTTTCTATTTCTTGAGGTGTTAACACAAGAGTATCCAACGCTATAGAATGATGAGTGCCTGTTAGAATATGGTGTACTTTTACCCAGCGGTCGATAAAACGATCCGATGTGTCTTTGATAATCAGCAAGTCAATGTCACTGTCTAGATCGGGTTCTCCATAGACATGCGAGCCAAACAGAATCACCTGCTGTGGATGGTAGTCGGCAATCAACTTGCTCAACATGCTTTGAATGACCGTTTCTATGTCTTGTGCATTGCTCATCACTTGAGTTCCTGGTCAAGTTGTCTGTCTAAAAATTCACAGGTTGCCTAAAGCTTTGAATTACCATCCCGGTCTCCCGACATAAAGTGAGCGATTAACCATCGGTAACGATACACGGACGCCACCGAGACGGTGGGATTCAATCATTCCCATCAGCATCTCCTGACTGCGGCGAGCGAGTTGAATCGGTCCCTGTACCTCGCGCCCGGTATCAAGTGCCTCGGCGATATCTTTGATACCCATCACCGTGCCGGTCTCGCGAGACACATCGGGAAAAGGAACTTCCTCTAAAATTCTGGTTGATTCTCCCGCTTTGCGAAATTGACAGGTCATGCCGTTGTTGAGCGTACGGAGCTTGCCTTTCGTACCACATACCTCGAATTCGGGGCCTGTGCCTGCGGTGTTGTAACCGTGGACACCATTGGAAAAACGCACATATCCACTAGCGATTCCGGGGTCAGTGTTCAGTCGATTCCCCTCCCAATCCTCATCATTGCACACAATCGTGCCTTGAACAAAATCAACTTCGGGGTCACCCGCCATATATAATAGCATATCGGCGGCGTGAGTTAATCCCCACAGTGCGGAACTGACGCCGTATTGCGCAATTACACACTGAACATCCCCAATTTCATCTGAGTCAATCAACTCACGCATCTTGCGATAAAATGGCATGTATCGCCGTTGCGTGCCGTAGTTGAATTTGACGCCGTATTTCTCGACAGCTTTCACCATTGCATCGGCTTCTTCCATTGAACAACAGAGCGGCTTTTCACCATAGATGCCTTTAACGCCATTCTCAGCTACGAAGATGGTAATTTCAGCGCGTGATGCGGGCCGAGTCGCAATACACGCAATGTCGGGTTTCTCTTTGGCAATCATCTCACGGTAATCAGTATAGCAACGGGGCACATTATAGCGTTGGCGAATGGATTCTGCCTTCTCCGCCACCACATCTGATACCGCCACCAACTCGGTTCGATCGCACGCGACACACGCCGCCGCATGTGAAAATGGAAGCCAGAGAAAACTGTCGGGACGGCCCTTGACTTCGTCGTCAATTGTGGCTCCCATGCGTCCGCACCCGATAAGACACGCTTTATATTGTATCGCCATTATTCACACACCTTTCGTTGTCAATTTACAATATCACAGTTATCCATGATAGAGGTTCATTATTACTGCAAGAACATAAATGTGACGATTGTGGAATGAAACCGAAGCGTCTGAATGGCACTTTCACGCTCCGTGTGGTAACGAGATATGGAGGTATACAAATCTCAAGGGAAGGATAAAGAAGTAGTCTAGTCAAGATCTGGTCACGTTTCGATGGTTTGCCGTGTCTCAAGAATAGAAACTAGGACATATGAGGTTCGTAGAGTGAAAACTCGTTGTCGTCCTAAGCTGCGCCATCCAGTCCCAGATCTGCTAACGAACTTGCCGTTAGTACCTGTGTTGCAAGTGCCGTCAACTCGTCCTGAGATTGGATCGCCGTGATTCGATTGACAGTAGTTTGTGGAAGTTCTCCAAATTTGATCTCCAACTGTTGCAAGAGCGTTAGCTGTATCCCTTGCTGTATCCCTTGCTGTATCCCTTGCTGTATCCCTTGCTGTATCCCTTGCTGTATTCCTCGCTGAAGCCCTTCCTTGGTAGCTTCTTGAGCCAATTTTCCATAGTAAGACAGTTCCATTTCTCTAACCTCCTGGTAGGTTCCTTGACGAAGTAGACTCTGAAATCCTTCCACTTCGTTAGCGGATAGTTGATAATACGTGCGAATAAAGTCTAAAAGCAGAATCTTCTCATCGTCGCTATGAGAACTTTCATAGACCCGGCGGTAGCACTCCCCCATCATCTGAATTTTATCTCGATTCCCTCTATTCATGAAGGCTGAAAATGCCCACGAAATCGGGTTTTTATCCGTCCAATAATCACCAACTTGTAGCCCGAGTAAACCAATATGAAAATAGTTGTAAATCAGTGTTTCATACCCGAAGAGGCCTTCGTGGTAGCTTTCAACTTCAAAGGGTTTAATACGTCGTTCAGGTAAAATGGCAATTGGGAAAATCGGGAGTCGGTGACTTAACCGCAACAGCATGAAGTATTCAAACATCCGAAACGGGAAGGTACTCCGCCACGGATGTTCTATCTCGACATGGATAAGGATGATTTCTTCATTTCCGTCAATCGTGGAAACCTTCACAACGATGTCTGCAGTTCGATGAAAGGATTGGCCTTCTGCTTCTTGAGATTGTTCCTCCTTGTCCAGAAACTCGATTGAATCCCACTTGATGTGCGAGGCAACTTCTGGAAAAAAGAGTTCTACAAAAGATCGAAAGAACGTCTTGAGTAATTGTTTGAACAGCGCATCATACTCCATGCAAGCCTTCCTTTTTGCCATCGCCGTGTTTCTACTACGCCCCTGTTTTCA
Organism: Candidatus Poribacteria bacterium; assembly: GCA_022567695.1. Lineage (GTDB taxonomy): Bacteria > Poribacteria > WGA-4E > WGA-4E > PCPOR2b > JADFGN01. The sequence goes on along the minus strand of JADFGN010000038.1, from coordinate 15,733 downwards.
CCATTATGGTAGCGACAAGGTTTGCTTACGCCCCAATGCGAGAAGGGACATCCGGAGGCGGCGATCCAACCGCCATCTTTCCGTCAATCAGTAGAGGTTCGGCATTCCCCCAAAGCTTTGTGCCATCAGGGGAAAGGATTGGGTCGGCGGAATACTGCGCCAAATACGCCCTCCGCAGATGCTTCGTCCGATTCTGTCCGCTACAATGAAAATTGATGCTGGTAAATACAGCAATGCTCCCCGCGGGCACAATAACCGGAATCCCCGGTTCATTTCCAAAATAACCGACCAGATCGTTGCTGCCCTCCTCACGGATATGTTTTACCCATGACCGGATGCCGATTTGGGAGAAAGGCATGACGTGAACCGTGCCGTTTTCCTCGGACATGTCATCTAACGCACACCAGCATGTCAGGTAAGGCTTATGATCGGGATAACCAACGTATCCTGAATCTTGATGCCAACTAAACTTCATCCCTGCCTCGGCTCCTTTTACCACGTACTGTTCCCAAAAAAGATAAGCGGTATCGCCGAGAGTAGCACGACAGATGTCGGACATCATATCACTGAACAGGAACTCCCTGAGTTTGGGCTGCTGCCTGAAGCAGTTAGCGACAAAATACCGTTTATGACGATGATTGATCCCAATGACGTCGGTGTCCTGCCGATCCATTTCGGCATCCATGCGGTCAATAAAGTTTTGACACTCGCCCCGAAGCAGTTGCAGAAAATGATTGGGAATCACGCTTTCAAGTACGAAGTAACCCTCTTGTTCAAACTGTTGTCTCTGCTCATCGGTAATGTTAATTGTCATACTCATGATGTATTTCCATAAACGAGGATTTTTCAACCCATTCGTAAACTTCGATCTTTCAACGGTAAGTCTACCCGCGTGTTGCCGCGCCGATGTGATTCACGCATCGCAATGGCAATCTCCAGTGCCTCTCTGCCAAACTCTCCCGGACAGATGCGCTCTGCTCCAATCTCAACAGATCGGCAGACACCTTCAATTGCGTCCACCATCGAACTTCGCGGATGCCAAGGGTTGGGAAATTGGCACTGAATAGGCCCTCCTGTTTCCGAATCTGTGCGCCAGAGTTCAAACTGTGCGTGAGCGTTGCGCGAAACGATCCGCCCCGTCTCACCGATAAACTCTAGGGTCCATCCCAAGCCGGAACGTTCAGATCGAGAATTCATGATTGCGCGGACACCGTTTTCGTAGACAACGAACCCCGACCCGGAGAGGTCAGCGTCTCCCGCTGCCTGTTCGTTGTTATCCATCACACCGAACACCCACTTTGCAGGGGCATCCGCGAACAGACGGAAAAGGGCAAGCGTATGGCTGTGGAGGTTTGATAGGCTGGAGGGACTGTGACAAATCATCGATTTCAATCTGCCGATTGCACCGTCAGCGATTACCTGTCGTGCGTTTGTGTACCATTTATACCAATTGAGATGGCAGGCAATCGACAAGATTGTGCCGTGCTTCAGACACGCCTCGATCATTGCGTCCGCCTCGGCGAGGGTACGGCCCATCGGCTTTGTGGCAAAGATTGCTTTGACGCCCATCTCTGCGAGGCCGATGGTAACCTCGGCGCGCGGACCAGGTCTAGTCGTTACACAAACAATGTCAGGACGTTGCTTTTCTACCATCTCTCGGTAGTTTGTATAGAGGGCTTCAACCCCCCAACGCCGCTTGAAATCATCAAGCTTTGACTGATCAACATCAGCGGCAGCGACCAGATCTATACCTCTCGCCTCAATCATCGCCGGGGCGTGCGCCCATGGCCAGGGGTAGTGTGGCATGCCGATGTGCTCATCGTCGATTGTGCTGCCCATTCTGCCACACCCGACAATTGCGCCGCGATAGGTATGTTGTGGCTTACTTTCGTTAATAACGCGAAACGCCTCGAATTTGGGTTGAGCCATGATTACTCAGTTTCAGTTGCCAGCTTGGCTTTCAGTGCTGCGAGGTCATCATTAACGCTACTCGTTTTGGTGAGTTCGGCAAACTCATCTTCGAGCTTGTCATCACCGAAATCTTCAGCCATTTCTTCAGCCGCATCCGCTCTTGCTTCCATATCATCAATCTTCTGTTCCATCCGCTCAAAAGCACTAAAAGCACTGTTGTCCTTCATGCCAGCCATTGTCTCATGGATCTGTTTTTGTGCCTTCGCACGTCTTTGGCGGGCGATCATCAGATTCTTCTTACGACCTGCTTCCTCGATCTTCCGCTGTAGCGTTCTGAGATGGTCTTTGAGCTTACCAATAGCTTGCTTCTGTTTTTCCCACTGAACCTTGAACTCGTCTGCCAGCTGCTGAGATTCATTCCGACGTGTAAGGGCTTCTCGTGCAAGGTCTTCGCGGTCCTTCTGAAGCGCGATTGTTGCCTTTTCTTCCCACCCTTTTGCTTCTTCGGCAGCGTCTGAGTACTGTCTGTTGAGACGCTTTTCATCAGCAATAGAAGCAGCGACTTTCTGCTTTGAGTCGACAAGCTGCTCGTTCATGTCAATGACAACCTGGTTAAGGATCTTTTCCGGATCCTCTGCTTTGGACAATGCATGGTTAACGTTTGCTTTAAATAACGTGGAGATTCGCTTGAATACGCTCATTCTAATATTCCTCCATATTTGAAATGATACTAATTCAACTTTTACGGTGATTTTTGATGATGCAAGGAGTTTGCCATTAGTTACAGCAGATATTTTAATGACTCTCATAAGTTTCATTAAAGCAATCACTTTATTCTTGCGCTTTAATTATACTAAGTGTGATAATAATAATCAATGAAGATCTGCATTGGCGAGGGGTTATAACACTATCAAATACTACGTTGAATCAAAAGAGGTATGTTCATGCTTTTCGATCCACTTCCGTCTCATTTGGAACAGAACATTCGCAAATTGCTCGCTCAAGGAGAAGATACGCTTCTGACCGCGAATTCGGATATGACAGAAGACGGTGCCTATGATGAGCGCTGGCTTGTGGTCACGAATCAGCGGGTTTTGACGTTTTCCCCAAATGGGACAAAACAAAAACCATTGCTGGAAGTTTCTCTCAAAGAGATCAAAGAGGCAAAGACAGAGGCACTTGTCGGAGGCGGTTGTGTCGAAATCCGCACCGATAAGAAATCCATTTCAATTCTTCACTATTCCAATTCGCTCGCGGATAAGTTTTCCGAAGTCGTACGTGGGATTCAGCAACTCTCCAAAGGGGAAGAACTCAGACTATCAACAGACCATCCCAAAACCCGTTGTGATAACTGTGGAAGACGGCTTCCGGAAAAGGATGGCATCTGCCCCGCGTGTATCAAAAGAAGCACCGTATTTTTACGCATTATGTCTTTTCTTAAACCTTATTGGAAATCTGTAGCCGTGATGAGTGCAGTAACGCTTGTGGGGACTCTTGTCAATCTACTCCCGCCTTTCATCACAAAACATATTATGGATGACGTTATTGTTCCCATAGGGGGTGTTGTGCTTACGACTTCGCAACGGTTGACAACGCTCGTGTGGCTTGTGGTAGTCTTGTTAGGTGTGCGAGTTCTGGCCTCGCTCAGTGAGGTTAGTCATGGCAGATTAGCCGCATCGATTGGCAACCGGGTCACAGCGGACATCCGAGCTGCTGTCTTTCGGTGTGTCGAGCGCTTGTCCCTCGCATTTCATAGCAAACGAGAAACAGGCGCAATCCTCTCCCGTGTGAGTCGGGATACTGAGAGGTTGCAAGATTTCCTCATTGAAGGGTTGCCCTATATTATCATTGAAATCCTGATGATGACAGGCATCTTAGCGTTCCTATTTTACATGAGTTGGGAATTAACCCTCTGGGTGCTCATTCCCACACCTATCCTCGTCATTGGGGGCCATTGGTTTTGGAAGAAAATGCGCCCGATGTGGAAACGCGCATGGGGCAAGTTTGACAAATTGCACGCGCACATAAATGAGAATCTGTCGGGTATTCGCGTGGTTAAAGCATTCGCCCAAGAAGATCGGGAAATCGTCAAATTTAATCGCCATAACCGCGCTGCAATGATCGCGGGGATACAAGCAGACCGTATAGAACCCGGTTTCTGGGCAGCGATGAGCTTCGCTGGCAGTATTGGTATGCTCCTTCTTTGGTTGCTCGGCGGCAACCACGTCATCCGGGAGGAAATTTCGCTCGGAACGCTCATCGCTTTCCAAGGTTACATGTGGATGTTATATGGACCACTTGAGTGGTTATCTCAGGTGAACCAGTGGATGACGCGGGCGTTCACCAGCGCGGAACGAATCTTTGAACTCATGGACACTGTTCCGGAATCTTACGATGTGGAGGACGCCATCCCACTGCCTGAAATGAAGGGCAAAGTTGAATTCAAGGATGTCGAATTTGGCTACGATAAAAGTAAGCCGGTACTTCAGGGCGTGAACTTGACAGTCGAGCCGGGTGAGATGATCGGATTGGTCGGCAAGTCAGGCGCCGGCAAAACGACAATGATTAATCTGGTTTGCCGTTTTTTTGAAGTGGACAACGGCGTGCTTGAGATTGATAGTATTGACATCAAAAAGGTTCGGCTGGAAGATCTGCGTGGAAAGATCGGTCTCGTATTGCAGGAGTCCTTTCTATTCAACGGCAGCATCATGGAAAATATCGCCTACGCCAAGCCGGAGGCAACATTTGAAGAAATCGTTGAGGCCGCGAAGATTGCGAATGCACACCACTTCATTTTGGCAAAACCGGATGGCTACGATACTATCGTCGGTGAACGTGGCAATAAGCTGTCCGGCGGGGAAAAGCAGCGTATTTCAATTGCGCGGGCAATTCTGCATGACCCCCAAATCCTAATCTTGGACGAAGCAACCTCCTCAGTAGACATTGAAACGGAAAAGCAAATTCAGGAAGCGATTAGCAGACTCGTCAAGGGACGCACAACCTTCGCTATCGCGCACCGTCTCTCAACTCTGCGGAATGCCGATCGGCTGGTTGTGCTGGATGAAGGCAAAATCGTCGAAGTCGGCAGCCACGCGGAATTGATGGAAAACAAAGGAATATTTTATAATCTGGTACAAATGTATCAGGATATCTCAGAGGCAGTTGCATATACTGAGTGAGGACAAAGTTGAAAACTGATAACAAACAATTAGCAGAGACAGACGCGACAAAACAGATTGATTTGAAGTCCATACGTCTCTTCTATCATCCTGACGGAAAGCCGCGGTTAATCATCAAGGATGATAGATGCTATCTATCTGTGAAAGCTGTCTTTGCGGCGCCGCTGTCGCACCCGAATGCATATATTTCGCTCATTGACGACAAGGGAGAAGAAATTTGCATGATTCCTTCCCTTGATGACCTTGATGAGGGTACATGTGAGGTAATTCAAAAGGAACTCGCCAAACGATACCTCAGTGCCGTCATTTACAAAATCGACGCAATGCGTAGTGAGTTCGGGGTTTCCTATTGGGATGTCCAGACAGATCGGGGAGAACGTGAATTCGTCGTGGAGGAAAATCCGAATCAGTTCATCTGGTTGAGCGATACGCGCGTGCTCATCATTGACGTTGACGGGAATCGATTTGACATCCCGGATTATACGCAGTTGGATGCCCAGAGCATCAGACTGATGGCACATCTGATATGAAGGGTTAAAATGGGATGGTTCATTTCACGGCTGAATAGGGCGAGGCATGCCTCGCCCCTACTCACAAAATGCAACCTGTTTTTGAACCATGCCGATTTATCTTGCAGACAAATGAGAAATAGTTTATGCTTCGTCGTATATGTATGATGCGCAAAATCTGGAGGTTAAATCATGGATAAGAAATACCTGATTCGAGATGTAAGCCAAATACCAAGCCCTTCGCTTATTGTCTATTCAGAACTCGTCCAAAGGAACATCCAACGAGCCATTGACATTGCGGGTGGCGATGTGACAAAATTGAGGCCGCACTGCAAGACGCACAAAACCGCGCAAATCGTTGCAATGGAGCTAGCTGCGGGCATCACGAAGCACAAATGTGCGACGCTACGCGAGGCAAAAATGCTTGCTCAAGCCGGCGCAATAGACATCTTAATTGCATATCAGATGATTGGGCCTAACATTAATGGGTTGGTTCAACTCAAACGGGCTTTTCCAAACGCCGATTTCAAAGTCATCGTCGATCACCCCGACGCAGTTGAAGAACTATCGGATGCGATGTCAGCGAATGGCATGGAGATTAAAACCATGCTCGACCTTGATGCGGGTATGCATCGTACAGGCATCCCGGCTGGTGACGCTGCTGTTGAGCTCTACGAACAGGTCAATCGCGCAGAAGGCTTGCGTCCTTGGGGAATGCACGTTTATGACGGACATATTCATGACGAAAGTCTAGAAGCGCGTCGAAACGCTTGCAATGAGAGTCTCGCGTTGGTTGCGGAAATGAAAGATCGATTCGCAGCGAAAGGACTTGACGTGCCGCTAGTCGTGATGGGAGGTACGCCTACGTTCCCGATCTATGCGAAGACACCGGACGTTGAAGCCTCACCGGGGACCTTCATCTTTCACGATTACGGTTACGCGACCAATTATCCGGACCTTGGATTTACGCCTGCGGCACTGCTCTTGAGCCGTGTTATTAGCATACCGACTCCCAATCGAATCACGTTGGATCTAGGCTACAAGGCGATCGCAGCCGATCCAAAAGGGGTTCGTGGAACCGTTTTGAATATCGAAGGGGCTGAAGTAGACCATCAAAATGAGGAACACTGGGTTGTGAAAGTCCCGATGGGCGCAAAGGTCAAATTGGGGCAGGAGGTCTATGTATGTCCGACGCATATTTGCCCATCGGTTGCGCTACATCAATTCTACTATGTCATCGACCAAAACGGTAATTGTACGGACACGTGGAAGGTGGAAGCACGGAATAGAAGTCTTGATTGACATCTTTCCACTTCTAAGGGACTTGGTAAGAAATAACAATCCCGATGTCATTCTGAGTCGAAGACGAAGAATCTCACACGTTCAAGCACAGAGATCCCTCACGAAGCCTGCCCGTCGCCTGTCCTCGAACGCAGTGAAGGAAACGCAGTGAAGGGTTCAGGATGACAGGATTTGGAACATTTCATTTTTATAAATTGCCTAGTGATTATTCATCCCTTTATTTTTTAGATTTTCATGAAGTTTCTGAATGGCATCCAGCAGCTTCTCCGATCCAAACCGCACAACATCCGTTGCTGGTAACCCCGTTTCTTTCTCCGCCGCCTCAATTGCTCGAAGGGCTTGATCATCAGTCAGATCATAACAATTGAGCGCAAGACCGATAACCTTCGCGGGTTTAATCGGGTTCGCAAGGGTTTCATACTGGTCGATCATCTCGGTCAACGATGGCAAAGGAATGGTGTATCGGGCGACAATTTTCCGCGAGGGTTGATGGCAAAAAATCATTGCGTCGGGCATCGAGCCGTGCAACAGACTCAACGTGACGCCAGAATAGCCGGGGTGAACGAGCGATCCTTGGCCCTCAATAATGAGCAAGTCATGGTTCTTTGCACCGTGAAGGACAATCTGCTCTGAAGCACCTGCGGTGAAATCGGACACCACTGCGTCGATGGCGATGCCCCACCCGGAGATCATAATTCCGTTTTGACCCGTCGCGCAAAATTCAGCGTTCAGTCCACGTGTCCGTGCTGCATCTGTGAGTTCAATTCCCGCTACCATCTTGCCGACGCGGCAATCCGATCCGACTGTTAGGACAACTGTTGCATCGACATCCGCGGCTTTGCAAGTTGCCACAGGTAATTCCGTTGGTGGTTTGCGTACATCCCAAAGCGTGACGTTATGCCGTTTGGCGAGTGCTACAAGGTCGGAATCTTCGCTCAGAAAGCGGTGGAGTCCGCTCATAACATGTAATCCGCTTTCGATGGCTTCGTGCAGAATAGAACGCCACGCTTGGGGCATCTGACCGCCCGGCGGAGCAATACCGAGTGCCAGCATCGTCGGTTGGAATTTCATGGCTTCAGCAAGGCGGCTAACGATTGGGATGCCTTCACCGACTTCAATCACGTCGCTGACATCTTTTCCCGCTTTCGTGCTATCGATGACCGCAACGACATTTTCGGTATGATACCGCACCAACACAGTTGCGGTTTTCGATTCGAGAATGCCAAACGAACCTTCGGCGAGAATGACCATTTTATGTGCTTTTGGCTGTAGCTGTTGTTCCATAAGCGTTCTATCCATCTCGTAGGCTTTTATATCGGAGGTTGGCAGATTCCGTGTCTCAATAAGAACCAAGACCCAACTCAATCACGAATTTGTCTCTATGGAATATCCTTTGGCATCCGGATATGGAGGCTTTCTACCCTATCAAAATCAGTATCATTCGTTGCGAGCTCGTTTATTTCCTCTCTTTCCATTACACTAATGCAGAGGGAGTCGTTTGTTAGAAATCCCTCTTCTTCCTGAATCTCCATTGCCTTCAGGACCGCCTCGCTCCCGACCTTGACAACTCTGATTCTCATACCACTTATAGCCTTTCTTAGGTCTTCCCTGTATTTGGAGAGTGCTTGCACAAGGTCTGGATGACTCCTCAAATAGCTTACCATATTTTTTCTCTTACCGAATCTATTCGCCGCTTCTATCAGCATCAGTCGATGACATGTCTCCAGTATTATAACTGTTGAGGTTATGCCCTCTATCTGTCCAGAGGCGCAACGTTTGAGAAATTCACGGCATTCAACAGAGATGCCAGAGAAATGATATACGAATATGTTTGAATCTATGAAAATCCTTCTCCCTAAAGGGAAATCACTCAACCTCCGCCTCATAAAGTAAATCCTCCGCGAGAGCTATTTTCTTCACAAGATCGAGGTCAGCTTGAATCGATCCAAATGTTTCTTCCACGACTTTTATCGACTCTTCGATCTCCACTTCTGAACCGAGCGGTTTTATTACGTTCCTTATCGAGTCTGGGTTAATTCTATATCTTCCGCCAACGATCCATCCACTTAGCTTTTCTCCTCTCATCCATCTTCTTATTGTTTGAGGATGGACATTGAGGATTTTTGCTGCTTCTTGCGCTGAAATTCCTTCAATCATCTTTTTCACCTCCGTGAAGTTTCTCGAAAGAGCGCTTCAATTCTTTACCTTCCACAGCTCAGCGGGATGATACGATTCCCCGCGCTTTGGCAAAAATTGTCGCAGATGCCGACCGCCCAACGCCAAGCCTTCGCGTCCCGGAATGCCACGGTCTTCATTTTCAACACAGAGGACGTAATCGTATCCCGATTCAAGTAACGCTCCGATAATCGTACCCCAATTCAGCTGGCCTCGTCCCGGCACCCGATATTGCCACCACCAATTTCCGATGATTCCTTGACGGAAGCGCATCTGTGGACTTACCTCGCAATCTTTCACATCGGCGTAATACCATTTGCCAGCGAACATGCGAATCGCATCCTCTGCCGGTAAAATTCCCATCCAAAGCCAGTGGGAAGGGTCACAGGAAAGTCCAAGATAATCCGAAGGTATTGCATCAAGGATGCGTTCCCACATCTCTGGATTGCAGGCGATATTGCCCATCCGAACAGCGCAATCAAGCGCAACCGTCACATCTTTTTCCTCAGCAAATTGGATGACGGGTGTCCACATCTCTTTAAATCGCTCGACAAGTTCGATCGATCGGTCGCCCGGATTTCCCGGCGATGAGGAAAATTGCCCATAGAAATGCCAGCCGACAGGGCTTCCGGCGTAAGTCACGAGAATAGGCGCACCGAGGATGCTCGTTGCTTCAATGGCACGTTTAAGATTTTCACGCGCATTTTCACGCACCTGCGGGTCATCGTCCAACAGGTTATTATGAGAGGTCAAGGCGGCAAGATAGATTCCATGCGCTTTTAACACTTCGCTAATTTCATCCCCGCCGACTTTTAAGATATGATCTGGATGGATGATTCCACTTGCGTTGAAGCGTACAGCGTCGAAATCGTTTTCTTTCGCCCATTGTGCACACTCTTCAAGGTTGCTTTTATCACTTGCGTGTTCGCTAAAACTGATGTCCATAATTCACCTTTCCAAACTCATCTTCAATCGTTTGTACCATGATGAACACCTCCATTAAAATAGTATATCTGCAACAGACAACGCCATGAGCACTAAACTCACCATGCCATTCAGTGTGAAGAAAGCGAGGTTTACCCGTGAGAGATCATTTGGCTTAACGATGACGTGCTCGTAGATGAGGATAATCGAGACAATTCCGACGCCGACCAGATAAAGGATGCCAAAACCTGTCAAAGGAGCAATCGCGATCAGGATGGCGACTGTGGCGACGTGTAACGCAGACGATAGCCACAACGCACCTCGAATACCAAGTCGCGTGGGAATCGAGTAAAGCCCGTGTCGGCGATCAAAGTCGAGATCTTGGCAGGCATAGATGGTGTCAAAACCCGCTGTCCAAAGCAGAACTGCCAAACCGATTAGCATCGGTGTCCAATCAAATCTGCCCTTAATTGCAATCCACGCACCGATTGGCGCGATTGAAAGTGAGATGCCAAGCCAAAGGTGGGAGAGGGACGTAAAGCGTTTCGTGTAGGAGTAACCCATAATTACCGCGAGGGCGACGGGTGAAAGCGCAAAGGCAAGGCGGTTGAGTTTATATGCCGCAAAGACTAGCAGAGCCGCAGAAACGAGTGTGAACACCCAAACCTCTTTCTTCCCAATCTTTCCGGTGGGGATTGCCCGTATCGCTGTGCGAGGATTCGCTTTGTCGATTTTAGCATCTGCCAAGCGATTGAACGCCATTGCGCAACTTCTCGCGCCAACCATTGCGACGAGAATCCAGCCAATCTTGTCCCACGCCGGTAGACCGTCTGAGGCGACAAATGCACTCATAATTGCAAACGGAAGTGCGAAAATGGTGTGTTCAAATTTAATCATGTCAAGAATGATTTTGAGTTTTCGGGCGATCATGTTTCCCCCATTCAATGTGTCATTTTACGCATCATCCTTCCACCGTTGGATAAGCCCTGTGTCAATCTCAAACTGATCTAGCAGCTTCGTAATGACAAAGTTAATCATATCATCAACGGTCTTCGGGAAGTGGTAGTAACCCGGCATAGCCGGCAAAACAACCACGCCGAGTTGCGAGAGTTTGAGCATGTTTTCAAGATGAATCGAACTCAGCGGGGTTTCACGAGGCAGGATAACGAGCTTGCGTCTCTCTTTGATGCACACGTCAGCCGCTCTGTGGATGAGGTTGCGGGAGATGCCAGCGGCGATCGAACCTACCGTACCCATGCTGCACGGCGCGATGATCATGCCTTCGGTACGGAAAGAACCGCTTGCGATAGATGCCGCAATATCGGACTGATGATGGTAAACCACTCTGTCTGACGAATCGCTTAACAACGACTCAAGGTTAAAATTGTCGAGGTCTACGCGAATCTGAAGCTCTTCCCAAAGTGCTCGTGAACCTGAGTCGGAGATAGTCAAATGGATCTCAAAGGCGTCGAGTTGAGTCAGCACTTCAAGGAGGCGGACGCCGTAAATAACCCCACTCGCTCCGGTAATTCCAACAATTAGACGTTTCATAGATATTAGATTTCGTCCTTCACGTTTTACGCCTTATGGAACATCACAAGATTCCCATCTGAATCAAACTCAAACGATTTCAACCCGCCGATGACCTCGAGATCGCTACGCAGTTTCGCGTCATCAAGCAAGGCTTCGGAGATATCTACCTCCGTCAACTTGAGCGTGTTCTCGACACGGACAACCCTCGCTTGCTCAGGTGGAGTCAACCCCACTGTGCTCAACGCCACTTCAATCGCTTCCCGATCGGTATCGTAATAGAATGGAATTTTGGACTTCTGAGGCCCCAATGCCGTGATGCCGTTCATGTATGTCGAATGCCGATCGTATTTCTCCACAAGGCGCGTTGTTGCAAAGTCTGCCAGCCCAACGCCTGTTGCGTTGCCATCGCTCTCGTCAGTCAAATCTCGGACAAAGATCCGCAAAATAGCAGGCTTCTCCGGTTCAGGTTCAAAGTTCTGCATCATCCGCCCGATGACGTTGGTGTCCATGCCTGTCCCGCTGATGTTTTTCCCCATCCAGTCTACAATCAAGAGGTCTAGTGTATCAAACGGAAGTCGTCCCATCAAATCCTTTGATTCAATCAATAACTCACGTTCCCGGCGAATCAGTTCATCTGCACGCAAGGCCGCAACCTTTGCAGTATGTTCATGAGCGTTTTCGATCAGCCCAATGCCGAACGCAATCTTTCCCGTATCCAACACCAAGCCCCCCACAGTTGTGATAACGTGCTCAAAACTGTATTGGAAGAAGGCGCGGTGGTACATATTCGCACCTTTCTGCTTGCCCAACCCAATGACCATCATCTTCATCAAGCCGCTCTCGATCGAGCCGTTGAAATCGGTGTGCGCTTTAATCCGGTTTATAGGCACAATATGGTCTGCTTCAGAAGCGTATCGATCGAGAAAGACAGGCAGCCCGTCCGCCGTTTGTCCAATTTCGACGACATCCATCGTCGCCTTAATCGGTACGCCAACCGTTTCTTCTGTGATGCCGTAATGCGCCAACACACTGCATTGCCCTTCCGCTGTTGCGCCACCGTGGCTTCCCATTGCTGGAATGACGAACGGTTTTGCACCGATTCCCTTCAGATAATCAACGGTTGCTTTGACAGCAATGTCGATGTTCGCAACACCACGGCTGCCCGTTGCAACAGCAACACTATCGCCTCGCCGCACAATAGAAGGCGCGTCAATCGCCTCCAATTCCGCCCGAATTGCTGCGGGAAGATCTGTGACAACTGGTGCCTCAAAGTGCCGTTTCACACGAATCATTTTTGGTAATGCCATTATTCCGATCCTCCATCTTTAGAATTTAGTGTATATTACCAAAAGTCTGGATGGATTGCAAGCGGGAAATGTATCTGATCAATTTCCCACTTCAAGAAAAGAGATGGTTCATTTCACCATGCCATTTTCTGTTGTATCTTTCCCGCTGTTATGCTAGACTAAAATAAATAGGAGGAAAATCATGATCGTCGCACATACTGATGTTGTTGGCAGCTTGCTGCGCCCACCGGAGCTTCTCAAGGCAAGAGACGAACTAGACGCCAACCGAATTACACACGCGGATTTTAAAGCCATCGAAGATCGGGCGGTTAACGAAGCAATCGCACTTCAGGAGGACGCCGGTTTGGAAATTGTCACCGATGGTGAGATGCGCCGATTGTCCTTCCAAAGCCAGATGACCGAAGCTGTCGATGGTTTCGGTGAATTTGACATCGACGCTTTTCTCTGGGGAGAGTGGCATGGGGATGAAAGCGTGGGGGACTGGAACTTGAAACGCCCCAAAAACTTGGGCGTCGTCAGTAAATTGAAGCGCAAGCGGTATCTTTCAGCCGAGGAGTTCACGTACCTGCGTAGTCACACAACTCGCATACCGAAAATTACCTTACCAAGCCCAAGCCTTTGGACAAACTTTTGGTCGGCGGAGCATTCTGCGGCTACATATCCCACGGTAGACAGTTTCCTTGCAGACGTGGTTGACATTCTGCGAGAGGAAATCGCGGAGTTAATCCGTCTAGGGGCAAGTTACATTCAACTCGATGCACCGCATTACCCGCTGTTACTCGATCGCAAAACCCGTACGTTTTATGAGGCACAGGGGTGGACGCTCGATCAATGGCTTGAGGTAGACAACGCAGTGATTGGTGATGTTCCAGACGTGACATTTGGCTTTCATTTGTGACGTGGTAACCAAGGTAGCCGGTGGCTGACAGAAGGTGGTTACGATCTGATTGCCAAACCGATCTTTCAGAAAATTAACGCGCAACGGCTGTTGCTCGAATATGACGATGAACGCTCCGGTTCATTTGAACCGTTGAAGGCGGTTCCCGACGACAAAATCGCCGTGTTGGGATTGGTTACAACGAAGACATCACGTCGAGAAACGCCGCAAGAACTCATCGCACGAATTCAGGAAGCCAGTCGGTTTGTACCCCTAGAGCGTCTGGCGTTAAGCCCGCAGTGCGGTTTTTCGACTTCAATTGTTGGCAATCGCATCACAGTCGCGGATGAAAAGCGCAAACTAAAGGTGATTGTTGAAACTGCCAAGGCGGTGTGGGGATAGATTTAATACCCAAAAATCATCCTGAAATCGCAAACGATTTACGCACTTGATGAATCAATCTGGAACGTCAATCAGCCTCGATATGTAACTAATTTTCAAAAACAAACTTTGCATTTGTAGTGGCGACTTTAGTCGCTTTTCTCTACCATCAACCCTTCGCTTCGCTCAAGGGCAGGCTTTCTGAAGTCGTCACTACGAATGTATACTTTAATACTGAAAATTAGTTAATTAGTTAATGGCACATAATCCACGAGTTGTAGCTCATTTTGATTCCCTGTCCGATGATGAGGATTATGTCTTTACCTGCACGATTGTTAGAGGCGAAATCCTCTTTGGAATTGAACGACTTCCAACAGGCCGCAGACGGCGATCGTTGGAAAATCAAGCCAGTCAACCTGTTTGCGGGGTTGCCATGCCAACCAGTCCCCGAAGAAGCTGCGGATTATTACGCCCACAGGATTCACCTCCATCTAGCACCTCTGCTCATTTTCAAAGTCGAAATAAAAAAAGGCCCGCAGTAGACAAAATGTCCACCACGGGCTATCAGCATCTGTGATGATTTCACAAAACACATCACTATTTCAAGATCAACATCCGACGGGTCGCGGAAAAATCTCCAGCACGAAGCTGATAGAAATAGATGCCAGAAACAACTGGTTCGCCAGCGTCGTTCTTTCCATCCCAATACGCTGCACGAGTCTGACTCTGGTAGAAGCCAGCCGCACGTTGTCCTATATCAAGGGTACGCACGAGATGACCCGGTGCTGAGTAAATCTTGATCGCAACCGGAGCCGCTTCCTGAATCTGATACGGAATCCAGGTTTCTGGATTGAACGGATTGGGATAGTTCTGCAACAGTCGGCTCTGATTCGGTTTCCCAACGCTGGTGAGAGTGAGTGATAAAAACGCTTGACGAATGATTTCAGGTGTCACCGTGATCGAGTACAAATCTGAAGCGATTTCACCTGTTCCCTCCATCACGGTAACTTCCAGCCGATCGCCGGCTTCAACCACGCTGTTGCGAGAAAGATCCGCAAAAGCGGCGGCGAAGTATCCAGATCGAATGACATCAGTCGCAATCGCGTTTGTCCGTGTGTTTCGGACAGTGACAAGATAGCCATCGGTGTTTTCGTGAGTGGTGGCCCCACCTGGAATTCTGCCGCTGACGACGAATGCCCAAGTGTTATCGCTACCTCGTGGATGTCTGTCCGCCATCGGTGCTACGGAAGTCGGTGGATCGTTTGTCCATGCCGCGCCGACAAACGTCATATCCGTTGCTTCTTTTAAATTGACGATGTAACCTTTTCCGCCTTCAATGGGGAATCCATCACCCGGCGCATCAAGGGTGAAACCCACAAATCGTCGACGGGTTTCGTCGTACTTGATTATGACCGTCGAAGAGAGTTGTTCTGCAAAGGAGCGAGCGGTGAGTGGTGTCGGAGGTTTTAGAGGAAGGGAGATCATGTTTAATCCCTCAGACAGGGAGGTGAAGAAGACGTTGGTGAAATCCTCTTCCGCAGGCGGCTGTGGCGGAGGAATCACGCCAAGCTGTTGCAGCAGGCCCAGGTTGTCCAAGTTGGTCCAGCTTTCGACGAGCTTCCCGTCCGCGAAACG
>JADFGN010000037.1 GCA_022567695.1 Candidatus Poribacteria bacterium | reverse complement strand
TTTCTTTAAGCCACGGTCTTTATAGACATTTACAACCAGGGTTGAAGCCGCAACGGGATCCTGATCTCGTGCGTTTTTGACTGAGATTCCATATTCAGTCTCTGTTCCGATAATCGTCGGTGTTGTCATAATTTATCACAGACTGACAATTTTACAGATAAGCACCACCCTTAACGACTCTTACTTCTCTCTTCTTATTGCGTTCAGAGTCATCCATCAACGCCCGGATACTGACAACCTTTTCGCCTTTACGCCCTGAGATTTTCGCCCAATCATCAGGGTTGGTCGTGTTAGGCAAATCTTCGTTTTCTTTATATTCCTCACGGATGGCGTCCGTAAGGTCTTCGAGCCTGATTCCCTTTTCTTTTCCTTCCGAACTGATAAACCGTTTGATTGCGAGTTTCTTCGCCCGCGAAACGATATTCTCAATCATCGCACCGCTGACAAAATCTTTGAAGTAAAGGGTTTCACGCTCTCCACGGGTATAAGTGACTTCGATGAATTTATTGTCATCTCGGGTCGAGTACATTTCCTCGACGCCTTGATCTATGAGATATTCAACGACCTTCTCCGGATCGCCATCAAAGTTTTCGAGTTGGGAATCGGAGAACGGAAGGTCTGGCGTCAGGAATTTGGTGAAGATATCCTTTGCGCCTTCAACAGTGGGACGATCGATCTTGATCTTAATATCCAAACGCCCCGGACGCAAAACAGCGGGATCTAAGAGATCTTGCCGATTACTCGCGCCAATCACAATCACATCTCGAAGTCCTTCAACCCCATCGATTTCAGCAAGGAATTGCGGCACTAAAGTAGATTCCATATCCGATGAGATGCCCATCCCTCTGGATCGGAACAGCGAGTCCATTTCATCGAAGAAAATGACAACCGGAACACCTTCTTTTGATTTTTCTTTGGCTTTTTGAAAAATCTCTCGAATTTTGCGCTCCGTTTCTCCGACATACTTATTAAGTAGCTCAGGACCTTTGATGTTAATGAAATAGCCCTTCACATCATCTTTGCCCATCTGTTCTCGCACACGCGCCGCAAGGCTATTTGCGATGGCTTTAGCAATCAATGTTTTGCCGCAACCGGGAGGGCCATAGAGTAGAACACCTTTGGGCGGCGTTAGACTAAACTCTTTATATTCGTCAGGGTAAAGGTATGGCATCTCAATTGCGTCGCGAATTGCCTCGATTTGTTCAGCCAATCCCCCAACATCCGAATACTTTATGTCTGGCACCGCTTCTAGTAAGAGATCGTCCACTTCACTTTTGGGGAGTTTTTCCATAACCATTCCCGTTGTATGATTCAGTAAAACATTATCCCCAAGTTTAAGCGTCTCCCCTTTCAGTGGATCCGCAATCTCGACGACTCGTTCCTCATCAGCACGGAGGTTAACAATGACACGATGCTCGTCAAGGTTTTCTTTAATTTTAACGACTTCACCGTGTTTATCAAACTCTCTAACCGCTACGACGTTTAGCACGCCATTGACAATCACCTCTTGACCCTTCTGCAATTTCTCAACATTGATATCTGGATCTGCATTGACCTTCCATTTCTTGCCGCCGAGGTCGATGTCAATGGTGCCATCACCATTCAATTCGAGAAAGACACCATAGTTGTTTGGTGGCGCACTTAACTGTTCGACCTTTTCTTTGAGAGTCTCCAGTTTTTCTTTTGCATCGGTGAGTGTACTAATCAATTTCCGATTCTTACGGTGAAGGTTCATGAGGTCGCGGGTCAATTCATATATGCGATTTTCAGCATCCTCAGAGGGGGCAGCACTGAGTTGTCTCCTCAGATCATCGACTTCATTTTCTAAGGTATCAATATGAAACTGCAATTCATGAACTCGTGCGTTGTCGGGTTTCTGTTCCGACGAAGTTGGTGTCAAATCTGAACCCTTCTGAATTTCAAAAAGATCCATAGGTTTTCTCTTTTTGATCGACATAGTGTCATCCTATGTTATATTTAGGCTAATTATGGTGGCATCTCGTGATGTGAATTGAGCGCCTGCGAATTCTGATTACTATCTTTGACAGAAGTGTACGCAATCTGATTCGTTCTGGGAATTCCAATACACAACCGATGGTTGAGATTATAGCATTGGACTATAATCGTGTCAAGAAAAATATCCTGTCATAACAAGGCTTTATCTAATAAGTACAATAGCGATACTATCACGGGAATATCTTCCGCAAAAAATGAATGGATTGAGGGACTTCCTTGTCAAAGTCTCGAAAGTTGCATTCAACAGAAATGCGCCCCTTATATCCGGCAGAGGCGAGGCTTTGCGCAAATCCTCGGTAATCATATTGCCCACTACCTGGATAGAGCCGATCCGTATCGGCGACATGCACATGAGCGATTCGATTCCCCGTAGCCACAATGTGATCAAAGGGTTCTTTTTCAACCATCAGATGGTAGAAATCAACAAGAACCTTGATTTCAGGAAGCGCAACTTCATCTGCGTATTGAGCAGCTTCTTCAACACTATTGATAATGTTGGTCTCCATTCGATTCAGCGGTTCAATTGCAATCGTAACTTTGTGCTGTCGTGCATGCTGGGCGGCAATGTTCAGAAACTCAAGAATCTGATCGTGAGCCTTATGATGTGAGAATCCTTCCGGTATCCCCCGCGCCCCACCACTACCAAACACAATCACTTCACCACCAATTTCGGAAGTGCGTTCAGCGGCTTGAGCGACATAATCATTTAAGATTGTTTTATCGACATTTGGGCCGGTAATTTTGAGGTTCGCGGGGATAAAACTATTGAAGCATTTCGCTTTGAGGGGGAACGCCGCGATGATACTTTTAAACTCTTCAAATAAAGCCTTGGGTGATTCAGGACACAACATCCCCACACCGAATTCAAAGAAATCACAGCCAGCGTCTGAGAGGGTTTTGAGAACGGCTGGAGCTTTTTCAAGTTTTGATCTGTATATTGAGGTCGTGTCTAATTGCTTAGCATCAACAGTTGGTGGAACAAAAGAAGCAAGTCCTGCACAACAACTCAGTTTCATAACTCTGGATCCTTTTTGAATAAGTAACCGTTCAGGGTCTGTGGAGAAAATGCACGAAAATGGATCCTATCGCGTCATGGGAGTATCTGCCGCGACGCCTCACAGTTCGGCGGAGAAGTTCTCTCACCCTCCTACGTGAGCCTACCCTTCCTCATTAGGTAATTCTCCCGCCTGTCGTAACGTTTCTTGATAGATACCTTTCCGAATCAATATACCTTTGTTTCTCATCTCATCAAGGCAAGTTTTCACTGCGGGAAGAAAACCCTCTCGCTTTGCCTCAATCAACAACACATAGATTGTACTTACAACGAAACCTTCTCTCAAAGCACGTCTTCGTAGATTCCTGTCATTAGAAAGGATTAAATCTGCGTTCTGTTCCTTTGCCAAAAGAATAACTTCTGCGTCCTCTAGCGTTAATGGGTCAACATACTCATCTACTGAGTCCATATCACGTACCTGCTCTACGTGAATAAAATCAGCGTTTTCTACTTCCCCAGAACCAACTTTCCCTGCACCTCGTATGACTACCTCATCATATATGCCTTGAGGAATGAAGACTCCACCATACATTTCCTCAAGTAGGTGAAGTTGATTGATACGTGCCAACGGTATGAGTATTGATGAATCACCGATGGCTATCATATCGCTTGTTCCTTCTTCTTATATTTCTTTCTCAGTTCACGCAAAGCCTTCACATCTTCCTTGAGTTCCTCTGGAGTACCGTCCCACAATGGTATACCATTCGCGTTCAGTAAATCCATAAAGTCTTGGATAGGAATACCCAAAAGCTGTGCGCCTTTAGAAGTGGAAATTTTATCCTCACGAAACAGTGTAAGGACTGTCGCTTCCGTTATTTTTTTCTCCGCCATCTTCTTCGTCCTGTAACCGTTCAGGTGGGAGGGTGAACTCGTCTCCGGGCTTTGGCAATAGACGGCAACTACCTCATCCTCCCTTTCCAGTTTCGTTGAAAACCTGTTTTGCGCGAAGTTCTTCCCCCACCCGAAGGGTCGTAGGAGCCCGTATCCGAACTCGCAAGAGTTCGGATAGGTAGCACATCTAGTTATGATTCATCCTCATCCTCGTTCGCTTTGTCTCCAGGAATTGATCCTGTTGTCGATTGAGGACGTAGCCCATAAATTTCGCGAACCTTATTTTCAATCTCAGCAGTGACTTCTGGGTGGTCAACTAAGTGTGCCTTAGCGTTATTTCTACCTTGTCCAAGCCGCTCTCCATTATACGAATACCATGAACCGCTCTTATCGATAATTGCCTGATCGACCGCGACATCCAGGAGATCGCCCTCTTTAGAAATTCCTTCTCCGAATGGCATATCAAATTCGACTTGCCGGAATGGAGGTGCTACCTTATTTTTAGCGACCTTCACTCGAATACGATTCCCGGTTATCTCGCTTCCATCTTTCATAGTCTCAGCACGGCGCATTTCAAGACGGATGGAGGCGTGAAATCTAAGCGCAAGCCCGCCGGGCGTTGTTTCAGGATTCCCAAACATCACACCGATCTTCTGCCGGATCTGGTTAGTGAAAATGACACAACTTCTTGATTTATTGGTCACACCCGCAAGTTTTCGCAGCGCTTTGGACATGAGACGCGGCAATAGCCCGACGTGAACGTCTCCCATACTGCCCTCAATTTCGGCTTGAGGCGTCAGAGCAGCCACCGAGTCAATGACTACAACGTCGATTGCCCCACTACGGATTAACGTTTCGACAATATCTAAGGCTTGTTCTCCTGTGTCTGGCTGAGAGATTAGCAAGTTCTCCATGTTTACACCAATGTTCTTGGCGTACATCATATCCAGTGCATGCTCAACATCAACGAATGCTGCAACGCCACCCAGTTTCTGGGCTTCCGCAACGATGTGGAGTGCAAGGGTGGTTTTACCAGTGGCTTCATGACCAAAGATCTCAATAATACGACCCCGAGGAATACCACCAACGCCGAGTGCAATGTCGAGTGAAAGAGAGCCGGTTGGAATCACTTCTACAGGCACGACTTCGGTGTCCGTAAAGCGCATAATCGCGCCTTTTCCGTGTTCTCTTTCAATCTGTGAGATTGCGAGATCAATCGCTTTGTTTTTTTCGTCTGTCATATTTTCGTCTGTCATAATGGTTAAATCTCCTTAATTGAGAGCACAAATTTTTAAAAGGGTATGGATAGCGCCAGTCGGGTAGAGTTGACTCTGTACGAGTACAATCTCATTCACCGTCATTTTGGCACCATCAATCTCATCGTATTGACGAAACACATCAACGAAAGGCCTCAGATTAACTCGACTTTTCAAACGGGCAAGCGTTAAATGAGGATTGAATTTTTTTTCATCAAATGGGTATCCGCACCGACTCAATTCGACATTAATGTCGCGAGCAAGTGCAGAAATTTCTGCTACCCCAACCTTTACGCCAACCCAGATAACTCTTGGACGAGTCAAATTCGGGAATGCACCCATGCCGCCAATCAGCATTGAAAAAGCGGAGTGATTAACAGCCACCTGTTGGATTGTTTGTCCTATTGTCTCAATGTGACTTGGATTAACCTCTCCCAAAAATTTTAATGTCAGGTGAACATTGCCGGGTTTGACCCACGACGCTTGTTTAATTTTTTTTCGGAGTTCATCCTGAATCGAAATTAAATGATTCTGGATGGTTTTGGGTATCTCGATTGCGACGAAACACCGGATATTTTGTTGAGTTGTGTTCTTCATAGAAACCACTGTAGCCACTCAATTTATCGAGCATTAGAAAAGCAAGCCCAAAATCAGGCCACTACAGAATAAATTCACGATCTAAATATCGTCAGCCGGGTCATAGGAGTCCATAGAACGCATCAGGTCATAAAATGCCTTTCGATTTTTGTATAAGAATTCTAGACCTGAAATAACCGTTAGCGTGAGGGGAATGTACATCATAAAGTAAATTGGACCCAGTGGACGAATGAGCCACTCAACACTCTCACCGCTCGCTGTTGCGTACTCATAAACAACAAGTAGAATTAAGCTGATTACAATCACACTCATTTGCGAAGAGGTTTTATATTTTCCCCATTTGCTTGCCGACACAACGGCACCTTGAGTTGCCATAAAGGCAATGCGCAAAACCGTCACGACAAATTCGCGTCCGATGATTGTCAAGACCATCCAACCGGGAATTAATCCGTTTTCAAACCGGGTAAAGCAAATTAGCGCGGCTCCCACAAGCAGCTTATCTGCGAGCGGGTCCATAAATTTGCCAAAACTGGTTATCCCACGTTTGCGAGCAATTTGCCCATCAAGGTAGTCTGTAATTGATGCGACGACAAAAACGACAAGCGCGGAAATAAGCGCGGGAAGTGGAAAGAGGCGATGGTAACGAAATGATAGCATGAAAAGCGGAACCATCAGGATGCGTGAAATCGTTAAGCAATTTGCCAAGCGGAGGAGAACATAGAAGTTCATATCACTATTACTCGTCCGGTGAAAGGTCAATCACTTCAACACCATCAGGAACAACGAAATTAAACAAATCCTGATTTAATTCTTGATCGCGCCGAATATGTGTCATTGAAACAATTACACTTATGCTGGCTCCATCATGACTTTCCGATTTATAACCGAACTGCACAGGCAACCACTCGTCTGTCTTAATCCACACGCCAAGGATTTCACGCGGAGGCGGAACTCCATCTACAGGTTCAGGAAGCATATGAGGTTTGGGGGTCAACTCAATGTGATAGATGCCTTTCTTGTTCACGACCTCATCTGGAATAAGTTTCATGTCGTAATTTTTCTCTACATCTTCCAACGACGCACCGATTCCGGGTAATAACTCCTTGCGACTCGAACGATTCCATTTCATCTTATTGACCTGCTCCAGCATTGGCGTGTATGACCAGGAGTATTCACCATCCAGAATAATCAATTGTACTGTCCGATCCGGATCTTTTTGGCTGATGTATTCTTTCCGCAGCAAATCCGGCTTGCCAAAGACCAACCGCCCTTTAGCCACACTTTTCGTATCAGGACTTAAAGCCATTACCTCCGCGAGAGTTAGGCCATTCTCAGATGGTTTCGTGGCACGAAAAGTCGTTTCCTCAAAGTCGGCACTGAAGTTTTGAGAACTCTCATAAGCTTTCCTGAAATTATGAAAAAGCTCATCTACGGTGTAGGCATATCCCCACTTCCCAACGAGAATTAATAGAAGCGTCAGGAGGTATCTCAAACTGAGTTGTTTCATCATAGCCAACCCCTTTTATTTTTGAAAAGTGACAGTAGCAGTATAGCACTTGGAATTCTGTTTGTCAACGTCCTTTTTTGAAGACATAGATTGGTCAATCACTCAAATTATACTAAATTTCTGTCGAGAATAAAGGCACAATTCGACACGGTCTTTTTTGGTGCACGTTTCACCTTAGAGCGTACCACAAAAATTTGACACACTCGAATTGGATTGGTATGAGTTTTGCGCTATCTACCCAACAATTAAGAACCCTCGCCCCCATTCTTGACTCTATTGGTCTTATTGCGCTTTCCGATGTGACATAACGTCACATAAGAGGTGAAAGCGTGTCAATCGGTTACATTCCTAAAGCTCTAATCCAAATCCAGTTCTCAGAATCTTAAAAATGTAAGAAAAAAACCATCGGTATTTTACCCAATCGGGGAAGTATTTTTCGATCCAAATATTTTCACCGACCCCCACGAGATGAGTCTATCTACATCTCATTTTTTATCATTGATAAACCCCTGAATCGATAAAGGTAAACCCGCCGAAAGGCGGGGACACAAAGCGACAGACCCTCGCTTAATTGCAGGATGGCTGCGTTGCCGAAGTTGAGAGTCGAAAATCTATCCAAGCCTTTGTTTGAGGTTCGTTAGATATTACTCCAAACGCTTCGGTTTTTTAATTTCTAAATTTCAAACAAGGAGTCGGAATCAAAGATGGTAAAGAAACTCATCCTCGTTGTTGAAGACAATACGATTGTTGCTCTGGATATAAGTCGTCGATTAAAACGCCTTGGATACAATGTCATTCCCTACCCCATTATTTCCGGTGAGGCGGCGATTGAAAAGGCGGAAAGACTTCACCCGGATTTAGTGTTGATGGACATTAAACTCAAAGGGAAAATAGACGGCATCCAAGCGGCTGAAATCATTGGGAATCGGTTTAATATTCCGGTTATATACATTACGGCACATAGTGATAAAAAGACGCGGCAACGCGCCATGCGAACAAATCCATTAGGCTATCTCCTCAAGCCGTTTGAAGACACAAAGTTACAGGAAACTATCTTAAAGGTACTTAACCCAAAGGAACAAAATCAATCCTCAATTCCCCCACCAGGCGGTTTTCTACCTGAACAGAGATTTGGTCAAGCGAACAAGCCTACGAAAACCGCCATAGAACTCGCCGCAATGTAAATTGAAACAAGAGCATAGGTAAAAAGGACGATTCATGCCCTGGAGAGAATCCCGTGCTTCAATTACCAGCCAAACGCTTCACTTTGGGTGACTATTACACGGTTCTGTTTTCCAGCGAGTACTCTCGGTTTCCAGACGGGCCTCCACCAATCGCCCAGGTTCCGCGGAAGAGCGATCGACGCTTCAGAGGCATTGCTTGGATCTTCTCATGACTGAGGTTGAGCCGATGCCACTGGGCCCATATAGAATTGTAACAGTTAAAGACCGCGCACCGTGGGTTCGCTGTGTTGGTCCAGTCGTTAGCCGCGTGGACGAGACTTTCAGTGAAGATTACCACCGAGCCTGCTGGGCAGCTGTACTCGTCCATTGCAGCTCGCATGCTGGCCTCCCACGGCGAGCCGCTGATATTCGGCCGAAACGGATCTGGACCACCGTAGTTGAAATGCGCCTTGTGCGATCCGCTGAGAAAGGAAGTACCACCTTGCCCGGCCTTCACCTCCTCAAGCTCCCACACCACTCGGGTCAGCCCAGAGAATATCTTATTCCCTGCAACCTGGTACCGCATGGCGTTGGCCTGCTGCGGAGGACGCACGACGTGTGGCATCCCCATGTCGCTTCGTTCTGATTTGCTCCACCCAGGCGGTCGGACGGTGATAAAGGAACCTTCACATCGAAAGCTGTAGCAGTCGTCCCTCACAAAAGAGTCTTCAGATAGGATTTCGGTCAGAATTCCCACGATGGCAGGGTGATCTAGCAACCTCTGAAGTGCGCCTTCATAGCTGTGCTTAGCACAAGCATACACTTCGGTCTTCATCTCTTTTATTTCGCTTGCCGACAGCACAGAGGGCAACAGAATCCAGCCACGCAGGTCGAAGAAAAACTTCTGCTCCGGAGCCATAGGCACCGGGTCGCCAATAGATGGGCTTAAGGCATTGGCTGTGTCTGTGGTTTGCTTTGGTATAGTCATTTTTCCTCCGAGTTGGTTTTCTAATCCAGATCGTGAAATTCCTGCCTACAGAGCAAGGCATTCATCCCTACTCGCAAAGTGGACATTCTGCGGAATTTTCGCAAATACTAAAGGGTAAACCCACCACACGTGTCATTTTGATATATGACTCCGAAGATGTGAATTTCCCCAAAAATCTCGGACACGTTTTGTGCCCGAGTCTCAATAAGCTTCATCTGCTATCACTAAATAATTCGATTTTGGACCGATGCCACTCGTCCTAATTCCAACCAGCAGGGCTAATCATCCAACTTGAATTCAACGAAGAGGTGATAAAAGAACTCAATGAGTCATGAGCTATGAAAAAATGATGATGTTTCTGCTTTCAAAACCGCGAAGAACACTTGAATCTTCGCCATCTTTCTTTTATAATTTTACATCTTAATTTTCTGATGAATCAAGGAGAACAATATTGACAGAACAGAAAGCAACAAACATTACCTGGCATCATTCAACAATTACGTCGCAAGACCGTGAGGAACTCCTGAAACAGAAAGGGTGTGTTATCTGGTTCACGGGGCTTTCTGGTTCCGGAAAGTCTACGCTTGCCCTTGAAGTTGAGAGTGCACTCCACCAGAATGGACATCTCACATACGTTCTCGATGGCGACAACATTCGTCACGGTTTGAATAAGAATCTCGGCTTTTCACCAGCAGATCGGGAAGAGAACATTCGTCGTATCGGTGAGGTGGCGAAATTGTTCGCAGATGCAGGCGTCATCACGATGACTGCCTTCATTTCGCCTTACCGCGGCGATCGGGACAAAGCGCGAGATCTGCTCGGTGAAGGGCGTTTTATCGAAGTCTTTGTCGATTGCGCTTTGGACGTGTGTGAAGAACGTGACCCAAAGGGGTTGTACAAATTAGCCCGGGCTGGTGAAATCAAGGAATTCACGGGAATTAGCGC
This sequence comes from Candidatus Poribacteria bacterium, assembly GCA_022567695.1. Taxonomy (GTDB): domain Bacteria; phylum Poribacteria; class WGA-4E; order WGA-4E; family PCPOR2b; genus JADFGN01. The sequence continues at coordinate 15,232 of JADFGN010000037.1, read as the reverse complement.
ACCTTATGAAGCGCCGGCGAACCCCGAAGTTGTCGTCAATACGGGGGAACAGACGCTCGAAGAATCGACTCAAGAGGTGATTGCATTCCTTGAGCAAAATGGGTTAATTCGATGAAAGAAATATGATTCAACGGAAGTGGTAAGCATCAATGCGTACCGACAACTCACTTGACTTTGTCACATTAAAACAGCCAATCCCGACGAGATTCCTATTCCCGTGGGAGCGAGGACTGTCTCGCGATTATCGAGTCTAGGAAGACTCTCCCACAAATGTGACAAAGTCGTACTAGATCTTAACGACAAATTCACAGCCCTGTCGGAACCAATCTCGAAGGATCGTTTCTTCATTGTAGGTACGCTTCGCCATCGCTCCTTTAGCCTGCGAAAGATTGATTGTTGCCACGACAATTTCATCACCAAAAAATCCAGCCTCCTTGATGACGTTACCGTCGGGATGGACGATCTTCGAGTTGCCGTGCGAAGAACCGCTCGCCTTGAGGTCATCTGGATCGGCTGGTGTATTCGCCATGACGAGGTAGATACCGTTTTCAGTGGCCCGGGAAATCGGCATTGCACGATAGGCGGATAGCTTGTACTCCGCCAACAATCCCGACTCACATGAGCAGAAAAAGCAGATCTGCGCCCCCATTGCCGCAGGCAACTTGACCAGCTCCGGATACCGCACATCGTGGCAGATGATAAAGCAGCAATCCACACCCGCCAAACGCACTACCGGAAGTTTGCCACGATTGTTAATGCACCACTTCTCACCCGCAAGGAAGGTCTTTCCGTAGCGATATTTGAGTATTCCCTGGCGATCAAAAATCGCGAGGTCGTTATGCCAATTTCCATTCGCATGATGTGCAGACCCCACGATGACAGCCATCTGATGCCGCCGACAGGCTTCCGAAATTTTGACTTCGGCTTCCTTGAACACAAGCGGCGAGATCGCCTCCCAATAGTCTTGGCGGCAACAGTAGCCAAATAGACAGCCTTCTGGGAACGCTGCAATCTGAATTCCCATTTCGGCACATGCGTCAAGTTTCTCAAGCACCTTCGATGTATTTTGTTCGACATCTTCGCTGGTTAGCAATTGGCATGCAGCGACTTTGATTTTTTCTGGCATTTAATCTCCTCCCGATGATTCGGTGATAAAGTCAGTTGAGTACAGTGTCATGTGGAAACTGTAATTCGAACTGGCTGGTGATAACCTCTCAGAAGCTTTGTCCGCCTCGGTTACAATATCACCGATCCAAAAAAAAGGATTAAGGAGGTGGTAGCCGCTCCTTAACCCCTCAGAACCTACTGACAATAAAATTGGAATCAGCTACTTTGATTCCTCATCTGAATCCGTTTGCCCTTCGCTGTTTCCTTTCAATTTGTTGAGTCGGCGCAGCACATTTTGATTATATCGGTTGTTTTCGAGAAATGCTTCCCACACCGCCGCTGCGTCATCTAAAAACCCTTGCGAGAGGTAGTATTCGCCTAGCGCGATTGGGGCAATATCGGAATGAGGTGCTTTTTCAATGGATTCTTTGAAGGCAGCAATAGCCGTTTCGGTATCTCCCTTGAGCAGGGCGAGTTCTCCTCGTCCATAAGGCATCAGCGAGTGTTCTGGATATTCAGCCGTTAGCGTGTCTACGATTTCCTGCATCTCGTCTTCCCGATTGAGCTTGTAAGCCGCCATCGCTGCACGAATGTTTGCATAAACAACCTGATCATCGAGTTTGCGCTGTTCCGCCTTATTTTCTGACTTTTTCCGCAAACGTTTCGCAATTCGCGCTGCCGCTTTATACTTTGACTTCGCCCAAGTATAGTTGCCATATTTATAGCAGACATCGCCAAGCTCTTTTTCACCATCGTAGGAACTACCTTTTCCGTCAACGAGATCTTGGAAGATTCCCGCTCGCTTCCGCTCTTTCAATCGGTAGTGAAGAACTTCAGCAAGACTTTGCAAAGCATCGGTATAGTCAACTTTGGCAGCAACAGCGTGTTCGAGTGCATTCAGCTCATCCTGCGGTTGGTTCATCTTTTTGTAAGCGAGCGACGTTAACCAGTAGATTTCCGGATCTTTGGTCCGATTCAAGCCTAAAACGGACTGATAGGTTTCTATAGCTCTCTCATAGTTTTCGTCAGTATAATGGTTTCGACCTGTATTGATGACAGCGTCGAGTACCTCCCGATCCCTTTTAACGGCTTCTTTGAGGACTTCAGCAGCACGCTGATGCATCCCTACCTTACGATAGCAAACCGAAAGACGCAAGTAGCTGTACGGATCGATTTTAGCATTATCCGATTTTGCGAGTTCGATAGCTCGGTGATATAGTGCGCCGGCAGAGGGATAATTCTCATCGCCGAACTGAAAATTAGCAATCATAAGCATTGCGTCGTAATAGGTCCCTTGCTCATCTCCCTGAATGGCGCCCCCTGACACTCCGCCAAACTGTCGCATCACGCTTGATGCGCTCACGCCGAAACCGGAATTAACCTCAGCCGCAGGACTACCCATTGCACGGCTCCGTTCAACCGTACCTCGCGGTCGATCGCGTTCTCGGCGTTCAAGCTGCCTCGCCAAAGCACGCCCCTGTTGCGTCGCCAAAGGATCTTCTGGTTCAGGGATACTCGCTCCCATCGCTTTCAGTTCGCGTTTTGCCTCATCGATTTGTTCCTGAGAGTCACTGAGTTTCCCGTATTTTTTGACGAGGCGTTGATATGTTTGCCTTGCCTGATCTTCCTGATTGAGATGCTCTATTTCAATCCTTGCCTTGTTGACTAAAGCCAACGCTGCACGTTTGCTTCTGGGATTGCGGTTGGCAGCATTGTTATAGATCTCTGCCGCCTGTTCAAAATTTTGGGCTTCTTCATAGCTCTTTGCCAACATCAGTTGGGCGTTATGGCTCAACTCCAGCTCTGGGAATTTGTTAACAACTGCGTCAAAGTTTTTTTGTGCGGATTCATAATCTTTCGACCGAAAATAGTACATTCCTAGACGATAGTATGCTTCAGCCGCATCTTCGCTCTCAGGGGCAGAATCGGTGATTTCTTTATAAACCTTCACTCCCTGCTCGGGTTGATTCATCTTTTCGGTGTATAGCTTGCCCATCGCAAGTTGGGCTTTACGGGCTTCTGCCGTCCCCGGTTTTGCATCAATAGCAACCTGATAGATTTCAATAGCGCCCTGATAATCTCTTTCTTCAACGAGTTTATCGGCTTTTCCTGATACGCCTCCTGACACACAACCATATTGTGCAACAATCATCAGGGTCACCAAGATAAGACTGCCGAACCTAAAGCATTTCATATTTTTCCCTCCTACTATACGGTGAAATATGTTTTGACCTAATCCTCCTCCTATAAGTAAGAGTTTAGGGGTGGACAGTACGTAAAACTCCCTCTAACAAGAGAAAACTATCCTGAGTATTACCTATACTCCATTTATCTATCGTCTCCGGTCTCGGACTCTCGCGTAGCGGAGGCTCGACGATCCCCTTCTCAAGGAGGGGAGAACCGATGTGGCCCCATGATCTCCCCTCCTTGAGAAGGAGGGGCCGGGGGAGGTTCTTCGCCCCTGAACCTATAAGAGAAGGGGAGAGATAGTAGATTAATACATCTTCCTTGAAGCACATTCATCAATAAGATCTAACACAAACTGCTGGCTATATCCCTCTCTCTCAAGGATATTACCGCAATCGACTAAATTTCGCTCATCGGGTCCTTTGCCCGCCTCAAGGATTCCATTTGTCAACAAACTGGTTCGAATCCCATTAATGCCGGAGGTGTAGTTGGTGTCATACTCCCCCTTGACCAAACCAACAAGTTGATCGATTTTACTATGGGGGTATCCTTCAGGACGCTCATATTCTAGCGGTTCGGGCTCACCGCCATTTGGAATGAAGCGGATGCCGCCTTTAATCTCGATTGTGCCCTCATCACCTTCCAAAATCACCCACTCTTCAAATCCGACGCGAGTATTACCGAGAATTGTTATCGTTCCCTGAGCGCCATTGCTCAATGTCACATCGGAGTCGGAGTTAATCTCGACGAACTTCGGAACGAGGTTTCCACCTTCATCCTCAAATTTCGTGTCGGTTGTTCCATAGACTTGAGCTGGCAACAACCCCGTCATCCACAAGAAAATATCTTGCAAGTGACTTCCAGAATCGTTTGGTTGACCGCCACCTGAGAATCGCGGATCGCCGCGCCAGCCGCCGCCCCCCCATCGTTGAGCCAGATGGACTTCAAACTTCTGTAGGTTGCCAATTAAGCCATCAGCGATTGCCTTTTTGCCGGTAATGTATGTGTTCTCATAATGCCGCTGGTAGCCACCGACCAGATGCAGATTACTTCCCATAGCGAGCTTGGTAATGGCGATCGCATCGCCAACAACATTCGCCATTGGCTTTTCGACGATCACGTGGCAGCCCGCTCGCAAAGCATATTTAACATGAATATCGTGCAATGAATGGGGTGAGAAAACACCGACGATGTCAAGGTCTTCTTTGTTCAACATCTCGATATATTCATAATCACCGACGTAACGTGTGAAGCTATCGTCCTTGTAGTCCTCAACACGTTCCTGCAGGGCGTTTTCCAGTGCGTCTAAACTCCGTTCACTATTGTCAGCGGCGGCGACAATTTCAACATCGTCCCGTGTGGCAAATGCAAGTGTGTTTCCGCGTCCTGCCCCACCGGGACCAATGACGCCGACTCTGACAACGCTGTTTTTATCTGGCATGATTCAAGTGTCTCCTTAATTAAAGGTTGACGTCGATTTTGCCTTTATCGATAAATGTCTCTTCTATGTCCAATTTTATGAACCGTGATGGTCATTTGGTTGCGATCCACTTCGTAGATGACTCTCCAATCGCCAACTCTTAGTTTATAATCTCCTGAGAATTTTCCGTGTAAAGGTAGAGGAATAACACTATCGATATTCTGAATCAACCATTTGAGTTTATTCAGAATTCTCTGAGCAACCTGCTTATCCAGAGAAGCAAGGGATTTTCTACCTTCAACACTAAACTTGAGTGTATACATCTTACCATTCAAGCCCTAATTCTTTTGCAACTTCTTCCACTGGTATTCTTGTTTTTGATTCATGAGAATTTCTAAGGGCTTCCTCTACCTCTGGCTTTAGCTCAAGTCCATAATCAGGGTCAATTAACTCAAAAAAGGTTTCCCTGATGAGACTTTTGAACTGTCCTACTGTTAAATCACTTATCCTTTGATCTTTTGCTAAGATAACCATTTTTATCTCCTGATGTCTGTCTCACTTCTGCGGTCGGAAAATTCGTCCACAACCCGTTCCTTGAGAGGAATGATAGCATTATCCGTAATCGTGATGTGTTCCGGACAAACCTTTGTGCAACATTTAGTGATATTGCAATAGCCGATGCCATCTGAGTTCTTTAACTTGCCTACATACCCAACTTTGCCAACACACTTTTGATCGAGACTATGTGTTTTTTTAGACCTAACTCCTTTGGCGCCAAGCCGAGTGCCAGACCAACCATCTGCGGAAGGTGTAGCACAGGCATGTCCAGCTGGCGCCCGACCACACGGCTAACATTGGGCTGTAGGAGATCGAGGTTCATGTGGCAGAGAGGGCAAGGTGTTACCATGCAGTCTGCACCTTTATCCTTTGCCTCGCCGATGTGCTTTCCCGCCATTTTGAACGCAGCCTCCTCGTTCTCTAAGCCAATGGGAAAACCGCAGCAACGAGTTTTACCGTAGTAGTCTACCGGAATCCCACCCAGAGCCTCGATTACGCGCTCCATTGAAGTTGGGTTGTCAGGATCGTCAATGCCCATGATACCGGCGGGGCGCAGAATGTAGCAACCATAAAACGGGGCAATCCGCAAGTTGGTTAACGGCTTTTTGACCATGTTGCGTAGATTGTCCAGACCAACCTCCTTGATGAGAACGTAGAGGATGTGTGTCACATCCACACTACCGTGATACTCGTGTCCGCCGGACTTGAGCACCGCGTTAACCTCTGCGCGGTAACCTTCATCCTCGGACAGTTTTTTATTGCTCTTACGCAGGCAGCCGATGCAGGTCGAACAGACTGTCATCAGCGGCAAGTCTAATTCCTCGGCGAGCGCAAGGGTCTTGGCATTGTAAGTGTCGGCGAGCACTGGGTTTTGCGCTTGCAGAACGCCGGCACCACTGCAAGGAGCACCGGTAAGTTCGACCAACTCAATGCCAAGAAGCGGTGCAATTTTTTGGGTGGATTGGTTCAGTTCTGGACAGTTTCCCCTGGCAACGCAGCCGGGAAAGTAAGCAACTCTCATTAATACCCTCCTGTATCAATAACATATTTGCGAATCTTGTTTCGCTTATTCGCCCATTCGCTTATTTTCTTAACTGAGGACGGCTTTGAGGTATTCTCTTCTCATCAGAGCAATGTTGGAAATGGAAATCTTCTTGGGGCAAACTGCTTCGCATTCACCATGGTTTGAGCAGTCTCCAAAGCCTTCCTTGTCCATCTGTTCGACCATGTTTATCACTCGCTGCTTCCTTTCGAGTTTTCCCTGGGGCAGCAAAGCAAAGTGGGCGATCTTCGCCCCCACAAACAATGAAGCAGAGGCATTCGGACAGGCGGCGACACAGGCGCCACAGGCAATACACTCGGCGGCATCCATTGCGCGTTCAACATGGTCTATAGATATCGGCAGCGCATTCGCATCGGGGGCTTCCCCAACATTGACTGAGATGTAGCCGCCAACCTCGATGATCCGATCGAATGCGCTTCGATCGACAACCAGATCTTTTATAACAGGAAATGCCTGTGCACGCCACGGCTCAATCGTGATGGTTACCCCATCTTTGAATTCACGCATGTGAAGCTGACAGGTTGCAGTCGCGTGCTTTGGTCCGTGAGCGACTCCATTGATTACAAGGGCGCACATGCCGCAAATCCCTTCACGACAGTCGTTGTCAAATTCGATAGGATGCTCTCCACTTCGGATCAGGTCTTCATTGAGCATATCAAGCATTTCAAGAAAAGACATATCGGAAGATACACTACCAACGGTGTAAGGTGTCATTTGACCTGGACTGTTTGCATCTTTCTGACGCCATATAAGCAAATTCAACGTCATGTTTTTCATTCGTAATACCTCTTATTTATAACTCCGCTCAGTTAATTCTACGGCCTCAAAAACAAGAGGTTCTTTATGGTTCACTGGATGCTTATCCTCACCTGTATACTCCCATGCCGCCACGTAGGAATAACGCTCATCATCGCGTTTTGCCTCACCTTCTGAAGTCTGACTCTCTTCACGAAAATGCGCACCGCAGGATTCCCGCCGGTGCAAAGCATCAACTGCCATCAATTCACCCAATTCCATGTAATCAGCGACACGTCCGGCAAATTCGAGGTTCTTATTCAACATGTCATCGCTCCCCGGAATCATGACATTTCCCCAAAATTCCTCGCGCAGCTTGGGAATTTCTACTAAGGCATGCTTGAGCCCGTCTTCATCCCGTGACATGCCGACATAGTCCCAAAGGAGGCGACCAATTTCACGATGAAATTCCTTCACGGTTTTGTTCCCCTTAATGGACAACAGTTTTTCGATTCTCGCCGTGACTGCGGCTTCAACTTCTCTGAACACCTCATGGTCGGTTGTGACTTTCGGGAGTTCAGCACCGGTGATATAATCTCCAACAGTGTAAGGGATAATGAAATACCCATCGGCTAATCCCTGCATTAAGGCACTAGCGCCGAGACGATTCGCCCCATGATCAGAGAAGTTTGCCTCGCCGAGAACGTGCAAGCCGGGGATGGTGCTCATTAAGTTGTAGTCAACCCAAACCCCGCCCATGGTGTAGTGAACGGCTGGATAGATGCGCATCGGCTCTTCATAGGGATCGTCGTCGGTAATCCGCTCATACATCTCAAACAGATTGCCGTATCTCTCCTTGATGACTTCTATTCCCAATTGCTTGATACTACCAAAAAAGTCGAGATAGACAGCAAGCTCGGTTTCGCCGATACCACGCCCTTCGTCGCATACTGCTTTGGCGTTTCTCGACGCAACGTCACGAGGCACCAGATTGCCAAAGTTGGGATACTTTCGCTCAAGGTAATAATCCCTTTCATCTTCAGGGATCTGATTGGGTAGGCGCTTGTCGCCCTTCTCCTTTGGCACCCAAACACGACCATCGTTACGCAGGCTCTCGCTCATGAGAGTCAGTTTAGATTGGTGATCGCCGGAGACGGGGATACAGGTAGGGTGAATCTGCGTGAAACACGGATTGGCGAAGAACGCGCCACGTTTGTGGCAACGCCACGCAGCCGTCACGTTGGAGTTCATGGCGTTGGTGGAGAGGTAGTAGGCGTTTCCATAACCGCCGGTTGCCAGAAGAACAGCGTCTCCTGCGTAGGACTCGATCTCACCGGTGATCAGGTTGCGGACAACGATGCCCCGGGCTTTGCCGTCAATAAGGACAAGATCAAGCATCTCCCGACGCGGGAAGATCTGCACATGTCCATGATCGACCTGACGCATCATAGAGCTATAAGCACCGAGCAGCAACTGCTGCCCTGTCTGCCCCCGACAATAGAATGTGCGGGAGACTTGTGCGCCACCGAAAGACCTGTTGGCAAGGAGCCCACCATACTCACGGTTAAATGGAACGCCTTGAGAGACACATTGATCAATGATGTTGGCGCTGACTTGCGCTAGCCGGTAAACGTTGGCCTCCCGTGAGCGGTAGTCGCCTCCCTTGATGGTATCGTAGAAGAGTCGCCAGAGACTATCACCATCGTTTGTGTAATTTTTGGAGGCGTTAATGCCACCTTGTGCGGCGATGCTGTGTGCTCTTCGTGGGGAATCCTGAATGCAGAAGCTTTTGACATTGTAACCTAACTCAGCAAGCGAAGCTGCGGCAGAGGCGCCGGCAAGCCCGGTGCCAACAATCAAAATGGTGAATTTTAGTTTGTTGGCCGGACTGACGAGATGAACATCAAATTTGTGCTGTTCCCATTTTTGTGCTAAAGTACCGCTTGGGACTTTAGAATCGAGTATCATCACACACCTCCCCTAAAGTAGATCAAAATCGGAAGCAGTAAAAATCCCACTGCCATGACGATGGCAAATACAATTCCTACAGAGTAAATGATAGGTGTGTAGCGCCGATGACCCATGCCAAGGGATTGAAACGCGCTCCAGAAACCGTGACTGAGATGCAACCCGAGCAGGAGCATCACCGCAACATACCCGATGACGGTCCACTTGTTACTGAAAGCCTCCATCACCAGTTTATGTAAATCCCTGACCTTTTCTCCGTGAATCTGTGTGAGATGTTCATCAACATATCCTGCTTCGATTCCGGGCCCAAACTTGAACATTTTGAGGTGAATGATCAAAAAGACCAGCAACACTAATCCTGTAAAGATCATGCTCACTGAACCCAGAGATTTTCGGCTGGGTTTGCCTGCACGAGCAGTTTTATGATATCGCATTTGACGTGGACGTGATTTTCCTCTACCCATCGCAATGGATATACCGACAATGATGTGAACCACGAAAACAGCGACTAACCCAAGCTCAAGAACGATAAGCAGTTCGCTGAGGCTGTGTAGAAAGCGAGCGTATCGGTTGAAAGGCACGGGGTCTTTATGGAGGAGGAGGAGATTGCCCGAGAGATGTTCAATAACGAACACACATAATGCTAAACCCGTTATACCTGTCAAGAATTTTTTACCAACCGAAGACCAAACAACAGCAGAAAATCGAGACATATATAGGGCTCCATTTTCATGATTTTGCTTTTCCCTCTTCCAACTCCGCATGGATGCGCCGGATATCCTTGACCTCCGTCACCGACGGATGGGTACCGGGCAAGGGCGGTTTGATTTTTCCTTTTAAGGTCGCCTTGATTGCGATTCCCATGTTCTTAAATGCCCAGCCCAAACCGGCGGCCTTAATAGGCAGCGTACGCTCATCGAGCACACCGGTGTGTGCAACGCTCTTGGTAAAGTTGAGCACATGCTTTGCGCCTATGTTGTCGGTCAACCCGGCATTAATCGCCAGCTCGCGCAACTTGATGATTTGGTCCATCGGTGCAACGTCCTTCGGACAGACCTGCACGCACTCCAGACAACGTGTGCAGTCCCAAATACCGCCTTCTCCACTCAGGTCGGCCAGCCACTCTTTGGCTTTGGAGTGACGCGGGTCGTCAATTACACGATATGCCTTTGCCAGCGCCGCCGGAGCGAGAAATTTTGAATCCTCCTCCAGCACCGTGCAATCGCTGACGCAGGCGCCGCACATGATGCAGTTCATCGGTTGTTGCAGTTCGACCATCTTGCTGTGTGGGACTTGATATTCACGTTCCGGAGGCTCACCCTCAAGCTCGATCCACGGCTTAACTTGCCGCAATTTGTCCCAGAACATATCCATATCGGTCACGAGGTCTTTGATCACCTTCATGTTGCCCATCGGATCCACGCGAATCTCCTCACCGTTCGGCGCGAGGGTCGAGAGTTTGATCTTGCACCCCAACTTTGCGTGTCCATTGACCCGAAAGGCGCACGAGCCGCAGACGGCGCTACGACACGAGCAGCGCATCGCCAGTGTGCCGTCCATCTCCTCGCGCACTTTGATGAGTGCGTCGAGTAGAGTCGCAAAATCCGGCAGATCTTCCACTTGATAGGTGTCATAATGCGGCTCTTGTTCTTTCTGTGGGTTGTAACGGTAAACTTTCAGATTGGCTTGTATCACTATTATTTGTCCTCCTGGTATATTATTTTTGTAAGTCTATGAGTACCATTTAACGAATTCTGAAGACTTTACAAACCTCAAGATAAGTTGCTTCGAGATTGACAGGGATAGAAACATCAGAGGTCACAAAGAGAGGTAGCTCGGGCAAGACATTTCTGACTTTTAAGGGATATGTCCAAATATTGACAGCCGGCTTCGCCTCTACGCTTGATGTTCTTCTATATGCGGTACAGTAAAGTGGGCGTTCCCGACTTTCTTCCATAAAGCCGCATGTTATCCGTAACGATTGGAGCAACTGATTATGTAGGTTGAAAAGCGGTGGCGAACAGATATCAACCAAAATGAGCGAGACGTTTTTGGCAATCAGGTTTTTGCACTTTGCGACAAAACTATCCCTCTCACTTGGACGGGCTTTATTCGCGGGACTTATAATCTCGATTACGCCAACTGTAATGTGCCTTCCTCTTTCGATATAATCAACAAATACCTCAAATTCTGTGGGAAATTCTGCGTTTGCGGTCACGGGAGACTGTGGCTGGTATATCGCTTTGAGTTCCTGTTTTTTCACAGCATCCAAGAATTTGTCGGTTCTGACATCAATCTCCCTCTCACCAAGGTGGGTGTGAGGCATAGCCAAAAATCCTTCGGGCAACCTTTCGTTCAAGTCGATAACGATGTGAGCTGCCCATTGTGTGTGAAACGCTTCAAAAGGTGTCACATCTGCAATATCGGGGTTGAGGTGGTCTAAGATTGGCATTTGAAGTCCTTGTTAAAGAGAACTGCGTTGCGTCTACCGACATTTTGACCTGAATGAGCGAAAGACGACCAAACGTCGAGGGGTTCGCTGATGTAGCGACTCATTATCATCTCCAATTACTTCCACAATACCGTGCTTGTTGGTGCATCACGCCAAGAGCAAGCATTCGAAGGTGTTTAACTCGACTCCACCTCTGCACCACTGAACCATGTTCACTCGAAATGGCACGAGCATCGGTAACCCATTCAGGTAGTTCTTCTGCTTCCAACTCGTCCAGATACCACCACCAAATGATTGCGGAATATCCAACCGCTCACGTTCTCGCGTGTAGTAGTCATACACATCTACAACATCCAAAATCATCCACCGCTGTTTGATGAGGATTTTGTCGAGTTCCTGGACTCGCAAACTGCTCGTGCAGCCAACCTCGGTTTGTGAGCAGGTGATAAATCTCCTCATGAATGGTATCGTTGCCGTGTTCAATGTCCATCGGGATGATTTTCGTCAGCGTCACGTTGTATTCATGTACCTGCTGCTAAATGTTTTTCAAGTGCAACTTGCCGATGCGACCGGCCATCGTTCATCACCTCTCCTGCCATCGGACGGGTTCAAAATTATCCCGCCCACCAACGCCGCCGCTTGAACTGCTCCCGCTTCTTCCACCGTCCACTGTTGCGCCATCCCTCAATCCTCAATATTTCCGCACCTCCGGCTTCCATTTGGTAATGGTCACCGGCAAGTAGTCGATCGCGGGACCCTCAGGAGTTTGGTAGACAACCACGTGCTTGAGCCAGTTCTCGTCGTCGCGTTCAGGATAGTCAGTACGCGTGTGGGCACCACGGCTTTCTTTACGAGCAAGGGCACTGGCAATAATTATCTCCGCGCAGTCGAGCATGTAGTCTAACTCTAAAACTGACACCAAGTCGGTATTAAACACACGCCCTTTGTCATCAACGGAAACATTGGGGTAACGCTCGCGTACAGCGTGGATTTGACGTTGTGCCTCGAGCAAACCGGTCTCATCGCGAAACACGCCAGTAAACTCATGCATAATGTTGCCCATTTCCAGCCGTAGCGCTGCCGCGCGTTGGTTAGTAGAACGTGCGAAGATGTCAGTGATTTTCTGTTCCTCCTGTTGCATGACCTGTTCAGAGACGCTGGCAGGCTTGATGCCTTTTGCATATTCAGCCGCGTGTACTCCCGCTCTCCGACCAAACGTCACGCAGTCTAACAAACTGTTACCACCCAGTCGATTCGCTCCATGCGCTGAAGCACAGGCACACTCGCCTGCAGCATACAAGCCGGGCAGTGGTTCCATACCATCACCATTATGCCGATAGCAACGCCCGTCTACATCAGTCTTAATGCCGCCCATGATGTAGTGCATCCCCGGGCGGATAGGCAGGGGTTCTTGCGCAATGTCCACGCCCGCGTAGTCTTGCGCCAGTTCGTAGATCTGATGGAACGCCTCTAAGATGCGGTCTTTGATGTGGCGGCAGTCCAGCAACACACAGCCGTCCACCCCGCGTCCCTCCCGGATTTCAATCGTCTCAGCACGGGAGACGACATCGCGCGAGGCTTTTTCCACCAGTGTCGTTGCCCCATAGCGTTCCTCCTGCATAAACCGATCGCCTTCAGAGTTCAGCAAATATGCCCCCTCGCCCCGCGTGCCCTCTGTGATGAGAAAGCCGTTGGCAGGCAGGGTAGTCGGGTGATATTGGACCATCTCCATATCCATAATCAATGCACCTACGCGGTAGGCTAAAGATAGTCCATCACCTGTCACGATAAGCCCATTGGTACTTGGCTCATAGACCCGTCCACAGCCGCCAGTGCAGATGATAATCGATTTCGCCCGAAAGACCTCCATCTTTCCACTGGTTAATTCCATTGCCACTGCGCCGCAGCATGCGCCATCCTCCATCAGCAACGTGGTCACGAACCACTCATCGTAGGATTTGGCATTGATCTTGAGCAGTTGTTCGTACATCACATGCAGGATGGTCTGCCCGGTCATATCACCGACATGGCAAGTGCGGCTCTTGTCGGTACCGCCGAAGCCGCGCATGTGGATACGCCCTTCTTCGTCACGGTCAAAGATGACACCCCAATGCTCAAGATTGAAGATGTCCTGAATTCCTTCGCGGCACAGAATTTCAATGGCGTCTTGATCGCCTAAGTAGTCGCTGCCCTTGACGGTCTCGTAGGCGTGAACCTCCCAAGAGTCTCCAATACCTAATGCCGCGTTGATGCCCCCCTGCGCTGCCGCTGAGTGCGAACGCGTTGGGTGAACCTTAGACATCATCGCCACATCAGCACCAGCCTGCCTCGCGTGCAGCGCGGTACTCATTCCCGCTAAACCACCGCCAATAATGAGCACATCGTGTTCAATCATAAACTTCCCCTATGTCCTTTCTTTTGCTATCCCAAAATTCGTTATCGCCACTCAGAGAACTCCCCCGCCGGTCTCGTCATTGTTCATTAGTCCTGGGTGAGGTAAAGTTGATACGCTTCTAAGCATAAAATTTAAATTTTGCGATTTTTAAGTAGCGATTTGGTTATCTTAACAAGATCTCATAGTGTTGTCAATGAAATTCGTAAGGGATGGCTGATTCCCCAGCCCCGCGGCTAAAGCCTAAAACGCATCGATTACAAAACATTTTCGCGTATCTGCAATGAAGTGTTAGGGGACAATAAGTTCAAATAATAATATACTCTTCATATTTGTCTTTTTTCTTCTGATTGCACCTTTTGTGAGCTAATTGTGCATTATCTTCTTCGGTTATACCACCTTTCGCCCAAGGTTTAATATGATCTAAAGAAGCATCTTTTATACTCCTAATTTTTTTATTACAAATTTGGCATATACTTTTGTGTTTTCTCCAAAGCTTCTGTTTGAGTGTTTCACCAAAGAATCTATTTTTATCCAATTCTACTGCATATTTGAGAACTACTTTATTTATGGACTTAACTCGTGTTTCTCTTGCAGTTTTCTGGCGAATAGCCCCCAACACACTTTCTTTATATTCTTCCGGTTGATCCTCGATAAAATCTAATAAGTCTTCTTTCAGATTGTTCGGATTATCTAGGATATAAAAATAAGGTATGACGAAACTTACAGCCAAAAACAAAGAGATAAAATGTGTCCTCTTGCTATAGAGAGAGGCTTCTAAATCTTGTTTTGTGAATATTTCTTTTATATTGTAAATAATCTTCCTATATTTTGATTTTATTTTTGCACTATCATGGTCTGAAATAGATTGATTAGTCCTAAGAAACTTTTCGAGTTCGCTTTTACTTCCTCCTCCAATCGCACTGTTATTAAGGCAGTTACATAAATCAACTATATCATCTAAAGGAAGCATTCTTTTTACATTTTCGTCTGTATAAATCACACCTTCATAAAAATCTTTATTTTCTTCATATATTTCTTTAAGTTTCCCCCCAAATAATTCTCCATGTAAAATGACTTTATCATTCAAATTATTTTCATCTATAAATTTTTCAATTTCTTCTCTTAAGATGCCCTCACCCACAATATTATACCTAATAGATATTTCTTTATTATTTTTATTTAAGTTTAAATTATTTCAATTTAAATTGAATTTCTCATAAAATTGTATTAAAATTATACAATTATTATTTAATTTTGGCTATTATGTGTATTAGTCCAACGCATTCTGGACACCAAAGAATTATTTAATGTGATGATAGAATATGGCCGCTCAAGTTTATACAAAAT
>JADFGN010000483.1 GCA_022567695.1 Candidatus Poribacteria bacterium | reverse complement strand
CTGTCGCAAACGTAGCACTGAGGATGTCGATGTTGCCAGTTGTGATAGCAGAGAGGGAAACCGTCGTTGCGTTAATAACGAGTGAACCAACATTAACCGTTGAGTTCGATGAACTAAAGACAGGATCGGCATTGCCAGCAGCAGCTTCGGTAAAAGTGAATGCGCCGGTCAGGGTCAGGTCGAATGTCTGAATATTCAATGTTGGCGTGCCTGCCCCAGTTGAAGTGATCGCTACCGACGTACCGCTAAAATTTCCACTGGCGGTCAAGGTTGCGTCACCGTTAGCATCCGTAGACGCTGAGATCAGTGTTGCACCACTTGCCGTGATGTCACTGCCAGAGGTGAGTTTTGTTTCACCCGTACTTGCGCCAGTAGACGTCACAGTAATCGCACCGACAATTAATGTACCTGTGTCAAGAAGTTCTGCATCTCCTGTATTACCACCAGCAGTGTCTGCCGCACTAATCGTCAAGCTAGCAACAGAACTATCAACGCCAGAGAGCGTATTTCCGTTCAAATCGAGTTTCGCGCTTCCACCATTGGCCGTCGCCGTTGTCTGAATCGTTACAGCCGTTTTGACTTTAACGGGACCACTGAACTGAAGAAGCGTGTTGGTTGCCTGACCGTTGTTAGTGACGAGCAACGTGCCGATAGTTATGCTGGGTAGGGTAACAGTCGCAGCAGCACCAGTGTTTGTGACTGTTACGTTGACAGGGTTGGAAGTGCTTTCAGGGATGTTCGTTATTGGGTATCCGTTTCCAATAGATCCCTTTGTTTCATCGAAGGTTGCAGTTTCGCCGGGACCGGGCGCTGACACCGGGGGGCCGTCCCAGTTGCTGACGTTTGCCCAGTCTTGATTTACGCTACCGTTCCATGTTGCGTTAGCTGCGAAAGAAGAAACAGAAAAAGCTGTCATCAGCCCAAAGGCAAGGACAGCAATTAAAGATGTTTTGAAAAAGCCCGATATGCCGTTCATTTTTTTCTCCTTAATGATTATTTCTCATTTTGATTTCTAGTGTTAATGATTCAATCCATATTAAGATCGTAGGGTTTACCCCCACACTACAGGATATCTTCCTTCAAAATGTTGTTGACTACCGTTAGTTTCCGCATATTTATCGGGGGGTTTTGATTTTTAATTATCTCGATGGTTTCGAGTTGAAGATTTATCGGAGAGAACTTAAAAGAACTTTAGTTTTTTTTAGAATCAGAAATTGAAACCGGAACATAAGCCCTTATTTCCATTTGAATCTGTATAATCTTTGTAAGTAATGTAACCGTTCAGGTGGGAGGGTGAGGCTCCGCCGAACTCGGCTCCGTGGGAGCGTCGCCCTCCCATGGCGAAATGGGTTACCAATCAATGTTCTCTATAGACCCCCTGAACGGTTACTAAGTAATAAAGCGTCAGATTTTTTAGAATTATGAAAACACAGATCGAAGCTGGCAGACAAGCAATAATTGCGCCAAATCGTTTGAGTCGTTGCTGACACTCGCTTTTGTCGGAAAAGATTGGGAAAGTGTGCGCACATGTCTCACTCAGTTTGACATCGAAAATACGAGTTTTTCAGTTATCATCCGAATGCAATCAGACCTAACCCCCCGGCCCCCTTCCCTACCCCTCCCCGAAGCAGTTCAGGGGCGGACACTTTGGAGAAAAGACTTAATTTATCTATCGTCTCCGGGCTCGACGATCCCCCTGAGTGCTTTGCACTCAACCCCCTCCAACTCCCCCTTCTCAAGGGGGAGAGCCTTTCGTAAGAGGGAGAATCTTCGGTATCAATCGTCAGTTTTTCCCTTGCATGGCGTGCCATTCGTAACAAGCCTAGCCGTAATTGATTAAGCATCAATTCGCCAATCGACCTCACGCGACGCTCTGTCAAACTGGCGATGTCATCGACGGGTACGTGTCCACAATGAACTTGCAACAGCCGCCTCATGACCGCCACGACATCTTCTAATCTGAGACAGCGTTCCTCTCCTGAGACATTCAGTTCCAGCTTACGATTTAACTGACGACGCCCGACTTTTGAGAGATCATAGCGACCCGGATCGCCGAACATCTTCTCGAATCGGTTCGTTGCGGTGTCGAGCTCTGCTGTCTCACCTGGGTGCATTTTCCGATAGATTTCCAGCAACGCTTCTTCCTTGCTGCTCGTGGCATCCGCCTGGAGTGTTTTCTGGATGAGTTCCTTTTCGTCTTCATCCATATCGGCAAAAAGTGCGATAATCTCTTCGTTTGTTTCCACGCCGTATGCACGTAGAATCGCTGTTGCAGGCAATGCCTCACGACGGTCCATTCTTACATGAACCTGTGTGCCATTGGTGTGGATTTCAAACTCCATCCACGCGCCACGATACGGAATAATTCGGGCGGTCGTCTGTTTTGCGGTTTTCCCAAAATTAGCTCCCGGAGACCGATGCAGTTGACTGACTCCAACACGTTTAACGCCCTGGATAATAAACGTGCCATCCGCCTTCATTAAGGGAATATCACCAACGGAAACCTGAAATTCCTCTGTCTTCTTTCCGCCGTCAGTGTTCAATCGGAAGGACAGAATCAGTGGAGTGGCGTCAGTTTTTGCATCTGCGTCCAGTTCATGTCCTAACACCTCAAGGGAAGTTCGGCCATCATAACTCACGACAGGGAATATCTCGCTGAGAACTTCCGGCAGATCGAACTCGATGAATTTTTTGTAGGAGTTGCGTTGAAACGCAAGCAGGTCTGGCATATCTTCAACAGACCGGACATCCCCAAATCGAATCGGTTTTTTGTGCAGTTCCCTCTCCTCAGATTTTGCACTTTCCAACTCACATTGCGCATTCTGAAGCGCGACTTTCATTGAGGTGAATTTCTCACGCAATTCAGTCAGCGATGTTTCAAGCACCACTTTGGGAGCAATACTTCCGTCTGTCCGAATTTCAATCTCTGAGTGAGAACACACAACTTCCAAAACAGGTCGGTTATCTCTACCATTTTGATACGAGAGCAATGCCCATTTCAATGCGCCATTTAACAGGTTGCCAACGTTCGGCTCCAGTTTGAACGTACCGGCGTTTCCGTTAAATGCGCCAGAAACTTTGCTGTCTTCTATAGACTTTATCAGAATCTCGGTTGCCTGTGACGTTGCTTCCACCGGCGAAATCGTTCCATTCGTGGTTATTTCCATCACAAGCGATTCGTTGCCATCCTCGGCCGCGTCTACACTGTATCCCACACGTTTAATTGGGGAAAAATTCGCAGGAATTGGAATCAAGCCCGAGCTATCGCGTTCCTGATGAAAGCCGCGTCCTTTTTGAATTTCAATCTGCATTCGAAGCGTAGCACCGGGATTTAAGGTCGCAATCGGTTGTTGCGGGTTCAAGATTTCAACGTCCGCATCACCATCGATGTCTAACGCTGTTACATGACGTTGCTGAGTGTCAATTGTCAACTGCTTCTTTCGACAAGAATACAGCCTCAACTCCAACTGGCGGAGATTTGCAGTGAGGGCTGTCACATCCTCTTTGACACCATCAATGGTATCAAATCCATGCGTCGCACCAGAAATTTTTACGGCAGTCACGGCGATACCTTCTATCTCCGAGAGCAACGCCCGTCTTAAGGCATTGCCAATCGGTCTCGCTGTACCTTTGGGCAAATTGTCAAAGGTGAGTTTTCCAATTCTGTTATCGGCGTGTGTGTAGCGACAGGTAAGTTCCATTAGAGTTGCCTCCTCAATTTTGTAGAGTGGGATATTGATCGAGGACATGTCTACCATGTTTAAGTCGAATTGTTCGGCAAGTGATATAAACGTAGAAATTTTGGTTATGTTCAAATTTTCTTTCAATAAATTTATCTTGACAGCGTTTTTATTTTGCTCTATACTGGCGAATAAGCGCAGTATGATTGGCATTTTAACTTCCTAAACATCTGGTGAGCAATCCAATATCGTAGGGACACAGATTCAGGATTCAATAATATCCTGTCTTTGTAAAATGAATCGGCAAAAAAATAAGGAGAGGTTCACATGAAAGTTCTAGTTCTATCTGGTCCAAATCATCGGTTTGATGCAAGCGCATCCGTCATCCACGATTTTCTTGCGGAGCGCAGTGATATGTCGGTCACGCTCTCCGACGACAAGGACGTTTTGGCATCATCCCAATTGAACGAATTTGATGTTTGTGTGTTCGGTACGGGATTTACACGCACTGCCCGTCAGGCAGACGGTACATCGAAGCGTGAACCGGACCTAACGTCGGAGCAGGAGGATGGGCTATTCCAATTTGTCAGCGGCGGAAAAGGATTGGTCGGTATTCACGGGACGGCGTGGTGGATTGGGGGACGCGCGGTAGACCTCATCGGTGGGCACGCCAATTGGCACCCACCCGGAGGGACGTTCACAGTGCATATCGAAGATGCCGATCACCCGATTACGCAAGGCGTTGGCGACTTTGAGGTTGAGGACGAGATTTACATGTCCGCTTATGACCCATACCTCCACATCCTTGCATCGGCGGAATGGTCGAATCGTCCGCACCCGATGGCGTGGGTCAAATCCTTCGGCGAGGGACGTGTGTTTTACACAACGCTGGGTCACGGTCCCGGAACGTTTGAACGACCTGCCATGCAGCAGTTAGTTACACAGGGCGTACAGTGGGCAGGGGCTAGTTAACGTCTGACTCACAGTTTAACACAGGGCAGGCTCAATCACCTGCCCATTTATTTTCTTTGTGAGGTATTATCACGACTTTGTCAGATTAGAAATTGGGATCGAGAATGGTGGGCATTCCAACCTTGAGAAGGTTTGAAACCTTCTCAAGGTTACGCTGACATCAACGGATTTTGGGGAAATGTGACAAAGTAAAGTTATGACACCACACAAAAGATGAAGCATACTCTCGCTCCTGTGGCAAAATGAACCCGGTTTAGGGAGTGTGTAAATCTAAGGAGGTTTGTTTTCATGGAAGTCGGTTTTTTCACAATGCCCCTGCATCCGCCGGGCGCAAACTTCACCAAGACGATGGATGACGACCTGGAGCAGGTGGTTATACTGGACGAGTTGGGCTACAAAGAGGCTTGGATTGGTGAGCACTTTACTTTCGCCTGGGAGAATATTCCATCCCCCGACCTTTTTATCGCAAAAGCCCTGCCGATGACAAAGAATATCGTCTTAGGCACCGGAGTCACATGTATGCCCATCCACAATCCCGCCGTAATCGCGCATCGCATCGCTCAGCTTGACCATATGGCGCATGGCAGGTTTAATTGGGGGGTTGGCTCGAGTTCCACGCCGGGGGATTACGAGATGTTTGGGTTCGATGCGAAGACCGGAGATCGCAGGAAGGCAACCCGGGAGGGGATTGATGCCGTACTCAAAATCTGGCAAGACCCCAAACCCGGACTCTATGAAAGTGAGTACTGGCGCTTCAGGATTCCTGAGCCGGTGGAGAGGATAGGGCTAGGAGTCCACATCAAACCCTATCAGAAACCTCACCCACCTATTGCCGTAGCTGGTTCATCACGAAAATCGGAGACGTTGGTGCTGGCAGGTGAGCGGGGTTGGATTTCCATGAGCATCAATTTGGTGCCGGTAAGCGTCATCAAAACCCACTGGGATGCGGTGGAAGAGGGGGCTTCTAAAACCGGACTCACTCCCGATCGCTCGATGTGGCGCATCGCACGCGAGGTCTACGTCGCAGATACCACTTCTCAAGCACGCAAAGAAGTGAAAGCAGGAACGCTCACACGCGACTTCCAGGAGTATTGGTTCAAGCTCTTTGGGCAGGGAAGATTCAAGCAAGACCCCGACATGGCGGATACTGACGTGACTCCTGAGTATCTCATGGACAATCTTTGGATTGTTGGAAGCCCGGACGATGTGGCGGCTCAACTGCGCAAAC
>JADFGN010000482.1 GCA_022567695.1 Candidatus Poribacteria bacterium | reverse complement strand
TTCCACTGCTGGGGTGGAGCAGACAGAGCTGGCACCATCTCCTTCCTGTTAAACGCATTGCTTGGGGTAGAGATCGAAAATCTCACTCGCGATTATGAATTGACCTCCCTTTCCATTTGGGGAGAGCGCTCTGGGGAATCAAAGGAATTCAAGAGCCTAATCGATGCTTTGGCTCCATTTGGTGATGGAACGGGCAGTTTCGCGAAAAAGGCGGAGAACTATCTTCTCTCAATTGGGGTGACTCCGCAGATGATTGCAGCTATTCGTGAACACCTTATCATCGCTCAAAACATATAATCATTAGCAGAATGCAACGTTCGGAGTGGTCAAAATGAAAAAGCTTGTCCTATTTGATATAGATGGAACAATTTTGAATGCGGGCAGAATTGGCCGCAGGGCAATCTATCAAGCACTTGAGGATGTTTTTGGGGCTGACAAGCGCAACGAGTTTCGTGACATTCGGATGTCAGGGAAAACAGACACGCAGATCATTCATGAAATTTTGGAGGACGTTGTGGACAGAAACGCTCTCCAACAACTACTGCCTCGTATTTTTGATAGCATCACAGACCTTTTGGCAGCGGCATGTAAACAGAGAGAAAATACCAAGTTGTTAGTTGGTGTACAAGAACTCATTGAAGTCGCGACAGACCACAAGGATTGTACCCTCGGACTTCTAACCGGCAACAACAAGCAGTGTGCCATGGTGAAATTAGACGTTTTTGAATTAACCCATTTTTTTCAATTGGGTGCATTTGGGGATGAGGCATATTACCGGAATGAGCTTCCAGACATTGCTGTGCAGCGTGCTTTTGAACAGACCGGTCATCTATTTAGAAACAAAGAGATCGTGATTCTGGGGGACACACCGAACGATGTCTCGTGCGGTCGCCACTTGGGAGTTTGTGCCATTGCCGTAGCTACCGGTCGGTTTTCTAGCGAAGAGTTGCAGAAGTCTCAACCGGATTACCTGTTTGAAGATTTGAGCGATACCCGAAGCGTTATGAATGCTATCTTAACTTGACTTTGGTAAAAATGAAATCGTAAACCGTCAATTCAATTACGCATCACATTAGGAGGTTTCTATGAACTACTCTGAAGTCTTGAAAGAACTCGAAAATCTCGTCACCGAAACCTACAGCTTGTGGGATCACAATCGTGTTGGATTCCAATGGCGACACTACACATGGAATCACACGATGCGCGTCCGGGCAATGAGCATCGAACTCGGTAAGCGCGAAGGAGGGGACACCGTCAAGCTTGAAGTTGCGGGAACACTGCACGACATCACGAAACGCTACGACGGCGAAATCTTGACAGATGAGAACGGAAAACGCCTTCTCAGTGAGGATGGGCTTTGGCTGAATGAACCACTTACGCCAAGCCGCGAGAACATTGTGACGCAACTATATGATGAGCATAATCTTCGCGGTAAAGTCCACCACGAATCCGGCGCGGTTATCGCTGAGAAGATCCTCGGGATGTACGATTTTGACCGTGATTTTGTCGACGCCGTCCGTGCCATTGTGCTGGCACATTTGAAGCCAATGAATCTGACTGAGGAGCAGTTTGACCTTCTTTACCGTAATATTGAAAATCAGATTCTCTATGATGCTGATACCATGGATCCAAATGTTGGCTATACCGCGTTTTTCCGTAACATCCACATCCATTCTTATTTTGCAATCAAGCGCAATGGCAAATTCGACCTCGAAGCCTACGTGCAAGGCCTTCCGCGTTTTGTTGAATCTAAACAAGCATTCGCCGACAAATTATTGACGGAATCTGCTCGCGAAGTTGCGTATGCGCGACAAGATCGAAAACGAGAGTTAGCAGATCAACTTGCGTCGGAGTTGAGTGACATGCCAATGAATCGGAAGTATGGAATGCTCGGCGTCATCGAATACTTTGTAAGTCAAACCGAAGACCCACATTTTATGGACCAAGTGAACCATCTCAAGGAAGATTGGATTCCTGAACGGCAAAAATGGATTGCAGAGACGGAAACGACTCAGGCAGCCCGTGACGGTGCGCAAGAGGCACTCGAGCGGGTCATCGATTTTACGACAAAACTTGAGCGTGAGTATAAGGGAGAAATTTAGGGGAGGTTCATCAATTTTTAACCTTGTGATAGAAAGGAGCTACACCCTATGACAGACTATCAACCACTCGATTTATCCGCGTCATACAATGCAGGACTTGAGGTATTGGGTGAAAATGCGCGTGCACCGATCGGAAGTCAAACCTTCCGTGGGTTGCCGTTCTCGATCGGGAGTGACGAGAAATGTTTCATCGCGTTCGATGGCACAGCGGCAAGCGTAACGCTTTCAATTAACCAATCTGCATATCGCGTAATTCTGGCGCATCGTTTGCTCGAATCTGAACTGATGCAGGGCGGGGCGTTGGGAAAGCCAGTTGCGGAATACATCTTCCGTCTATCAGGTGGTGACGAAGTGCGGGTCCCCATCCGTGAACGGTTTGAGATTGCAACCCTTTCTGGAGGTGGCGCGCCATTTCGTGCCGTCGCTGATCAGAGCGATTCGTTACAGCCACGTTATGAAGGACAATGGGATAGCGCAGGACGTCGCCAGACCGAAGCATCACGAGGAAACTCACGCGGGTATTTCCTGTGGGCATGGGAAAATCCACAGCCTGACAAGGCAATCGAGTCGCTGGAAATCGTTCCGAGCGGTCCACGCTTTATCATCGCTGCAATCACGCTTTCGTCCCTCAATGAGCATCCCTTCGTCCGACATGGAAAGCGAGAAGCCCGAATTGTTCTAACGCATCCAGAGGACGCAGAGAAGCCGTTTGATCTTGATGTCGAAGTAGACCGGGGAGTGGCGACCTACGTCCATCCGCTGCCTGAAGCGTCAGCAGACACGTTCGTTAATGACGCCTTCACGGGTTGGGGTGAAGCCCAAAATCCCAAGTCCAGTCCTGCCTACGTTGAAATCGCCGCCATTCCATCAGCAACGGTAACGGTTAAACAGGGCGAGGAAAAAATCGGAGAGGTCAAATGGGGCGATGTCGAGGAAAAAGGCGTTGTCGAAACGCCACGAATGCGTGTGGAATTGTTAGACCGGGGGCGGAATTGGGTTCACGTTACTGTGCTCGATGACGAGACGGGCAAGCCTGTTCCCTGCCGCGTTCATTTCCGTTCGCCGGAAGGCATCCCCTACCAACCACACGGTCACCACAATCAGGTGAATTCCAACCTCGGCACATGGCATATGGACGTAGGCGGTGATGTGCGTTTGGGGCAAATCACTTACGCTTACATTGATGGAACTTGTCAGGGGTGGCTCCCGCGTGGTGAGGTGATTGTGGACGTTGCACGCGGGTTTGAATATGAGCCTTTGCGAACCCGGCTGAATATCGAATCGGGGCAGCGCGAACTCACTTTGCGCCTTAAAAGATGGACCAACATGAATGCCCAACGCTGGTTCAGCGGAGACTCGCACGTTCATTTTCTCTCGACACAAGGCAGCCATACCGAATCGCAGGGAGAAGACCTAAATGTCGTCAACCTATTGCAATCGCAATGGGGGAATCTGTTCACCAACACCGAGGAGTTCACCGGCAAACCAAGCATCTCGCAGGAAGGAAATAATATTGTCTATATCACCCAAGAGAATCGCCAGCATTTTTTGGGGCATTTGATTCTCTGGGGACTGAAGAAGCCAGTGATGCCGTGGTGTAGCGACGGTCTCGGTGAAGCTGAATTGGGTGGCACATTGGAAATCACGATGAGTGACTGGGCCGATCAATGTCATGCTCAAGGGGGGACGGTCATCATCCCCCATTTGCCCAACCCCAATGGTGAACCCGCAGCGCTGATTGCAACGGGTCGTGTGGACGGCGTCGAGATGTTGCGGCATGCGCCGTTCAATCATCTTGAATACTACCGCTACCTCAATTGTGGGTATCGCCTGCCGCTCGTCGGTGGCACGGATAAGATGAGCAGTGATGTGCCAGTCGGAATCTACCGCACCTATGTGCATATCCCCGAAGACGAAGCATTCAACTACGATAATTGGTGTCAGAACGTGTCACGGGGTCGAACGTTCCTCAGCGGCGGACCCATCATCCATTTCACCGTAGAGGGTAACCAAATCGGTGATACGGTGCAGTTGTCAGGCGCAGGCACGGTTGCAGTCGAAGCATGGGCAGAGAGCATCTTCCCCATTCACACGCTCGAAATTGTCCAACAGGGGCGCGTTGTTGCTTCGACGGAAGATAATCAAGGGACGCGAAAGCTCTCATTGAAGGCAAACGTAAAAGTCGAAGGTCACACTTGGCTGGCTGCACGATGTGGAGGTCCTAACTACACCAGCGTTCCTCATTATGATGGTTGGCGGCGTGGACTCTTTGCACACACTTCGCCGATTTATATTGCCTGTGGTGGTGAATGGTGGCTCTTCGATACGGAAGCGGCGCAATATATGCTCACGCTCATCGACGGGAATTTGACCTATATTCGTGAAACTGCCGCGCGACACCAAGCCGGTACGACGACTCATCATCACGGTGAGGCTGATCATCTCGCCTATCTGGAACGTCCTTTCCTTGAAGCCCGTGAGGCAATTCATCGCCGGATGCACCGATTGAGGATACCACATTAGAAATTAAAGTGCCCTTACAGAACCTTTACATTCGCCGAATTTCAAACATGGATGCAAAAGACCATAAGGAGTCAAAATCATGGATGACAAAATGACGAGGATATTGAGCGATCGAATCGTCGTTGACGAAAACATACTCGTTGGAAAGCCCGTTGTGAAGAGCACACGCTTGGCTGTGGAGTTCATCATCGATCTCCTTGCACATGGCTGGACTGAAGAAGATATTCTTGCCAATTACCCCGGTCTGGTGCCAGAGGATATCCGTGCCTGCCTCGCCTACGTCAGCGCGATGCTCCACGCCGAGAAGGTCTATCCACTTCCTGTGGTAGGGTTGGCTGATGCGCCTGTTAGCGGATGAAAACTTCCCCGGCTTAGCCGTCAAAGCGATTCGTTCACGCGGACACGATCTGGTATGGATTCGGGAGGACGCGCCCGGTATCAGCGACCAAGCTGTGCTTTCTCGCGCCACGACCGAAGGGAGCATCCTGATTACGTTCGACAAGGACTTCGGCGAGTTGGTTTTCCGATTGGGACTCAAAGCCCCTTCCGGGGTTATTCTGTTCCGCATACCGCCATATTCACCATCGGTAATCGCACAGACAGCCATTGCTGTGCTGGAAAGCCGGACGGACTGGGCAGGACACTTCTCCGTTGTCGATGAAAATCGCGTTCGTATGACGCCATTGCCATAAGATACAGAGGAATGTGATGGAGATAGGAGTCTGTAATTCATGAAAACTATCATTATTGGCGCGGGACGGGGTGGGCGATTGATGCCTTTGACAGAAGATACGCCCAAGTGCTTCGCAGAGATTAAAGGCACGCGCATTCTCGATCGAATTATTGCCGCGTGGCATGCTGCAAATGTCAATGACATTGTCTTTATTGGCGGCTATCAAATCCAAAAAATCCAACAAGATTATCCATCTTTCCGCTTTTACCATAATGCCAATTGGCAAAACAACAATATTTTGATTTCACTTTTTTGCGCTGCGCCTGAGATGAAAGGCCCCTTTGCATGCACATACGCAGACATCATCTATCGCCCGTGGGTAACGCAGAAGCTAATGGAGAGTCCTTATGACATTGCGCTGGTCGTTGATACAGCTTGGCGAGAACGATATGCTGCACGGACCCTTCATCCCGAAGAAGATGCCGAAAAGGTGCTCGTAGACGGAGAGCGTATCACACGTATCCGTCGTGATATTCATCCCGACGCGGCGCACGGTGAGTATATCGGTGTTGCGAAATTCAGTCAGCGTG
>JADFGN010000481.1 GCA_022567695.1 Candidatus Poribacteria bacterium | reverse complement strand
TGTTTGCAGGAAACGAAAAAATTGCCCGAAACGGGTTAACTCACAAGAAGTTTCTGAACGGATCTGTTCATTTTTAACGCAAATCTGGGGAAAATCGCTGGCATTGAATCTGCAGTAGTTCTCTCGGCTGTAATCCACGATTGAATCGGTATCAAAACTGTTGGGACAATTTCACATAAGGATAACATGAACACTTTAAAAGCTTACCTCGAATTGATCCGTTATCCGCTCTTCGCCATTCCGATTGTCGCTACGCTACCGGGAGCATTGATTGCTTCACAGGGGCAATTGAACTGGCGTGTCGGGCTGACGTTGCTGACCGCGCTGATTGGCTACTTTGCGGGAATGATGAAGAACGACTACTTCCACCGGAACCAAGACGCGATTGTCAATCCGGATCGACCAATTCCCTCACACCGCCTGACGCCCAAAAGTGTACTCATCACTGCAAGTATCACTTACAGCACTTGCGTAATTTTGGGCTTCATACTCAACGTCAAAGCGGGGCTTTTGGTGGTTGCGCTTGTGGCGATCTCCCACTCATACAACGCGATTTTTAAAGAACGCGGAATCTGGGGCAGTATTAGCTTGCCTGTCGGCATCGGGCTTTTGAACGTATTCGGTGCCTTGGCTGTGAGCGGTCAAGTGCCACGCCTCGTTTGGTATGCCTTCGCCGCGACGACGCTCTACGATTTCGGAACGCACATCACGACGACCTTCAAAGACATCGAACGGGATAAAAGGATTGGTATTCTCACAACGCCGTTGCAACTCGGAGTTAAGCCTGCTCTAGCCCTTTCTGCTTTGGCAACTGTACTCTCCTTTATCGTCGCTGTATTGCCACACTGGCTGGAAGGCATCAGTTGGCATTACACGTTATGGGTACTCTGTGCGTTGATTGCAACGAGCATCACGCGCCTGCCGCTTTATCTCAATCCAAATGAGAAGAATGGTTATCTGGCACTAAAGGGATCGATGATTGGTGCCATTATGTTTTTCCCATGCCTAATCAGTGTTCAAATTTCGCTATGGCAGTCCGCGCTGGTAATTCTGCCGTTGCTGGTGTTGTCGATGACCTTGTTGGAAGTGACTAAGCGAGAAGTGTGAAGCCGTCGAAAATGAAATTATCATACCAGAACGCGCAAAGCAATTTTACAGAGGGTTATTTTACTCAAAAAGAATTCATGGTCTCTGTGCAAGTGCTTTGTCGGATTTGGATTGAAACGGACAATGAGCCCAAGCATCGAATCCGCTGTGCGTCAGGGCACAGCTTTTTTATTGACACAACAGAATGCGGCAGGCTATTTTGAGGGGCAACTCTCCTCAAGCACCTTCCCCACGTGCGCCTACGCTTGGGTGCAACTTACTCAAAATCAACAACCATCTCAGGCGCAGATTGACTGGTTCATCAAGAATCAGAACAGTAACGGAACTTGGGGGCTTGATGCTGCAAACCACCCGCATAACGAGGCAACCCTTTTTGCGAAGTTGATTTTGGAGCAGATTGCGACACGGAAGCAAAGCCTACAGATCGATCAAGCACTAGCACGCATTCCGACATTTCCGCTCAACGAAGTCCTCAACAAGCTGGCTTATGCAGCTTTCGGTAAGTTTGACTGGAACAAGTTGACCATCTCGAAAAACATTCTCCCCGTGATACAGTTGATACCGAAGCTGTTAAAAACCTTCCCATTCCTTCAAAACTACCTCAAACCTCCAAGGCACATTCTCCCACCCGTCGATCTTTTCGGAACATCAACCTTTGAGGACATGTTCATCGCTGAACAACATACCCTTGTGCCAGTCTTCATCACGATCGAATTGAACACGACTAAACGTGCGAAAATCATAGACTCACTTTACAATTGGCTCAAATCGCACGTACTTAGTGATGGAAGCTGGTTTCGCGTCAACTACATCACAGCATTGTCGGTGCTGGCGTTAATCGAGCTTCAGAAGAAGCGGGGAACCGACGCAGAAATCGAAGGGTTGATCGAGCGCGGAATTGAGTGGCTAAACGCGACACGGAATCCAGACGGTGGCTGTCGCGAGGCAATTAACCTCAACGTTTGGGATACTGCGCTAAGTGTAAGTTCGCTTATAGTTATTAACGGTTCAAAGTGGGATAATGAAATCTCATCGGCTTGCAAGTGGCTGATTGAAGTTCAGAACCCCGACGGTGGCTGGGCTTTCTCTGGTATGGATGGCGGTTTTCTACCGAGCGATGCCGATGACACAGCTTTGGCGACACTCGCGCTTCTCCGCGCAAATAGCCTTTGCCGTGGCGAATTACTGTCCCATCCAACAGCGTCTCATTTTGCGGGAGCAATTTCGCGTGGTGTCGATTGGTTGCTGGCAAAACAAGCGAACAATGGAAGTTGGGCAACCTACCTTCCCGGTCAAGGTGACGTGGGATGCGTAAGTATCACCGCACATGCAATTGAGGCACTTATTGAACAAACAGGCATGGACGCTGAGATTGATCGCGCCTGCCGATGGCTCAAGGCGCAGATGACTTCGAAGGGGTATTGGACAGATCTCTGGCTCGCCAAGAACACCTATGGAACAGCCAACGCGATTATCGCGCTGACCAAAGCTGGCACGCAAGCATCAGCCGAAATCAAGAGCGGAATTCGTTGGCTTGAAAGTACCCAAAACAACGACGGAGGTTGGGGCGAAGATATATTTGGCGAGCCTACCGATAGCACTGTTGAGCAGACCGGGTGGTGCACTTACGCCCTCTTACTTGCTCATCCTGAAAGCGAAGCCGCACAAAAGGGATTGGATTTTCTTCTCAACTCGCAGAAGCCCGATGGTTCATGGAAGGCAAGTTGCGTTGGCATTTATTGGGAAGTTATCGGGGGCTATATCGATCCAATCTACGCTTCGGTTTTTCCCTTGCTTGCGTTGAATCAGGCAAGATACCTGACGAATCCTGAATCCTGAATCCTTGACTATGATCTCAATTATTATCCCGGTTCTCCATGAAGCGAAGATTTTAGATCAAACCCTATCTCGACTCCAGCCCCAACTGAAAGACCACGAACTGATTATCGTCGATGGCGGTAGCAAAGATGATACACTGTTGATTGCCAAAAAGTACGGGCAGGTGATTTCTTGCGAGCGAGGAAGGGCACGTCAGCTGAATACA
This sequence comes from Candidatus Poribacteria bacterium, assembly GCA_022567695.1. Classification (GTDB taxonomy): domain Bacteria; phylum Poribacteria; class WGA-4E; order WGA-4E; family PCPOR2b; genus JADFGN01. Next base: position 2,738 of record JADFGN010000481.1, on the reverse strand, counting down.
GGCGCGGCTGCGGCAACAGGGGAAATACTACTTTTTTTGCACGCGGATGTTTGGGTTGAGCCCGGCGCAATTAAAAGTATCGAAGCAGCGATTTCGATGGGTTATGTCGGCGGTGCTTTCAAGCAACGGATTGATGGCATACATTTTCTGTATCGTCTCATCGAGCGCGGCGCGAATTTTAGAGCACGACGCTTGCGAGTGTTCTACGGAGACGGTGGAATTTTTATTCGTCGATCTCACTTTTATCAGATCGGTGGCTTCCCTGATATTCCGATTATGGAGGAGATGGGATTTTCTCGAAAGTTGCGTCAACTCGGCAAAACAACACTTGTTGAACCGAGGATTCATATCTCCCCTCGCCGTTGGGAAGAGAACGGCATTATACGCACAACGCTAAATAACTGGCTCATCACTCTCCTCTATTTTCTGGGAATTTCCCCGTCGTATCTTGTCAAACTGTATCGTCAGATTCGTTAGCGGTGGATGCGTGCATGAAGTGTAGTCTTTTGCGGGATAAAGTCTGGAAGTGCAATTGGTGAGCGTTCGCAGCATATTCTCACACGGTGTCAACCTTTCGCTTTTAAGGCGAAGATGAAACCGTGTTTTTTTTTGCGCGTTTTTATGATTGTGCTTGCGGCTAAGTATGAATCTCTGTGCGACAATCTCATACCAATTCTCGATCAAGTGCGCTACTATCCTTGCGAAGGTTCTGAACCTTCGCAAGGTTACATCATCCCTTTAGTAGCCTTTCGATTTGAAAATGGCATCACAAAGGTCTACCCCTGAATCGGGGAATAACCTCCGTTCGATAAGCTGAAATAAGGAGAAACGAGCGACAATGATTTTATCGCTGAAATTCTGGCATCGTCTACGCCGCATGACACATAATCGTCATAGCAAGCGGATTGCAGGGGCGCTCGGCGTCGTCTTGATTTGCATCATTATCAATTCAGTCTGTTTTCATTTCTTTGAGCGAAACGTCAAAAATCCGCCGACACTTTGGGAAGCTGTCTGGCTAAGTTTTACAACAATCACGACTGTTGGATATGGAGATTATTCTCCGACAACCTTGGGTGGACGCTTATCAACGATGATTCTGCTGTATCTCGTCGGTTTGGCGTCGTTTCCTTACGTAATCACGCAAATCGTAGACGTCACCGTTGAGGGGCATAACGATCGCCGTTACGGATTTATCGATTGCCGCGATCTTATAGAAGACCATATCATTATTGTCAATTTTTCCAACGAACTGAAGGTGACGGCAATCATAGAACAGCTTTCATCAGACCCGGTGACCGCTCATCGCCCGATTGTGGTTCTGACGGACAACGTTGAGGAACTCCCCTTCAACCGCTCCAACGTCTATTTTGTCCGCGGATCGCCGATGCGGGAGGAATCTTTTAAGAGAGCCAATATTGATTACGCCTATGCCGCATTGGTCCTTTCCCCCAAAACCGATGACGAAAGCACCGCAGATGCCGTTGCCGTTGCAACCGTTTCGCTGATTGAAACGCTTAAACCGGACATCCGAACAATTGCCGAATGTAGGAACATTGAGCACTTGGCACTCTTCCAATCTTTTCGGTGTGATGCGGTGATTCCCACCGATAACATCGCCGCCAAGGTCTTAGCGCAAGAGGTCCGCGATCACGGGCTCGCAGCTGCCGTATCAGAACTGTTGACACAGGCTGTGGGAAGTGAGCTTTACACTGAAACGCTTGAAATCGAGGGGCTGACGTTCAATGAACTGCAATCGTTACTCACGGAACTCGAAGCTCAGATTATTTTGGTGGGGCTCATCAGAGATGATCATCACATGATTAATCCGCCTCTGGATACTCAGATTCAGCGGACGGATCGGCTGATTTTGATCAGCAATCTTCGGAGTGATTGGCAACCTATCTATGAACGGTTGTTGGCGAGACTGGACGCTTCGGGGGGATCGAGGCGTCGAACGTAGGTCGATTTCGGATTTGTCGCAATTCAGGATTCATGAGCATTAAGCATTGACCGCCGCCGCAAGCAGTTTTTCGCCGTCCTCCTGTGCGCTCTTGAGACGTGCTTCCAACTGATCGCAGAGGGTCATGAATTGATCGACTTTGGCGACGATGCGCTTTTGTTCTTCGAGGGGTGGAATGGGAACAATAAACTGCTTGAGTTTTGCCATACTAAGCCCCTCACGAGAAATTCCCACTTGTGCGCTCATGATTGCATTTTGCGCCATCAGCGAAATTAGGTAAAAATGGATATACCTGCGTAAACTCCTTTCAACTAATCGAACGATGGCGACATGCTGACTTACATTTCCTTCGTCAAAATCGTCAAGTACCAACGCGCTTCGTCCAATTGAAGCCCCGGTGATATTCAAAAGAATATCTTTTGGTTTGACAATGGTGGCGTGCATTTTCTGTTGAATTTCCTCAGTGATATGGGCAATGTTGTCTAACTTCAGACCATCATTCCAGACATTTTGGGAACGAATGAACTTTATCCCAGTTTCTTGATATACCGATTTGCCTCCACGCGGCGTACTGCCTGAACGTAATTTCTGGGTCAGATCGCCAAACCTTACCCAATTCCATCCCTTTGGTAAATCGAAAGGTGTCTCATCTTGGCCAATTGGTGGTAGTGGCTTTTCCTTCCTGATCTTCCCTCTTTTCATCAGCCCAGCCTTTTCCGTTTGAATACGCTTCAACAACTCCGACGCTGGCTCATCGTTCGGGTCTTGCGGCACCAAC
>JADFGN010000480.1 GCA_022567695.1 Candidatus Poribacteria bacterium | reverse complement strand
GACGGCGTTGACACCGATAATATTGAGGTAGGTTTCGTACTGCCCAGCGAAGGAAGCTCCCATACCATCCTCATCTACGGCTGAAGAGCGCACAGCCACGCTTGGCGATACCACACTACAACGGTCAGCCAACGTTTGATATGCCGTCGCAAGCTTGCCGTCGATGATATCGGGCAACGTTTGTGGTTGGGGAGCGTTCTCTTCAAGGACAAACCCCGCCGTGATTGCTTTTTGAAGTGCCACCGTAGTCAGGCAGAAACCAGAGGGAACACGGTAACTCGCGGCCAAACGGCTGAGATTGGCAACCTTTCCACCAACCAGCAATCGATTATGACAATCAGGCTCTCCAAGCCAAAGAATTTCCATCTGCTTTACACCCTCCTATTTTCGCACCACGAGTTTCTTCATCGCAGTAGATTTACCCGCTTGCATCTGATAAAAATAGATGCCACTTGAAACCCTTTCTCCAAAGTCGTTTTGCCCATCCCAATATGCCGCTGCCGATTTCCGTCGATACGAGCCTTTTCGCTTGTATCCTAAATCCAATGTCCTGACGAGTTCGCCCGACGAACTATAAATGTTAATCTCGACGTGAGCATCCTCACCCAATCGAAAAGGAATCCACGTTTCCGGATTGAAGGGGTTGGGATAGTTTTGTAGCAATTCTGTGCCCTTGACCTCACCAAACGTCGCAATTAACTTACCTTTTGGTTTGACTGTGCCCAGTGCGCCCTGCCACGGTCCGGTGATGGCAAGCGTCATACCGGGACTTTGGATGTTAACGAATAGGGTGCTTCCGTCCGGCGAAAACGCCGCGCCAGCAAATTCGGACGTGTTCATTGAGTTCTTTGCAAACTTGTAGATACTGCCTCCCGGTGTCACACCGACGATGAACTGCTCTCCTGAACCGTCTTCACACAAAATGAGGTCACCCCATGGGGCGACCGTAACGTTGTCGGCATTCTCCAAAAGATCGCTATTGTTCGGCTCGATGAAAAGTTCGATCCGACCCGGTTGCTTATCTTCTTCCGGTGTTCCCTCAAACGGGCTAGGCCAATAGCGCCAAATCTGTCCCGCCCGACGCGCCCCACCGTTTGTGCAAGCGAAGTACACAACGTTCATATCGTACCACATTCCCTCCCCACGGGCGAATCTGGAAGCACCTTTTGCGAATCCCTGATAGCGGAGATCATTACGCGGAGATTCGACATTTTCAATATCCAGCCACTCCACGTCCATCGGCTCACCCACCTGGATGACCTGACGCTTCCAATTCCGGGTATCGACACTTTTCATGCCTCTGATCTTCAACGCCTGGAGGCGGCCGCCTGCTGCAAGTTCTCCCGGACGAAGGGGAATGAAACGATAGATGAGCGCGTCCTGCCGATCTTCAGTTTGGTAAACAATGCTCGTCTCTGGATGTACAGCGACGGCTTCATGAAAGAAACGGCCCATCGCTTTCAGCGGTACGGGCATCACCAAATCGATTTTGGCCGAGGCAGGCACCTCGAAAGTGTAACCGTGTTCTTTTGTTGCGGTAAAATCGCCTCGCGTAAATCCCCCCGAAACAGCGGCTTCCTCACAGCTTATCCAACTGTTCCAGGGCGTTGGCCCCCCCGCGCAATTCCGAAGCGTACCGGCGAGGCTTAGATAATGTCTCTGTAGTTGACCTGTTTGAGTGTCATAGACGAGCGTTGTTGTACCGCCAGCGGCGGGAGTCCTACCTTTCCCGGCATCGTAGAGCAGTTTTTGATCAACCCCTCCGAGCAGTTCGTTCCTTGCGCCAAATGCACTCCCGCTATTGATCAACTCATGATTGCGAACGAGAATCGTTTTTCCGTTAGAAGCCGGGAAGGTCGCCATGCCATCGTGGGCGGCAGGCACCCGAAAACCATCATCCATGACATCCCCCGTTCTGGAAATGACATGATATGAAAACCCTTCGGGGAGATCGAGAATGCCGTTGGGGTCGGGGATGAGATCGCCATAGCCCTGCCCAACCTGTCCGAATACAGGCTGGGCGAGAAAGGTGCGTAATCCCATAAAGCCAAGCGCGATGGCTCCCGAACTTCGTAGGAAATGGCGTCTCGATATTTTCATCTATTCCCTCTCCAAACGCAAGTCGTGCTTTCGACTACATGAAGTGATTGAGATCGCCTTCTCCTTACTATTGTTGCTGTTTGAAATGATCCAGTATGTAATCCCATGTCATCAATCGCATACCCAATCTATCGTACATATACTCTCTTCGTATCATTAATGCTCTCTCGTAAAGCTTGTTTCTTTTGTTTTCGTCGAAGTTTCCTCGTACCCACCTTCGGCGACACCCAATGATAATTCCTCCGAAACACACATTGTGTGGGTGAGTGATACCAAACTCATGACGTGCCTGATCATTTCCTTTGAGGTCATCGAGATAATAGAACAACTGATTTTCCGCATTGATCAGGTCTTTGCTTGGACGGAGACGATTTCTCGTATCTTCTTCAAAGAGATAGCATTGTGGTGCCTTCAGTTCCCAAACATACACCCTCACAGGCTCCAAACCTCCCTCGTCGAGTATTTTCGCAGATACAATGTAGTCGGAATTCCCTGCATGACTGCGGCGTTCGGTCTCAAGATACACATAGTTAATCACGGGAGCATTAACCAATAGTTCCTTGGCGTATTGCAGATATTCTCTACATTCATGTTCCTTATTCGCATCCGCTTTTATAAGTTGGCTTAGCTGTTGATAAGGGAGATTTTCCATTGGACTATCCCGCATGACCGGATCTCCATACACTAATCGAATAAGCGATGAGATTTTCTAAATAATAGTCCCAAGTTGCTCGGTTTATCTCATCACCGTAAGCCACAAGGTATGCGAGAGGAATTTTGTACTCATACTTGCCAAATTCCTTGGTTTTTACAGATTGGGTATGGTTAACTAAGATGGCTGTGACATCTTTACCGAGCGAAAGGGTATAAATATCTCCAATTTCGCAATCTTCGATAAGGATATTTCGAGCATTTTCAAATCGCAAAGCTGCTTTGATCTCTGGAGTTGAGGCGATCAGACCAGGAAACGGATGGTAGCCTTGTGCGGTGAGGTCTTGAATTCGCTTTCGATCCTTCTCCGAAAGAAACGCTACAAGTAGGTAAGCTTTCTCCCGCACAGTCGCCAGCCAAAACTTTGGATCGGACAGAATAGGCGGAAGGAATTCCTTCACGGCGAGTGGAGCCCGGACCAAACGCCTTTCGACAATTTGCTTTATCTTATCTTCGTCAGACGAATGGTTGGTAGACATATTACTTGTTTGTGCCGTGTCTTTGGAGTGCACATGACTTATCTCTTCTTTTGTGTTGAATGAAATTAAATCCCCATGAATCATGAGAATCTCCCTTATTTATTGTGCGGCTTTGACTTCTCTCCGCCGAGGATGGAGAACAGCCTCAGTATAGCCGTTTGCGATTGCTCTTCCCTTAAAGACAAGGTCTAACGCTGCTTGAAAAGCAATGCTTTCGTCAAATTTAGGTGCCATGTTTCGATAGTTTCCATCCGTTGCATTCTGCTCGTCAACGACTACTGCCATCCTTTGAAAGGTCTCTATGACCTGCCCCTCGGTCACAATTCCGTGGTGCAGCCAGTTTGCAATATGTTGACTCGATATACGCAATGTCGCTCGATCTTCCATCAACCCGACGTCATTGATGTCTGGTACTTTTGAACAGCCGATCCCCTGGTCAACCCAGCGTACGACATAGCCAAGTATGCCCTGGGCATTATTATCCAAATCTCGTTGTATCTCCTCTGGCGTTAATTCCCGGTCTAACAGCGGCGGCGTGAGGATATCCTCCAAACTTGCCCGACCTCTGCTCGCAAGTGTCTCTTGCTTTTTTATGACATTCACTTTATGATAGTGCATAACGTGAAGTGTAGCAGCCGTCGGTGATGGTACCCACGCCGTATTTGCACCGGCTTCGGGATGCGCGATTTTCGATTCTATCATCTCTTGCATTAAATCCGGCATAGTCCACATACCTTTACCAATCTGCGCCTTCCCCGGAAGCCCGGTTTCAAGACCAACATCTACGTTCCAGTCTTCATAGGCGAGCATCCACGGCTGGCTTTTGATTTCCATCTTGGGTAACATAGGCCCCGCTTCCATGCTGGTGTGGATTTCATCGCCCGTCCGATCAAGGAAGCCTGTATTGATAAACACGATTCGTTCTTTTGCCTGACGTATGGCTTCCTTCAGGTTAATGGTCGTGCGACGCTCTTCATCCATGATTCCAATTTTGATGGTATTCTTCTCAAGACCGAGTGCTTCCTCTACCTTTTCAAATAATTCTGCTGTCGCCTGTACCTCTTCTGGACCGTGAAATTTGGGTTTGACGATGTAGACGCTACCCGTTTTACTGTTGGTGCGGTCTCCATTCCCTTTAAGGTCATGGATGGCCGCCAACGTGATGACCATAATATCGAGGAACGCTTCGGGAATTTCATCGCTGTCCTCTGTGGTCACGGCGTCGGTATACATATGAAGCCCCACATTGCGGTTAAGCAGCATGCTTCTACCGGCGAGGGTGAGGGGTTCTCCATCCGGGGTTGTAAAAGTTTTGTCGGGATTAAGTCTCCGAGTCATCTCCTGGCCGTTCTTTTCAAAGGTCGCCTCAAGCGTCCCTTTCATGATGCCGTTCCAGTTGCTGTAGACTTTCGTTTTATCGGCGGCGTCTACGGCGGAGACAGAATCCTCGCAGTCCTGAATGGTCGTGATGGCGGATTCTAAAATCACATCCTTCACACCCGCTGGATGCGCTTTGCCAACTGGATTCTGCCGGTCAATCTGGATTTCGATGTGGAGTCCATTGTTTTTTAAAAGGACACTGGTGAGTTCACCACCTTTTTCATTAAAACCGGCAAACTTGCTGCGCTCGGCCAAGCTGACTTCGCTGCCATCCTTTAGCGTTGCGACCAGTTGTTTATCTTTGAGCGAAAATTGTGTGACGTCGGAAAACTTGCCCCGCTCAAGGCCGACCACTTCATCTAAGAACGCCTCTGCGTGGGCGATGACTGCCGCTCCCCGCGCCGGATTATAGGAGTCACCTTTTTCCTTTCCGTCTTCTTCTGAAATCACATTCGTACCGTACAAGGCATCGTACAAACTTCCCCATCGGGCGTTGGCGGCATTCAGGGCATAGCGAGCGTTATCCATAGGAACAACTAACTGAGGGCCTGCGATATATGCAATCTCCGGATCAACATTTGCTGTACTAACTTCATAGTCTACACCTTCAGGAAGAAGGTAGCCGATCTCCATCAGAAATGCTTTGTATTCCTCTTTATTGATAGGTTGACCTTTTCTTGCCAAATGCCACTCGTCAATCTGCTTTTGCAGGGCATCCCGTTTTTCGAGAAGTTGCCGATTCTTAGGGGCTAAATCCTTAACAAGCTCGCCGAATGAAATCCAAAATGCGTCTGCTTCCACACCCGTGCCGGGCGCAATCTCGTCTCGTACCAGATGGTACAACGCCTCATCAACTTTGAGGCCACCAATTTCAACTGTATTCGCCATAGTTCTGTCCTCTCGTTTTTTGACCGATGGTCAGGATTGAAACATATTATACCAAGCTTTGGATAATTCATCCAAAACAAAAACGTAGCCGTTCAGGTCGTCTATGAAACACGGAGCTAACAAGGACAGGATTCAAGATTCAGGATTCACTTGCATCTTGTATCCTTGCTTCTCCCCTGAAAGCTTACATAAAAACGCGAACGTCTGGTGTGGATTATTCCCGCGAACCCCGGTTGTCTCTGGACACCGGGTGTTTGCCCGTCAACAACTCACACTAAACGTTTGAGTCATATCAAATTCTTATGCCGGCAAGCGAAGGCAATCCGTGGGAAGGCATGATATCCTC
>JADFGN010000479.1 GCA_022567695.1 Candidatus Poribacteria bacterium | reverse complement strand
GCATTGAAGGCATATCCAGAATTGTAAACTTATACCAATTCTTGATCAATACACTACTAACAGGTAGTGGCGAATTTATTCGCTCCAAAAAGCGACTCAAGTCGCCACTACGAGAGTGATCATTAGTAGCCATTAGATCTGTAAATGGTATTATCTCTCCAATACCCAAACTGCCTCTCGCAGCACTGTTGAATAAAAACGCCTCTGCTGTTTACAAAGCACCTGCCATTCCACTTTTGTATAAATCAACACATCTACTGGAACAGGCAGTTCAGCAAAATCCCAATCTACACCTCTTCTTTCAAACGGTAGGTCTGAGTGGTCTACAATGATGATGAGGTCTAAATCACTTCCCACGCCCCAATCGCCTCGCGCATACGAGCCAAAATAGCCAATGCATAGCACGCTTTCTCGGTGTGGAGCAACCTTTTTCGCCCATCGCCGCACAGAGTGGTCTATCGTTTTTGCATCAGGCCATTTGAGAACGGGCGAACTCAATAATCTCACTGGCATACGCTATCCCTTTTTAATTAGGAGGAAAATTTAAGTCGCTTGGAAGATGAGTCTTGAGCACGAATTGATTACAGCTTTTGATTGTCTATGGACGAGGCGGGCACTCGGGAGTCCACAACGGTAATCACAGATTGGGAAGACACAGATGGCACATAAATTAGCGATTACTCAGTTCAGAAAGAGAAAATACAAGGCGATGGATAGCAGTTATATGAGATGTGACAGCAAGGATGGCGAAAACACTAACGAGGATGAGTTCCTTTGATTGCAAGTCCCCAGATTTAAGCAGTACCAAACCTTGGACAAATACACCTACAGCTAGCAAGACAATTCGTTCTGGACGTTGCATAAACCCAACTTTGCATTCGATCTGGAGGCCTTCAGCTCTCGCACGAATATAGCTAACAAGAATTGACCCAATTGCAGATGCAAAAACAAAGATAACGCCCAAAAGATTGGAGTGAAAATAAAAATAAAGGAATGCACCGAAAAAGATAACAGCTTCCGAGTATCGGTCAATTACAGAATCTAACAAAGCCCCCGAAGAATTAGAATTGGTTTCAGCACGGGCAACGGCACCATCCATCATATCGAAGCTACTTCCAACTAAGATGAGAATCCCGGCGAGAATCAGCCGCCCGGTTGCAATGCAAAAAGCCGCAACCAAATTCACAAGAAAGCCGAGCAAAGTAATCATGTTTGCGGTGATACCGAACGCAGCTATTTTTTTTGCAATGGGATAAAGTATCAAACTGATTTGGGGTCTTAACTTTGCTTCAAACATCGGATTTGCCTCTCATAAAGTTGGTACAAACTGTTTCAAAGGTCAATGTCTTTGCTCGGCTTGCTTTTCAGCCGACTTGAAAAGGTTATCCTTTGAATTCGATCGATTCGATCAGAAACCAATACGCCAGCGGGAATGACAGAAACTTGATTGAGCAGATGCGCAATTTTCACCTTGGCATCTTCTTGACAAGATGCGATTTTAATACGCGATGAAAAAGAGCGTTCGTTGCTAAGAGGGCTGTTATCACTCTCTACTAATACTGCCCCATCAAAAGTGGCTAGCTCGGATTCGAGTGACACTCGATACTGATAGTTATCAAAAACCCCGATGATTGGATAGGATAGCTTCAACAATTGCAACTGACTGTTTTGGAACGCATGATGTACGACTAGGGACGAATCCTGTTGTGCTATTGTCTCGGTTCGGAAGGATAGATTCCATAAAAGTACGGGCCGTCTGAGTTGTTGCGCAAGACCGACCAATCGAGAAAATCGGCGCCAATCGGACAGATGATAGACAGCTTCCCGATTACCGCCTAGCAAGACGACCTTGGTATTTTCGATCCATGCAAGTCCCCCGCGTATTGCATCCCCAATTTCACCTGTTCGGTCGCCGTAAAGTTCGATAAAACGATCCATCGTATGTTGAAATTCTACGGCAGTTGTCATGATTTAGATAGGAAATAAAAAAGCAGGGAGCATGCTGTAAAGCATTTTCCCTGCCTACAAGTTATTTTAGCAGAAAACTCAGTCACGACCTATTGTATTAACCGCAAACCATGCGAGTCCACCAGCAACGGCAGCAAGAATTGCAAACGTCCGCTTTTGTTTAGTCGGTGGTTCTACGGGCCCTTCTACTTCTCTAATCAGTTTGTCGAGTTTGCCGAGGGCTTCTCGATTCTGATCAATGCCATCTGAAAGAGATTGAATGCCGGTATTTAGCGCATTAACATTCATTTGCTGTTCTGCCAGCTCAGCAGTCCTTTGATCTAGACTTTTTTGCAGGGCTTCAATTTGGTTACTGATTTTCCCAATTTCCTCTTCAGCTTCTTTATATTCTGACGCTAATGCTTCACCAAGCTTATCAACAGCTTGTACATTTGATTCTGAGGATTGTTGTACACTAGCACCTAATGATTCCAAATTACTTTGGATTTTCTGATTCTGCTCACGAAGTTCGGCAATCTGTTTTTCGAGATTACCCACTGTCTTGCCAGTTGATTCTTGTGCGGCATTGGCTTCTTCCAACAGCTTTTTGAGTCCTTCGAGTTCCAATTTAGTGGCAGCAGCTTCTGCCTCTAGGCTGCCTGCCATCTCTCTGGCCGCGCCTATTGGAATTCGCAATTTCTCGCCCGGATAGATGAGATCTGGGTTTGTAAAGTCATTATAGCTCTTAAATTCCTTCCACCGCAATGGATCGTTTAGATGCTCTGTGGCAAGTTTCCAGAGAGAATCACCTTTGACAATCGTGATTAGCTCTGTTCCGCCGTTGACAGACTTCGGTGTGATTTTTGCGGAGGCAGATAGTACAAAGGGCACACCACTTAGAGAAGCACACAGATAAAGAATAAGTGCGAAGCTGAAGGTGGATTTCATTATTTTCATAGGGCATTCTCCTTATGTATTGTTAAATTATTTTAAAATCACCATCTTCCTCGTCTGATGGAAATCTCCAGCTTCCAGAGAGTAGAAGTAAACGCCGGAAGCGACCCGCTCATTCAGCGCATTCTTGCCATCCCAATACACCGCTTTCTCCTTGCTGAGATAAGTTCCGGCAGGGGTTTGCCCCAAATCAACGCGCCTGACCAACTCTCCTGTCGCATTATAGATCTTCACAATTACGTGAGCTTCTTGGGAGAGCTTGAATGGTATCCACGTTTCCGGGTTAAACGGATTTGGATAGTTGAGCAAAAGCTCCGTTTTTGCAGGCAAACGATAGAGAGAAATTAACGGAAGGGTTATCCGACTTAACCGGGTGTCCTCCTCCGTGACGGTGTAGCGAATCGTCTCTTCGCTGAAAGTCTCGTTTGGATAGCGGGCAGTGATGGAAAGGACATCGCCTGCTTTGACGACGTTATTCCCGATGAAGTCAGCGAGGACAACAGTGAATTGTCCACCGTTCACTGTTGAGCCATTACCGGTGCTTTGGCGTGTGAAAGCACTATTATCTTGAGGGAAGTTCCTGTTTTCGTTTTCAACGGAAATCTCAACCCTGTCGAGCAGTGCCTTGCTCTCAGCATCGGTGACGAGGCCTGTGATGCCCATGACGGCCGTAGCGGTTCTGGATAGATATGGGCGTGAAGTTGGCGGTGCTGCAGTTATGGGGGTGTTTTCCCACGCATCACCGACAAAGGTGAGCTCTTCTACCGCATCATTCATCGTCAATATGTACCCTACACCACCTTCGACTTCAATATCCGTAGGAGTGCCTACATCCTTCGGGGTCCAAACCTTGAATTTTCCTTCAGTCTTGTCCTGGAATATGATTGTCGATAGCTCTTCTGTGCCGATAAAAGCGGCTAAATCACTTAAACGCTTTATCTCTGGCACGTTGACAGGGACTGCAAATAGATTTGTTCCTTTATCGAGTGCCGTCATTCCATCCCAAGCGACGCCTTCAAACGTGACTGAAACTGGTTCTTTCAGAATCACGATATAGGCTGTATCACCGCGAACTTCTACATCGGAAAAAGTTGAAGCACCCTCGAACCAAGACGAAAACTTCGCTTTATCGGTGTCGTAAAAGACTATCAGGACATCATCTTGCTCTATGAGATTGGCAAAATCGCTTAACCGGGTAATCCTTTCATCCTTGAGCGGGAAACTCATAAAGTTGAGACCTTTGGAGAGATGAAGGGTAAACTCACTGAGCTGTTTAAGCAAAATCTGGATCTCAATTGGTGGTGCTGCGTTTCCAACCGCGTCAGTGACAGTCACAGTAATCGTCTTCATGCCGTCTTCAGCCGTGTTCTCTTCGCTGACGGTAACGCTTGCTTTGTACATGCCATCAACGGGCTCGAGGGGCACTGTCGTTTGTGTTGTATCAATCTGAGAAACATCTGCACTAACAGTGGCGTTGGCTTCTGTTGTCACGCTAATCTCAAAGCTCTCACCGTTTCGGACTCTCTCTTTATCGATAGTAGCAGCAGAGATGACGGGAATTGCTGTGTCAATCGTGACCTTCGTTTCAGCGGTTTCGGCATTGCCCACGGCATCAGCGAACAGAACTGTTACGTCGGCATCTGTAACATTATCGCCCGTTTGGACTTTGTACTCCCCTGTATATGTCCCGGGGGGGGCCTCTGTCATCTGTACATCCGTGGCATCACCAACGCCAATTATGCTGAATGTCGCAGTACCACCTGCTTCGGCAGTTAATGTGACGTCGATCGTTCCGCCAGCTTTTGCCGGGCTTCCGCTGACATCTATCGAGGTGATTTCAGCCATCGTATCTATCGTCACGGTTTGACCGGTATCAGTCTCAGTTTTGCCTGAATCCGACGTAAAATTTACTGTAACAGTTGCATTATCAACATCTTCACCAGCGGAAACGGTATGTTCACCAGTGTATGTGTTCGTCGCTGTCTCGGACATTACCACACCCGTTGCAGCGGAGACGCCATCAATACTGAAACTCGCTGTGCCGGGGGTTTTAGTAACTGCGGTTACAGTAATTATATCCCCAACTTTAGCCGGACTTCCCGTGACTACGACGGACTTTATCAGTTTTTGTTCCAATGTTATATTTACACTTGCGGATTTTTCCCTTCCATCGGAGGCAGTTGCGACGACAGTGATGGTTTGATCCCCGAAAGCTGTGAATGTAGCGGTACCGGTGAAGGTATTACCAACGATTGTAGCGGCTTCGCCGTTTATTGTAACCGAGGAGGCGGCAGTTATCGCCCCTGATACAGGCACCGAAAGTTCAAAAAATTCTTCGCCTTCAGCGGGGCTGGTAATCGATACCGTCAGTTTTTCCAATACATTAATTGTCGGGGACTCAGTGTCTGAGCCTCCGGAGGCTGAAACGGTGAAGGACACAGTATGGGCACCGATTTGAGCTGCTGTCGGTGTCCATGAGAATGTTCGGGTGCTGGCGTCAAAGGTCGCGCCTGTTGGCAGCGAACTCGCTGAGTAAGTTATTGTGTCGCCTTCAGGATCCGACGCTTGGACAATTAAGGATATCTGAGAACCTGCTTCGACGCTGTGCGATTCAGAAGGACTTTTGCCACCTATGCTGGTTATAGAGGGAGGGTCATCTATAGGCTCATCATCATCATCTAACGTTGGAGAAGCGAGTGTGATGGTACCCGTGCCTGATAATCCGGCGTTAGAGGCTATGGCGGTGATGGTAACCACTTCTACAACCGTGCCTGCGGTGTAAGTCGCGGTGTAAGTGCCATCATTATTGTTGGTCACATCACCGACACTCCCGGAACCAGTTGTGACGGCAATCGTCACCGTTTCATTAGTGACAGGATTGTCATTAATATCTGTAACCGTTGCCGTTATTGCAGACGTAGAACTTCCATCCGCTGTCAGAGACGCCGGATTCGCTGTGACCGTCACAGACGCCGCATCGCCGATAAGCGTGATAGCTACGGTCT
>JADFGN010000478.1 GCA_022567695.1 Candidatus Poribacteria bacterium | reverse complement strand
CGCCCTGTTTGCGGAGAAGGTCTGCAATCGGCTCAAAGCCGTTTTCGATGGCGAGTTGGAGCGGTGTTTGACCATCGTGATTTTTGGCATTGACGTTTGCGGTGTGGGATAGCAGAATCTCAACAATCTCCGTTTGTCCTTCATCAACTGCACAGATCAGCGGGGTATCGCCATTTTCATCTTCCGAGTTCACATTTGCGCCCGCTTCGAGCAGAATTCTGACAATTTCAGTATGCCCCTTTTCTGCAGCGAAAGTCAGCGCGATTTCATCGTCATCCGTTTCTGCATTGACTTCGGCCCCCGCTTTAAGCAGAATTTGCACGACTTCCGTGTGTCCGTACAAGGTAGCTTCGTGGAGCGGTCTTATTAGAGAACGACTCGGGAGATTCACATCTGCGCCGTGGGCAATGAGCAATCGAACAACATCTGGAAATCCTCTCCACGCGGCTGTATGGAGCGGTGCATGGCCTCCATCTTGCCGTTGGCGGATGTTGACCTCAGCCCCATGTTCCAAGAAGAATCGAACCACGCTCGCACGTCCAGACCGTGCCGCCATGTGCAACGCCGTGTAATCTGGGCCGCCCGACTCGTTGATGTCCACTCCCTGCTTCAGGAAAAACTCGACGACCCGAACCTCGCCATTTCGTACGGCCAAGTGCATCGCCATCCGATTACCACTATCCCTCGCGCCGATGTCAGCACCTTGTGAGACGAGCAGTTTCAACGCTTGACGGTCACCCCTTTTCGTGGCGATGTGAATGGCAGCATTGTTCCAGTTATTCTCTGCGTTGATGTCCGCCCCCCACTCCAGGAGCAACTTCGCAATCTTCAGATGACCAAACCAAAACGCCATTAGCAGCGGCGTGTACCCCATCTCCTCCTTGGCTTCAATCGCAGTGCCGTGTGCCAACAGGTATTCGACTGCCTTTTTATGCCCGTATGCAGCGGCGAGGTGAAGCGCCGTGAAGTCGTGAACGGTTCGCCGATTCACCTGCATTGCATCGGCATCGAGAAACACTTCGATGCGCTTGACATCGCCCAACTGTGCAGCGGTGCAGATGTCGATTTCGGCACCTTGCTCCAGCAAGAATTCCATTGCCGGACGTCGCGATTCAATGCTGATGATGCTGACTTCTAACTCTGTTGCGTCGGGACCATAGTGTTTGATCTGGGCAGCGAGATGCAGCGGCGTCCGACCGTCATCGTCAATCGCGTGAACGTCGGCACCGTGTTCGAGCAGAGTACTTGCCATCTCTACCTTGCCGAATCGAGCCGCGTAATGGAGCGGCATCGCACCTACCGAATCGGCATCACTTTTTAGCCGAGCATTGACTAACATGGCATTTCTTTCTAATCGGCCTCTGAGATCATCGGCGTCGTTTATCAACATCGTCGTGAAAACATCGGGCGATGCGCCGCTGTTCAAGAGGAACTCAGCAAGCCACATATAACCGCTGTGCCGACCATGGCCACTATAGCTGTGCATATAGTGATACAAAGCGAGGGACACCGGGGTTGTACCGAAATTATCGATGGTATTGACCTCGGCGCCATTTTCCAGCAAGAGTCCTGCAATATCGGGTCGAGTACACGACTTCACCATAAAATGCAGCGGCGTCCGACCATCATTATCTCTGGCATTGATTCCCGCGCCGTGATCCAGAAACAGCCGCATAATATCCTTCTGTCCACGGGAGGCGGCAAGATGCAACGGCGTCTGACTACCCTCTGTCGTCGCATTGACCAGCGAAAGGGTTGCGATGAGCAGGGCTTTGGCTTTCTCCACCTGTCCCGATTCGATGGCGTTGAACAGTTGGACTTTGTTGACGAATTGGTCATCTTTCGATGGTAAGTTCGCTTTCAGATTTTCTCGTACCATTTGGGGTATCCTTCCTCCACTCGGATGTGTCAAGACAACCTTCAGACGCTTTCTAGCCGTGTGCAGACGGCTATGAATCGTGGTCAGCGGCACTTCGAGGAAGTACGCGAGTTCGTTTTGCGAATAACTGTTCATGTAAAATAGCATCACGACGACTCGCTCATTTTCAGGAAGTGCATTGACTGCCGCTAGAACATTCTCTTTGTTCTCCCGCTCAATCGCAATTGTATCGGGCAACCGTCCATCAGCAACCGAATCAATAGCTGCTTCTAACGGCTCTGTCTGAAACCGTTTGCCCCGCGTCAATCGATTGCAATATTTGAGGATCAACCGCCGAAACCAACTCGGAAACGCATTGGGTTCACGAAGCTGATGCAAATCTCGAAACGCGCGGATGAACGCCTCTTGAGCCGCGTCCTGCGCGAGATGGAAGTCACCAAGCAAGGAGTAGACGTAACCAACCGCCATATCTTGGAATTGCGTCGCGATTGCTCCAAAAGCGTCGAGGTCACCATTTTGGGCTTGTCTGATGAGTGATCGTAGTCGTTTCATTTTTTCTCCGTGCACCTCGAAAAATGGGTGTCGTGATATAAGTCCCAAGTTGGCGAAAAAAACTTGATAGAATTTTATCACTTATTTTCGGAATCATGTATGGGTCAACGAAATGTTGCATTGCACGTCGGGTTAGGTTGCTATCGATGACACCGCTCTTGATAGGCAATCAAGAGCACAAACAACTATCGGGGACGAGATGGCAACCGCCCCCTACGGTGGAATGGCACGGACTTAAGCATTTTATTGTAAGCGGAACCTGCGCCATTACTGCGTTTTTCCTGGATCTTGGCATAAGATTCTCTCATGAAAGTCAAGAAATAAAGTGAACAGGATGGTGTTTGTATGAGTTAAATGGTCGAAGCGCCGTGCTCGTCCGGCCTTGTCGGACAAATGGTCGAAGCGCCGCAAATTGGAAATATCAATATGTGAAGCCGACTTTGAGATCAATCTTCAGGCATCCGATTGTATTTTTTAAGACCGGAGGTTTTCGGGAAAAATCGGTCCACATTGTGCTTTGTGACGTTGATGCTGTTGGCGAAGTCAAAATGTTCAAGAAATTGCAAATTCTCAATTGAAAACTGCAAACTTCTTAGTCCTCGCGGAGCGGGAGTGCAAATTTTCCGCCGATCACTTGTTCTTGGCAGAGTTTTCTTTTGCCGTGACGATGGATTTGCCGATAATGTGACACAATGGAGTGGATTCATCTTCTAACCCCTCCATTTTCTTTGCCGGCCATAACTCCGCTCGGATAATGAAACGAATCCAGACTCTGGATTCCCTCAGTTCCGCAACGAACGATGCTGAGTTTGTGGACAAAATCGCGTGGACTTTCGGCGGCACACGCCTCGTCATAGTTGGGGGCGGGTGAAGTGCCGCAACGAATCAACGGAGAATCCGTCACCGCGCCGTTTCGTCAGCACCGAAGGCGGGATTGCCCACTGCCGCGTCAAATGATGGGTCGGTGTTGAAAACAGCCCATGACCAAACGAGCATTTTTCGCGCACAGGCACACAATGCCAGTTTCTTGGATTTCCCTTTCTCAACGAGTCGGTGGTAAAAATGACGAAGTCGGTTGTTGCCTCGAATCCCGCCAAGGGCACCGACATACAATTGAGACCTCAACCGCTTATTGCCTCGCTTGGAAATGGTGGACCGACGAAAGACGCGACTCCCACTTTGATGGTCAACCGGGTCAAGTCCGACATAAGCGGTTAGCTGCTTTGCATTCGCACTGCCATGGGTTAAGGTTGAAAACTGCTCCAATAGCACCCGCAGAGGAATGACTTTCTTTTCGCCGATGCCAGGGATGCTCTTGAGTGGCTCCGCTTTGTGAGCCAAGAGCGGATGATTTTGGAAATGCTCTAAAATCGCCTTTGAAACAATCTCAATCTGTGGCTCGATGAAAGCGATACTTTTGTCGATGCTTTCCCGAGCCGTTTTGGAACAAACCGGTTGGGTATTGCTTGTGTGTTGTCGATTCTTTTCAGCACGAAGCATCTTTTTTAAATCATCGAGGCGAGAGAGCAGATGAGAAAGCGGCTCAACTTCCTCGGGCGGTGGTGTCCACAGTGGTGGGTGGACTTCTGCTCCATATCGAGCCAGCAGTTGACTGTCAAGGCGATCGGTTTTGCCACGAGTTCCAATGGCTTTTATCCACTGGCGAACTTGACCGGGATTAACCAGAGCCACTTGCCACTCATTAGAAATTGCGAACCGAGCTAACATCTGTTCATAGCCGCCGGTCGGTTATTGAATCAACACAAGTTCCTCTTTATCCCTTAGCTTTTGAGCTACAAGCAGTGTCTTTCTTAGATGGGCAAAGCCATCTAGGTCATTGTCGAACTGACCGATGTACTCAATACATCCGCCATCGGTCATCGAAATATCAAGCTTTTTTTGTGAAACATCAATACCAACAATGAGTCGAAGAATAACATTTCTAGGAGTGGGGAAACGACCCACGCACTGGTATTCGGGCGGTTTGCCCAAGATTCGATTCATTTGTTCCTCACTCAACTCCTCTTAGTTACGAGCGGATTATACCGCTCAAGTCATTTATCCAGTTTTTCACCAGAGATGGGTCAACTCATTGACCATTTTACCATAAAGTGGGACCATCAAGCGGATTGATCTTAAGTACAGGTGCTTGCCTGAGTCCGTGCACAATCTCGCTTAATTGTTCCAAACTGAACCTCTGCACAGCCTGAATGCGGCAGAGCCCCGTTGCACGGGATTAAGAAACCTGCCCCGATCTATCGGGGTTCGGATTGCAAACTGCAAATTTTCAATTTTCAATTTAGAATTTGAAATTTGCTTTTATGATACCAGTCCGTGCCATTCGATATGCACGGTGGTTTCATCACAAGAAGAAAGCGCATAGACCATGAATCTGACGTATTTAAACGATAACGTTTACGACCATATCACTCGGCAATATTCGCTGGAATTCCTTTAGAAGAACGCCGAATCTGACGACCTTTAAAGCAAATTCGTAGCGCGGTAAAGAGCGAGTCATAAAATCGACTTCCAAAGCCAAATTGTATGACAAGGTATAGATGTCAAGGTCGCGATACGAACGAACTGGCATCTTTGTTTCCTTTCAAATGCTCACTGTCACGGATTCGTATTCGTCTGAGAACGATTTTGATTCTTCAACATCTTTTGCGGGGCATATTTCTCTACCAAATGATAGTATTGCTCAACTAAAGCGGAGCTCATTGCTGTCATAGCAGCAATGTTAGAAATATCATCACAGATGGTTGTTGCCATCTCAACCTGATTATAGGTTTTGTAGTAGCGTTCAATATCACCCAAACTGTGGTTTAATGCGCTGGCAACCTCTGAGAGCGGCTCTCCTGCAAGTATCCGTTCGATGGCCTGTACTTTATGCGTCAAGGTGGGGCCAATGTCATGGACACTGCCTCGATAGGGCAAGATTTCCTCTTTATTCCTTCTGCCAGATTGAAAGGTGGTTGGAAATCATCGCTGGTGAAAAAGAAAAAAAGGCTGCCAAATCGGATTGAGCGAGTGGACCACCTTGTTGTTGAGACTCTTTTAACATTCGAGCCATGCGATCTCTTAGCAACGCCAATCGCTCTGCTCTCTTGTGGGTTTGAATATGCGCTTTAATATCCTCTGCTCAACAAGCAACGGTTGTTTGATTCGTTGCAAGATGGGTTGATACTCTGGGCGGTCGAATCGCTTGGCCGACGTGATATATTCCCTAACCAACTTTCATACATTCATCCACGAGCAGTGACACGAGTACTCCTTCATACCGCGGTTTGCAAGGGCTTCCACGCTTCGCCTGCCGCCGCGGCTTGGCACTCCAACTCACCGCGCCAACCCACTACCTCCCCAGCTTTGATGTGCCCGATGTCAAACCCTGGGTACCGGTCCTCGAGCGCATCCCCCAGCTTCTGTGTTTCGGCCCAACGGTCCCACGCGGTCTTCATCCACTCGTGTGGCAAAG